>CAZBCF010000012.1:0-34844 GCA_964490435.1 uncultured Bifidobacterium sp. | reverse complement strand
GAAGGATGAGTTAAGTCGCCTTGCTATCTCCAAGCCCTGTTGTCGAAAGGCTGAAGTCTCTGCGCTCCTACGTTTTGCAGGTGGCCTTCATATCACCACAGGCAAAGTCGTGGTCGAAGTTGAATTGGATACGGCACAAAGCGCTCGCCGGTTACGTAAAGAGATTTCTGAAGTGTATGGCCATGACAGTGACTTAACAGTGCTCACCCCAGGAGGATTGCGCAAGGGAAGTCGCTATGTGCTTCGCGTTGCTGAAACTGGAGAGGCGCTTGCCCGGCAAACCGGATTGATAGATGGAAACGGTCGACCGGTTCGCGGACTGCCACCCCAGATTGTCTCTGCTGCGAAGTGCGATGCTGAATCTGCATGGCGCGGAGCGTTTCTCGCCCATGGTTCGCTCACCGAACCTGGACGATCCTCAGCGTTAGAGATTACTGCGCCAGGCCCTGAAGCAGCACTTGCGCTCGTCGGGTCTGCGCGCCGGTTGGGAATCACTGCGAAAGCGCGCGAAGTCCGCGGTGTCGATCGGGTAGTAGTGCGTGATGGAGATGCAATCGGAGCATTGCTGACTCTGATGGGCGCGCACGAGAGCGTGCTCGCGTGGGAAGAACGTCGAATGCGTCGTGAAGTTCGCGCAACTGCAAATCGGCTAGCGAATTTTGACGATGCAAATCTTCGTCGCTCGGCTCGTGCTGCTGTTGCCGCGTCGGCTCGGGTTCAGCGTGCGATTGAGATTCTCGGACCTGAGATTCCCGATCACCTTCTTGAAGCAGGTCGACTACGGATCGAGCATGGCCAAGCGAGCCTTGAAGAATTGGGTTCGTTAGCGAATCCTCCGATGACGAAAGATGCGATTGCCGGACGGATTAGACGTTTGCTTGCAATGGCCGATAAACGAGCGGTCGAGATGGGAATACCAGATACCGAGTCGGGCATCAGCCCCGATCTATTAACGTAAGGATGGACAGCATGATTAAAGTCGGCGTCAATGGTTTTGGTCGAATCGGGCGCAATTTCTTCCGTGCGATTCTCGCCTCGGAAAGCGCGCGCAACTCGGTTGAGATAGTTGCAATCAACGATCTCACCGACACTGCAACTCTGGCGCACCTACTCAAGTACGACTCAATCCTCGGCCCGCTGGGTAAAAGCGTTTCCCATACCGAGAACTCGATCACCGTTGATGGCAAGACCATTAAGGTCTTTGCCGAGCGCGACCCGGCTGCTCTGCCGTGGTCGTCAGTTGGCGCACAGATAGTGATTGAGTCGACGGGTATCTTCACGAAAGGTGAGCAGGCTAAGAAGCATCTTGTAGGAGGTGCTCACAAGGTGATCATTAGCGCCCCAGCAACCGACGAAGATGTCACGATTGTGATGGGAGTCAATCACGGCACCTACGATCCGGCACGCCACACAATCATCTCGAACGCTTCCTGCACCACTAATTGTCTGGCGCCGATGGCAAAGGTGCTCCAAGATAGTTTCGGCATCGAACGAGGCATGATGACAACGATTCATGCGTATACGAATGACCAAGTGATTTTAGACTTCCCTCATAAAGATCTTCGTCGCGCACGTGCCGCTGCCACTTCAATAATTCCGAGTAGTACTGGCGCGGCCAAAGCCATCAGTCTCGTTCTGCCAGAACTCAAGGGGAAGATGGATGGATATGCGATGCGCGTTCCAGTGCCGGTTGGATCGGTCACTGATCTAAGCGTCGAACTTTCTCGAGAAGTCTCGGCCGCTGAAATCAATGCTGCTCTCAAAGCAGCAGCAGAGGGCCCGTTGCGTGGAATTTTGGAGTACACCGAAGATCCGATTGTCTCCGCTGACATTGTGACTAATCCACATTCATGCATAGTAGATAGCCAACTGACAAAAGTGATTGGCAAGAGTGCGAAAGTGGTGGGCTGGTACGACAATGAGTGGGGTTATTCAAATCGCTTAGTTGACCTGGTGCGATTTGTCGGACGTTCGCTCTGAAAACGTGTAGAGATATCCCGTAGAGAATATTCAGTGCGCTAATGCAGACTCTCGAGTCGATCGATTTCACTGGCAAGCGCGTGATCCTGCGCTGTGATCTCAACGTCCCCCTAAAAAATGGTGAGATCACCGATCCAGGACGAATCGTTGCTTCGTTGCCCACTATCGAATTAATTCGCAAGAAGGCTGCATCAATTGTGATCTTGGCACACCTAGGTCGCCCTAAGAATGGTTTCGCTGCCGAATTTTCCCTTACTCCTGTGGCCAATCGCCTGGGTGAGTTGCTCAATGACGTGGTTTCGTGCGCGACCGATATCGCTGAGGCCAAGAAACTTGCTGCCGCGCGACCTGGAACTGTCGTCCTGCTTGAGAACATTCGATTCTTTCCCGCCGAGACGAGTAAGGATGATGCCGAACGGCTCGCCTTCGCACACGAGTTGGCCACCCTTGGCGAGGTGTACGTTGGTGATGGCTTTGGTGCCGTGCATCGCAAGCACGCTTCGGTTTACGATCTGCCGCAGTTGCTCCCACATTGCGCCGGTCGGTTGATCTATGCCGAGATGCGAATCCTTAACACCTTGGCAACCAACCCGGATCGACCATACGGGGTCATACTTGGTGGTGCGAAAGTCTCTGACAAGATAGGTGTCATCAATAATCTCCTCGATCGAGTCGATATTTTGGCGATTGGCGGTGGCATGGTCTTCACCTTCCTTGCTGCACAAGGCAAAGAGATCGGCAAATCCCTCGTTGATAGGGAGCAGATTCGGCAAGTTCAAACCCTGATTTCCCGGGCACGCGAACAAGGTGTGCAACTCTTACTACCTGAAGATGTCGTAGTCGCCCCTGCCTTCGCCGCCGATTCGCCTGCTACGACCGTCTCGGTCGATGAAATCCCTTCGGATCAGATTGGTTTGGATATCGGCCGAGTAAGCGCAGCGCAGTACGCAAAAGCCCTTGAGGATTGTCGAACGGTCTTTTGGAATGGACCGATGGGAGTCTTCGAATTTCCAGCATTCGCCCACGGCACCCGAGCCATCGCCCAGGCGCTTGCGCAATTACCAGGCCTGAGCGTCATCGGTGGTGGAGATTCTGCCGCTGCAATCCGTTTACTCGGTTTTGATGATGAGCAATTTGGTTACATATCCACCGGCGGGGGAGCATCGTTGGAGTTCCTCGAGGGCAAAGAATTACCCGGAATCAAAGTATTGGAGAGCTAATGTCGGAAGAGAACGTGCAGCCCGAGCGAAAACCTTTGATTGCCGGTAATTGGAAGATGAACCTCAATCATCTCGAGGCGATTGCAGTCACCCAGAAATTAGCATTTCTTTTGAATGAGAAGGATTATGAGGCGAGCGACATCGCAGTTTTGCCACCCTTTGTCGATATTAGATCGGTGCAAACGTTGATTGATGGTGATCGATTACAACTTCTTTACGGTGCACAAGATCTCTCGCCATTTCCTTCTGGTGCTTACACCGGAGATATTTCAGGTGCGATGCTCGCCAAGCTGGGTTGCACCTTCGTCATCGTCGGACATTCGGAGCGGCGCGGACATCACGGTGAGAGTAATGAACTCGTCAATAGCAAGGTGAAAGCTGCGCTCTCGAACGGATTAACCCCAATTCTCTGTGTGGGAGAGAGTGATGAAATAAGAAATGCGCAGACCCATATCGAATACGTCATCGAACAACTCAATGCTTCACTTGCGAATATCACGCCAGCCCAGGTGAAAAAGGTGGTCATCGCCTATGAACCGATCTGGGCTATTGGAACGGGTAAGACCGCGACCGCTGATGATGCGCAGGAGATGGCGGCAGCGATACGTGCGCGGATTGCGAAGCTTGCCAACGCCCCGGCCGCCGCCCAGATTCGCATCCTCTACGGCGGCTCAGTGAAAGCCTCGCTTATCAAGGAGATCATGGCCTGCGCCGATGTCGATGGGGTGCTGGTTGGGGGCGCCAGTCTAGACCCGGAGGAGTTCGCCAAAATAGCGAAGTTCCATAAGTTTTAACCGGTATCCTTACCCTCTACCCAACAAGGAGATTTCATGGTTCTTGGTCTATCCATCTTCCTCATTATCTTGAGTTTGTTGATGATCCTGTTGGTGCTCCTCCATAAAGGAAAGGGCAGTGGACTCTCAGATCTCTTCGGCGGCGGAGTCTCTTCCACATATGGGGGATCTTCAGTTGTCGAACGGAACCTTGATCGGATCACCATCGTGGTGGGCGGGCTATGGTTTGCTGGAATAGTCGCACTCAGCTTGTTGTTGAAAAGTTAAGTAGCGTTTGTAGATGACGTGTAGGTACAGATAGGTACAGATAGGCACAGATAGGCACAGATAGTTACAGATAAAGAGTAAAGAGAGGGCGACTAATGAGTGGAAGTGCGATTAGAGGAAGTCGTGTTGGTGCCGGCCCCATGGGTGAGGCAGAGCGCGGCGAGGCGATTGCACGTTTTCGAATCTCATATTGGTGCGCGAATGGTCACGAAACTAGACCATCTTTTGCCGACGATGGAACGGTCACTCCTCCCGATGAGTGGGATTGCCCACGATGTGGTTTCCCTGCCGGTCGCGACAAGGCCTCACCACCTAAGCCAGTGAAGAATGAGCCGTATAAGACGCACCTTGCCTATGTGAAGGAGCGTCGCTCAGCAACCGAAGGCGCAGCAATTCTCGAAGAAGCGCTCAAGAAGTTGCGCGGAGAGCTCGACTAAATTCCTTAACTTCCGCGCGAGTGAGATGCGCATGCACGACTGGTCGTCCGATGTTGTGCAACGTTCGCAGTTCGCCGATCACTTGCGCTTGTAGTAAGCCACTAAATCCATAACGTGAATGAGGAATCGGGTAATCGCTGGCCTCATCGAGAGTGATAACTACGAACGACCCGATCTTCGGTCCACCTTTATGACATTGACCTGTCGAGTGGAGGTATCGAGGGCCACACCCCAACGTCACTCGTTGAGCGTGCAAGGAAGCGCTTTGAGCGAGGGCTTCTCTAATCTCCACCAGTTCTTCAACAATCTCGGGCGAGCGCATTGGTGTGAAACAGAGCAGTGCAAGATAACCCGGAGTGGTAGTAGACGCGCGCGCGATGAAATCGTGAAGCTCGGCACCACTGTGGAGCATCTGAACCCCTGAGGTGCCTGAGGTGAGGTATCCAGAACTTTGAGCCGTGAGCGCTTCTTGGGTTGCAGCCTTTGCCTGTGCAACATCAGGTTGATCAAATGGATTAACCTCTAATGCGTAACCAAGCAGCGCTGTGGCCCATTCCCAGAGATAAAACGCGGCGCCAAGGGGGAGCGCAAAAGTCTCGGCGACGGTTGCCAACAATTGTGGTGATTTCGAGATGACTGGAATTATTCCGGTGCCATCCTTGCCGGTGGATTCTGCAACGAGTTGCTCGATCCAGTCGCTCAGTGGCGTTGCAGGCAAGTTCAGGAACGGTTGTTCGCGCAGAATTTCTACGACGAGTCGAAGAGCAAGACTCTCTTCTCGAGATTCAGAGAGGGAGAACTTCATATCAGCAGCATCATCAAGGAGCATGGCGCAATCCACACCTAGCAGCGAGGCAGGCAAAAGTCCGAATATCGACAGTGCGCTAAAGCGCCCACCAACCGTTGGATCACCCTGAAAGAGTCGAACGTTATGTTCAGTGGCCCATCCGGCAAGCGGTGAACCAGGGTCCGTAATGACAATTACATGCTCTGCTAATTCTGCATGGGCACTTTCCAAGCGGGCTTCAATTGCTTTGAGGTGCGAGAGCGTCTCGATCGTCTCACCTGATTTCGACGAGATGATGAACAATGTTGAGAGCGGATCCACCTCAAGTACAGCGCGCACATCCTGGGGATGAGTCGAGTCAAGGAGGATCAATTCGGAGCCATAGGTCGCAGCAATCACTTCAGGGGCAAGTGATGATCCACCCATTCCTGAGAGCACAAATCTATTTCGCCCGACGCTTCGTGCCCATGCAGAGAGCGCATCAAGAGCCGGCAAGAGGTCACGGGAGAGTTCGGGTAGATCAAGCCAACCTAGTCGCTCGCGCGCAGTGGGCGCTGCTCGCTCGCCCCACAAGGTGAAATCATGTTGCGCCAGCGCCTTACTTGCGGCTTGAAGAGAGTCAATTGATCTTCTACTCATAATCATTCACGGACAACTATAACTGCTCCGAAATCGTGGCGATGAGCGCCTCCCACGCATCATTGAATTTCGCGATGCCATCACGCTCAAGTTCCTGCACTACGGCGTCGTAGGAGATGCCAATGTCTGCCAATTGTCTGAAGATTTCATCAGCATTCGCATATGTGCCAGCAATCGAATTACTTATCGGACCAGAGTATGACTTGGCAGCGTGAATGGTCGCTTCAGGCATCGTATTGACGGTATCAGGTGCGACTAATTCGATGACATATTTTGCGGGGTCATACGCCTTATCTTTGACCCCCGTTGATGCCCATAAAGGTCGCTGCACTGCACCGCCAGCGCCAGCGATGCGCTGCCATCGATCAGATGCGCTGATCTCTTCGAAGATGCGATAAGCCAAGCGGGCATTGGCAACCGCTGCTTTACCACGCAGGGCCTGCGCCCTAGGGTCATTCATGCCATCGAGAACTGGATCAATTGCGCTATCAACTCTGCTGACAAAGAATGATGCGACCGATTGGATCCCAGCAAGGCTCGCTCCAGATGCGATGCGGCGCTCCAGTCCGGTGATGTAGGCCAGAAGCACTTCGCGATAACGTTCGAGCGAAAAGATAAGCGTTACGTTGACAGAGATCCCTTCACTAATAAGTTGGCTGATTGCAGGAAGGCCCGCTTTCGTTGCTGGAACTTTGATGAAGAGATTGGGGCGATCCACCTCACGCCACAACTGTCTGGCTTGAGCGACAGTTGCGCTCTCTTCGTGGGCAAGTCTTGGATCGACTTCGATACTTACCCGGCCGTCAACACCCTGAGTTCGATCGAAAATCTCGGAAAGCTGATCGCAGGCTGAACGAACATCCGCTGTTGTGATAATTCGAATCGCTTCATCTGCGCTCTTGCCACGCAAGGCGCTAATCGCCTCTCTGTAGGTGGTTGCATCTTTCAGTGCATTGGCAAAGATTGCTGGGTTTGTGGTGACCCCTACTACGGCGGCAGTCCGCGTGAGATGAGCCAATGATTTCTCGTCTGCGACTAATAAACGAGAGCGCGAGAGATCGTCGAGCCAGATTGAGGTGCCAGCGCGCGAGATGTTTTCGAGCGTGGCGCTCACACTTAAGCCTTGCCCGCTAAGCGAAGAGATTTCTTCATATGTGCAAGGACATTCTCGGGAGTGAAGCCATATTCTTTGAAGAGTTCGGGGCCAGATGCCGATGCGCCAAAATGTTCAAGAGCGAGAATCGAGCCGTGATCACCGACAAATTCACGCCAACCCATTCCAATACCGGCTTCAACACTTACGCGCGCCCGAATCGAGTCTGGCAGGACTTTCTCTCGATATTCAGGGCCTTGTTGGTTGAACCATTCAATGCAGGGAGCGCTGACCACTCGAAGATGTAATCCCTCGTGCACTGCAAGTTCGGCTGCACTCACTGCAATGGAGACTTCAGAGCCAGTAGCGATAATGATGCCATCGGCCTTTTGGCTTGGTTCATGGAGGATGTATGCCCCGCGCGCAACGTCGTCGGCTGATGCGTACTTATTTCGATCGAATACGGGGAGATTCTGGCGAGAGAGCAGGAGCGCGGCGGGAGCATTCGACGAGAGTATCTGCCTCCACGCAACCGCAACTTCGTTCGCGTCGGCAGGTCTGATGACTGCCAGGTCAGGAATTGCACGAAGCGCTGCACAATGTTCGATGGGTTGGTGAGTAGGCCCATCTTCACCTAGTCCAATCGAATCGTGACTCCACACGAAAGTCACGGGTAGCTTCATCAATGCGGCAAGGCGAGCAGTCGGACGCATGTAATCGCTGAAGACCAAGAAAGTTCCACCAAAGATTCGAGTTCCTCCATGCAATGCGATGCCATTCATCAACGCACCCATCGCATGCTCGCGAATACCAAAATGAATGACGCGTCCGTAAGGATTCTCCGGGAGGAAATCTCCACCACCTTCGATTGTCGTGTTGTTGCTCTCGGCTAGATCGGCCGAACCACCCCAGAACTCTGGAAGTAGCTCGCTAATCTTTTGAATGGTGTCACCCGAGGCTTTCCGTGTGGAGATCTCTTTCCCTGACGCGAAGTCGGCGCGAATGTGGTCAAGGATGGAGCTATCAATCGTTCGAGAGCGCATGCGTGCAAGGAGGGCTGCACGCTCGGGGTGTGCGCTCTGCCATGCGGTGAACTTCTCTTCCCATGCGGCATGAACCTTCGCGCCGCGTTCATTAACTTTACGTACATGGGCGAGCACTTCATGAGGAAGGTGAAAATCCTGCTCGGGATCAAGTCCGAGCGCGACTTTGGTTGCTGCGACTTCTTCTTTGCCTAAAGCCGCGCCGTGGGATTTGGAGGTTCCGCGCAATTGTGGAGCGGGCCATGCGATCACGCTTTTCAGACGAATGAGAGTTGGTTGTTGCGTTTGTGCGCGCGCAGCGATCAATGCGCCATGGAGAGCGGCGATATCTACGCTGCCATCATGTGCAGTACCGACATTAAGCACATTCCAGCCGTACGCTCGATAGCGGGCATCGACATCTTCGCGGAACGCCAGTGAGATATCACCTTCGATAGTGATGTCGTTGTCGTCGTAGATCACGATGAGGTTATGCAGTTTCTGCAAACCTGCCAACGAGGACGCTTCTGCACTTACTCCCTCTTGCAGATCACCATCAGAGGCGAGAACGTATATGTAGTGATCAAAGATTGATTGATTGCGGGCGGCATCGGGGTCTAATAATCCACGTTCGAAACGGGCCGCCATCGCCATTCCAACTCCGTTGGCGATACCTTGCCCAAGTGGCCCAGTTGTCGTCTCGACACCTGCGGTATGCCCATACTCCGGATGTCCAGGCGTCTTCGATCCTAATTTTCGAAAGGTTTTGAGATCGTCGAGGGTTAATCCGTAACCAGAGTAGAAAAGTTGGGTATAGAGAGTTAGAGATGAGTGACCACACGAGAGAATAAATCGATCACGTGCAATCCATTGTGGGTCGCTCGGATTGTGGCGAATGTGATGTTGGAAGAGTAAATATGCTGCCGGTGCCAACGCCATCGCCGTCCCAGGATGGCCGTTGCCCGCTCGTTGCACTGCATCTGCTGCGAGGGCGCGGGCGTAGACAATCGCTTGATCATCGAGGGGCGACCAGGTTGCGGGCAGGGATCCAGGCACGCGCCGACCCTATCCAACGAGCATTCTCTAGCGAGGGAGCAACTCGCCAGATGCTCCCTCGCCCACTGCTCGACTAAATACACTGGCGCGAATCCCGTGACGAACCAGGGTGCTCCAGAGCAGAACCACCCCAACTAAATGAGCCATCACCAAGAGTTCAGGGACCCCGGTGAAGTATTGGATATATCCGATTGCACCCTGTGCCAGGGTGATCGCCAGTATCCGGCGCGCTTCTCTTTTTCGGTGAGCGGCATAGCGCTCCTCAGAGACCGCCGGAGCGAAGTGAAGCAGTAGTAAGTAGGACAGCAACAAGCCCACGAAAGCGATGACCAGATCGGCGTGCAACCATGCGACGGTGCGGATGTCGAAGGCAAAGCGCGGCGCGGAGATATCACCAGCATGTGGACCGCTTCCTGTGACGATTATGCCCATGAGTATTACGAGTAAGCCAAGGAGAAGGAGCGCGCGAACAAGAGTGCGCGCAATCGGAGAGAGACTCCCGCGCACCGGATACCCCTTAGCGCGTTCGACGAGCGCTACCGCTCCAGCAATAAGAGCGATCGAGAGGATGAAATGCGATCCCACTGCAGCGGGGTGAAGTTTGGTCAGTACGGTGATGCCACCGACAACTCCTTGGCCAACGATCCCAACTAATTGGAGGGCGGCAAGAGCGCGCAGATCTCTTCGCTTCGCTCTGAACACCCAGATAGCGACAGCGAGAGCAATGGCAAAGAGCGCGAAGGTGAGCAAGCGGTTGATGAATTCAATCCAGATATTCAGTGGATCTTCCGCTTGGTGAGGGGAGGGCAGGAACGAGCCGGGGGCACACTCTGGCCAGGTGGGGCAGCCCAGACCTGACTTGGTAAGGCGTACGGCGCCGCCAGTGATGACAATCGCCGATTGAGCGAAGAGAAGGGCTCGCACGAGAACGCGCCCGACTCGGCTGGCTCGTTGGGCTTGCTGAGCCTGATGATGTGGCACACCGCGAGCCTAGTAGAGGGCGCCGTGCCCAACGCCCTTGAAAGTGGCGGGTGGCTGCGAATTACGACACAATATCGTTGTGAAAATAGCCACTCCCGAGCTCAAGACCCGCGAGGTGATTGCCCGTTCGATCCTCGAGAACGGACCCTCTACCGCCCTTGGTCTGTCAGAGAGACTTGGCATCACCCCAGCCGGAATCCGCCGCCATCTCGATGTATTGGTGGAGGAGGGGGTTATCGAACCACGCGAGCCGCGCACTCGCGAAATAGGGCGTGGACGGCCATCGAAAGTTTTCGTGATGACCGACCTGGGTCGCACCTCATTCGAACATTCCTATGACGACTTGGCAATATCGGCCATTCGATTTATTGCACAGAGCATGCCAACCTCTGGAGTCCGCGAATTCTCGCAAACCAGAGCCGATGACATGGAACGCAAATTCCAGAAATTCATAGCCTCTCGATCTGGGCTTGCAAGCGAAAGCAAAACTACTGCGCTCGCCGATTTCTTAACTGAAGAGGGATATGCCGCGAGCATTCATCAATTGCCGATTGGCGTTGAACTCTGCCAACACCATTGCCCGATTGCGCACGTTGCAGCGGAGTTCCCACAGGTCTGCGAAAGTGAAACTGAGATCTTCTCCAAGATTCTCGGTACACATGTGCAGCGATTGGCGACGATTGCCCATGGCGATGGCGTGTGCACGACTGTTATTCCAACAAACCGAACTCAAGAGTCTAAACAAACCTCACGAACAAGAAAGGCGAGCGCATGAGTGCGACTACACATCCTGAATTAGAGGGAATTGGCAAATACCAGTACGGCTGGTCCGATGCCAACGATGTCGGCGCAAATTCGCGCAGAGGCTTGAACGAGGATGTAGTTCGAGACATTTCGTCGAAGAAGAGCGAACCAGAATGGATGCTCAATCTTCGATTGAAGGGGCTAACGCTTTTTGACAAGAAGCCAATGCCAAACTGGGGCTCAGATCTCTCTGGTATCAAATTTGATGACATCAAATACTTCGTTCGCTCAACCGAGAAACAGGCCACTTCATGGGAAGAACTTCCTGACGATATCAAGAGCACCTACGACCGGCTCGGCATACCTGAGGCTGAGAAGAAGCGCCTGATTGCTGGCGTCGCGGCCCAATACGAATCTGAAGTCGTCTATCACTCGATTCGCGAAGACTTAGAAGCGCAGGGTGTGCTGTTCTTAGATACCGATACCGCACTGAAAGAACATGAGGATATTTTCAAAGAGTACTTTGGCACCGTCATTCCAGTAGGCGATAACAAGTTTGCCGCTTTAAACACAGCAGTGTGGTCAGGTGGCTCATTTGTCTACGTTCCCAAAGGCGTACACGTCGAAATTCCGCTCCAAGCCTATTTCCGAATCAACACTGAGAATATGGGGCAATTCGAGCGAACTTTGATCATCGCTGATGAAGATTCTTACGTGCACTACGTCGAAGGATGCACGGCACCCATCTATTCCTCTGATTCGCTCCACTCGGCGGTAGTCGAGATCATCGTGAAAAAGAATGCGCGAGTTCGTTACACGACCATTCAGAACTGGTCGAATAACGTTTATAACCTCGTAACCAAGCGTGCTGTATGTCAAGAAGGCGCAACGATGGAATGGATCGATGGCAATATCGGTTCTAAGGTCACCATGAAATACCCAGCCGTCTTTTTGATGGGCGCTCACTCCAAAGGCGAGACGCTCTCAATCGCGTTCGCGGGAGAGGGACAACACCAAGATGCTGGTGCCAAGATGGTTCATGCTGCACCGCACACCTCATCCACCATCATCAGCAAATCCGTTGCTCGTGGTGGCGGCCGCACGTCATATCGGGGTCTTGTCAAAGTTGAAGAAGGCGCACATCACTCGAAGAGCACCGTGAAATGTGATGCGTTGCTCGTTGACACAATCTCACGCTCTGATACCTATCCATATGTCGATGTTCGTGAAGATGATGTGCAGATGGGTCATGAAGCGACCGTTTCCAAAGTGAGCGATGATCAACTCTTCTATTTGATGTCACGAGGACTCTCTGAAGACGAGGCGATGGCGATGATCGTTCGTGGTTTCGTCGAACCAATCGCACGCGAGTTGCCGATGGAATACGCACTTGAACTCAACCGACTCATCGAACTTCAGATGGAAGGGGCTGTCGGTTGATGTCAACAGCACAACTTTCGCTTCCTACTGGTCGAGAAGAGGCGTGGCGGTTCACTCCGCTCCAGCGCGTCATCGGACTTCTGGATGGGAGCATAAAGACCGGCTCTGCCCTCGTTCGAAATATCTCGCACGATAAGTCGGTTACTGTCTCTGCAGTGCACGACCGAACTCCGCTCGTTGCCCCTGAAGATTTCGCAGCAGCGACCGCTATTTCCAAGAGCGCAGCAACGTTATTTGTGGATGTCCCAAGTGATGCTGAACTCGAAGAACTGATTCTGATTGACCGAGCCGGTGCGAACGTAGCAGAAGCGAGTTTCGAGCGGATTGCTATTCGTGCTGGGCGACATTCGAAGGCAACAATCGTCATTCACAACTCCGGATCTGCGAACCTCTCCGAAGATGTCGAGCTAGAACTTGGCGATGGTGCTCACGTAACTTTCATCTCCCTGCAAGAGTGGGAGAATGATTCGACTCACTTGGGTCGACATCAGGCTGTCATTGGTAAAGACGCGAAACTCACGCTCATCGAAGTCACCCTTGGTGGCGCCACAGTCCGATTGCTTCCACGAGTCAACTTCACGTCGACCGGCGGCGAGGTTGATGCGTATGGTTTGTATTTCGCCGTTGAGGGTCAACATCTGGAACATCGGGTACATGTCGAGCACGACCAACCACATTGTCGCTCGCGAGTTACCTACAAAGGTGCGCTGTTAGGCGAATCGGCTCGTACAGTCTGGTTCGGTGATGTAGTAATCAGACCATCGGCGGTAGGAACCGATACCTACGAACTCAATCGCAACCTTCTCCTCTCTGATGGCGCACGCGCTGATTCAGTACCTAATCTCGAGATTGAGACCGGTGAAATAGTCGGAGCTGGACATGCCAGTGCGACCGGCCGCTTTGATGATGACCAACTTTTCTATTTGATGTCTCGCGGAATCCCATCAACTGAAGCTCGTCGACTTGTGTTGCGTGGCTTCTTCGCCGAGCTATTGCGAAATATCAAAATTGATTCAATCGAGGAGCGATTGATGTCTCGGATTGACCGCGAGTTGGCGAGGATTGCTCCGTGACGACAACTTTTTCAAAAAATGAACTAACTCCGGGTTCTCCTAAGCTCGTCATGGTCGAAGGCACCCCGGTCTGCGTCGCGTTAATCGATGGTGATGTCTATGCCATCGCAGACACCTGCACCCACTCCGATGCTTCATTGAGCGAAGGCGAACTCACTGGCGCCCTCATCGAGTGTTGGCTTCACGGCGCCGAGTTTGATATGCGCACGGGTGAAGCGGTAACTCCGCCTGCAACTGCGCCTGCAACGAAATTTCACGTACACGTTGATGGTGAAGATGTCACCATCTCGAGGAATTAGGGAGTAGCGATGTCCGTACTAGAAGTCAAAGGCCTCCATGTAAGCGTCGAGTCAGAGGGTGACGCGCGCGAGATTCTCAAAGGAGTAGATCTCACGATTAAGAGCGGCGAAACACATGCGATCATGGGGCCAAACGGCTCTGGCAAATCGACGTTGGCCTATTCGATAGCTGGCCATCCGAAGTACACAATCACCGGTGGTAGCGTCACGCTCGATGGTTTAGATGTGCTCGAGATGAGCGTCGACGAGCGAGCCCGAGCAGGCCTCTTTCTGGCGATGCAATATCCCGTCGAGGTACCTGGCGTATCTGTCTCTAACTTCCTTCGCTCTGCAGCGACTGCGATTCGCGGTGAAGCGCCGAAGGTGCGCACCTGGGTTGGCGAAGTCAAAGATGCAATGGGTGCGTTGGGTATGGATCCAGCATTCTCTGAGCGAAATGTCAACGAAGGATTCTCTGGCGGCGAGAAGAAGCGCCACGAGATTCTCCAGATGGAACTGCTCAAACCAAAGATCGCCATTCTTGATGAAACTGATTCTGGTCTTGATGTCGACGCGCTCCGAATCGTTTCCGAGGGTGTCAACCGAATCAAGGCGAAGAGCGATATCGGAATCATGTTGATTACCCACTACACCAGGATTTTGCGCTACATCACACCAGATTTCGTCCACGTATTCGCTGGTGGTCGAATCGTCGAGCAAGGTGGCGCCGAACTCGCCGATCGTCTCGAAGCGCAAGGGTATGCGGAGTACTCGCGTAGCTAATGGCAGGTTTAGATGTTGCTTCGATACGGGCTGATTTCCCGATTCTTTCGCGAATCGTCCGAAATGGTGCACATCTGGTCTACCTTGATAATGGTGCGACCTCCCAAAAACCGCGCGCTGTAGTCGATGCCGAACGCGAATTCTATTTTCACCATAATGCCGCGGTACATCGAGGTGCGCACTTGCTCGCCGAAGAGGCTACTGATGCATTTGAAGATGCTCGCGTAAAAGTCGCAACCTTCCTTAACGTCGACCCAACTGAGATTATCTTCACTAAGAGCGCCACAGAATCATTGAATCTCGTCGCCTACGGTTTTCTGAACTCAAGCATTGGCAAGGCAAATCCGAAATCTCCTTTCTTCGTTGATGGTTCGAAGAACATCGTGGTGTCAGAGCTAGAGCACCATGCCAATCTGCTGCCGTGGCAACAATTGGCCGAACGCACTGGAGCAGAACTTCGTTGGTTCCCGGTAGATGACGAAGGGCGCATGGATTTAGGTGCGATTGATGAGCTCATTGATGAAAACACGGCAGTCGTTGCGCTCACTCATCAATCGAATGTGACGGGAGCGATCACTGATATTGCGAAAATTTCTCGCAGAGTTCGTGCAGTAGGCACACTTTTTGTCCTCGATGCGTGTCAATCCGTTCCGCATATGGAAGTTGATCTCTCTGCTCTTGATATTGATTTCCTTGCCTATTCTGGGCATAAGGCGCTCGGCCCCACTGGAGTGGGTGTGCTGTGGGGGCGATTCGAACTTCTCGAACAGATGCCACCGATGCTCACCGGTGGCTCCATGATCGAGAGCGCGACGATTAACTCGGCAACTTTTGCCGCGCCACCAAAGCGCTTCGAGGCTGGCGTTCCGAACATGGCGCAGGTCGTTGGACTGGGGGCAGCCATCGACTATTTGAACGCTATCGGCATGGCGGAAGTTGCTCGACACGAGCATGCACTTACTGAGCGAGCGCTTGAGGGTTTGCTCGAGATTCCAGGGCTGACGATTGTTGGACCGAAGGACGCTATTGATAGGGGAGGCGTACTCTCTTTCGCAGTTGCCGGAATTCATCCACATGACCTTGGACAAGTCCTCGACGACAAAGGAATTGCCGTGCGCACTGGACATCACTGCGCTTGGCCGCTGATGCAAGCTCTGAAAGTTCATGCGACAACTCGAGCTAGCTTCTATTTGTACAACACCGAGGATGAAGTCGATCAATTGATTGCCGCCGTTATAGATGCCAAGAAATTCTTTAAGGTCTGATATGAGTCTTGAAGCGCTCTATCAAGAGATAATCCTCGACCATTACAAGAACCCGCATAATAAGCAACTCCACGAGCCATACGATGTTGAAGTTCATCACAACAATCCAAGTTGTGGCGATGAAGTGACCTTGCGACTTTCGTTGAGTGGATCCGTTGTCAGTGCGGTCTCCTGGAATGGCGTGGGCTGTTCGATCTCCCAGGCGAGCACATCGATTATGAGCGACCTGGTTACGGGCAAGACGGTAGCCACCGCGTTGGAATACGAGCGGCTCTTCCTTGACCTCATGCAGAGCAAGGGGAATTTTTCCGGCGATATCGAGGTTCTAGAGGATGCAGTAGCGCTCTCGGGAGTCGCTAAGTATCCCGCCCGAGTAAAATGCGCGTTGTTAGGCTGGATGGCATTTCGCGATGCAGCGCTCAGAGGAAGAGTGGAGCAAGGATGAGCACATCAATTGAAGACCTGACCGAAGCGATGAAGGATGTTGTCGACCCTGAATTGGGAATCAATGTCGTTGATTTAGGTTTGGTCTATGGCATCACCCTCGACCCTTCCAATATCGCAGTCCTCGACATGACACTGACATCAGCCGCGTGTCCACTCACTGACGTGATCGAAGATCAAACAAAACGCGCTCTCGACGGATTGGCCGATGACGTTCGGATTAATTGGGTGTGGATGCCGCCATGGGGTCCTGACAAGATCACCGAATCTGGCCGCGAGCAACTACGCGCGCTGGGTTTCACTGTTTAGTCCTGGTTTAGTCCTGTCCGCCACGGTACTCACGACGAGCAAACAGCTTCAGCACCAGTTGTCGTGTTTGAGAGAGCGTAGGTTCTTGTTATGACGATGCAAGCGCCATGGATGATGTATCGCTCCATGACTCAAGATCAATCTGTTAAAGATATCAAATTGAAGCCTGGCACTTTGAAGCGCATCATCTCCTTTGCACGACCCTACAAACGTGCCGTGTTTTTCTTTCTCATCACCGTAATCCTCGATGCAGTTCTCGTCATCACGACGCCACTTCTACTTTCACGACTCATCGATGATGGCGTGATCCCTAAGAATGGCTCGCTTGTCACCATGATTGCTCTGGCAATCGCTGGGCTCGCGCTCTTCGATGCGTTGATGAATATCGTTGGCCGATGGTTTAGCTCTCAAATTGGCGAAGGATTGATCTTCGATCTACGTTCGCAAGTATTCGAACATGTGCAGCGACAATCAATCGCCTTTTTTACCAGAACCCAGACCGGCGCTCTCATCTCGCGATTGAATTCCGACGTCATCGGCGCCCAACAGGCTTTCACTTCCACACTAGCTGGCGTAGTCTCGAATGTACTCTCACTGGTCTTAGTACTTGGTGCGCTCTTCTATCTTTCGTGGCAGATCACACTAATCTCGCTCATTCTTGTCCCGATATTCCTATTGCCATCGCGTGCAATGGGTCGCAAGATTCAGTCGCTAACTCGTGATTCCATGAACGGAAATGCCGAGATGTCGGGCATGATGAATGAACGATTCAATGTCTCTGGCGCCTTACTCGTCTCCTTATATGGCGATGGCAAGGCTGAAGGTCTGACCTTCCGATCGAAAGCGCGCAAGGTTGCAGATATCGGTATCAAAATCGCCCTTGCTAATCGGATCTTCTTCATTGGACTCACGCTCGTAGCCTCGATCTCCACTGCGATTGCTTACGGACTGGGCGGCCACCTAGCAATTTCAGGCGCGATATCGGTAGGCAAACTTCTTGCCATTGCGGCCTTGCTCGCGCGCCTCTATGGTCCTTTGACCGCGCTCTCGAATGTTCGAGTGGATGTCATGACCGCGTTAGTCTCCTTCGAGAGAGTATTCGAAGTTCTCGATCTCGAACCGATGGTGAAATCGCCAGAGCAACCGAAGGTTATGCCAGCCAACAAAACCCTGCGCTTCTCGAATGTTAATTTTTCATATCCCAAAGGTTCCGAGGTCTCGCTCGCTTCGCTGGAGGTAGTCGCAAAACCAGAGAGTGCACATAGCGAGCAGATTCTCAAAGGCGTCGATTTTGTCGCTGACGAGGGGCAGATGGTTGCGCTTGTGGGTCCTTCAGGTGCAGGCAAGACCACCATCATCTCGCTCATTCCTCGGCTCTATGACGTCACTGGAGGATCAATCTCTCTAGGGGGAGTCGACCTGCGCGAGTTAGCACTCGTTGACCTTCGTAAAGAGATGGGCGTAGTCACCCAAGATGCACATCTATTTCATGACACAATCGAAGCTAATCTTCGATATGCAAAACCAGAAGCTTCGCTCGAGGAACTCCAACATGCGTGCGAACTCGCGCAAATCTGGGATTTGGTCTCAAATTTGCCAGATGGTTTGAACACGATGGTTGGCGAACGCGGATATCGCTTATCCGGAGGAGAGAAAGCACGCCTTGCCATCGCTCGCTTGATTCTCAAAAATCCAAAGATTGTGTTGCTCGATGAAGCGACTGCCCATTTAGATGCTGAGAATGAAGCTCTCGTTCAATTGGCATTTAAAGAAGTGCTCAAGAATCGAACGAGTATTGTGATTGCGCATCGCCTTTCTACGGTTCGAGAAGCCGATCTCATCCTTGTACTTGATCAGGGTGTGATTGTTGAACGTGGCAATCACGATTCACTACTTGCCCAGAAAGGGCTCTATTCCGAGCTCTATCAACGGCAATTCTCTAGTGGATCCGCGGGGATCGCTCACTCTTAATCTCACTTAATTTCACTCTTGAATAGCGCGATTCTTGTGCCACCGATAAGCAGCGCGAAAAGCCACCATTGAATCGCGTATGCAAGGTGCGGTCCTTCCCCTGGTGGAGTTAATGGCGTAATGGCCAGAACAGAGTCAGCGGTAGCACCTTGCAATTTCAGATACTTATGGAACGTTTCGCCAGAGTAAGACTGTTGTAGTGATAGTTCATCGATTCGACCGATTTTTGGTGCGGGGAGCGCAAAGAAGACCCCGGTGGATGTCGTTGGGTCGTCGTACTTTCGTAGTATGCCGCTGATGGTGCGAATACCTTTGGGCACCTCAGGTGCTGGAGCCATCTCATTGGCTGCAGTACTCGTGGCCATCCATCCTCGGTCAACCCAGATGGGGGGCAGCTCTCTATCTAATGGAACGAAAAGAGAGAGCACCTCCAACCCGTATCGCTCCTGAAAATAATGGCCGCGAAAGACTCGCTGAGTTGCGGGTTCATACTGCCCTCGAATCTTCACTTTCATCCACGCGTCGGCAGTCGATTGATTCGCGCCCGTGAGAGTTATTGGAGCCTTGGTCAGAGCGCTTGAAATCTCCCTAGTCAAACTATGGCGGAGTTCGTACCTATCAAACTGCCAGAAACCAAGTCGAATGCACAATCCAATCGCAAGGAGCGCTACGAAAGTGAAAGCAAGCGAACTAGTTCTGCTCTTTGTCGCCATGGCCAATGGTAGAGCCCCCGATTGCCCGAGTTTCCACGGTGTTCTCTTTCTTCAGCCGTCCGAGTGATTCTGGGCGCAGGATTGTCTCTCGACCTGCATTCGCGACGATGACCGCGATGTAAGGGACGACCACCGCACCAGCCAGGGTAAACCAACGCCATGGACTGGGAAGGAAAATTGTCGCAATGAAACAGACGGTACGGAACATCATCGAATAGAAATAGCGGATTTGTCGCGCACGTTGATCTACAGTCAATGAGGGCTGTGCATCGGTAATCGAATGGATTTCGCCCTCATTTTTTGCCATGGCCTAACGGTAGACACTTCTGATCAAGCCCGCATTATTTAGAGGGCTAGTAGGCCAATCTGGTTTCTCGGGCATTGGGCTCTCACTAGAGATAGCCGGGCCCGACTGGAACTGATTGGGCTTACGCCTTCAGGTTACGTGCCAGTAGCGGATGAAGCGGATAGCGTGTGCGACATGGGTGCACACTCTCGAGACGCTCGAGTGGTTTTAGTCACTGGCGGCAATCGAGGCATTGGTGCTGCAATAGCAGAGCGCTTTGCCCAGGCTGGCGATCGAGTCGTTATCGGACATCGGACCAACCTTGCGCCGAATTTCACCGACCCGGTTGTCTCCATCAATATCGATGTCACTAATACGGCCACCCTCGATGATGCTTTCGCAGAAATTGAAAAGCACCTTGGGCCGGTTGAGATTCTGATCGCCAATGCCGGCATCACCCGCGACAACTTGATTTTGCGGATGAGCGATGAGGATTTCGATGAAGTGAGTGCAACAAACTTCGGGGGTGCTTTCAAAACTGCTAAGCGCGCCGCTAAAGGAATGCTGAAACTCAAGCGTGGTCGGATGATCTTCATCGGCTCGGTAGTCGGGTTGTTGGGAAGCGCCGGACAAAGTAACTATGCAGCGACCAAATCAGCGTTGATTGGCCTTGCCCGTTCGCTCGCTCGAGAATTGGGTTCTCGTAGCATCACAGCGAATGTTATTGCGCCAGGTTTCGTTGAAACTGACATGACTCATGCTTTATCTGCAGAGCGCAGAAATGAGATTGCCGAAGCAATTCCACTTGGTCGATTTGCCTCTCCTGCTGAGATAGCAGAGGTCGCTTTCTTTCTCGCATCGCCAGAGGCAAGCTATATCTCAGGGGCAATCATCCCCGTCGATGGCGGCCTCGGAATGGGGCACTGATTATGGCTGGAATCGTCGCGGGCAAGAGATTCTTGGTGACTGGGGTGCTCACCGATCAATCAATTGCTTTCCATATTGCACGCCTTATTCAAGAGCAAGATGGCGAGGTGGTGCTCTCATCGTTCGGTCGTGCGATGAGCATCACCCAACGAATTGCTGGGCGACTTCCTAAACCTGCTCCGGTAATAGAACTTGATGTCACCAACCAAGAACATCTGTCGAGGTTGTCGACAGTCATCAGAGAGCACCACGAACGACTCGATGGTGTCGTCCATTCGATTGGTTTCGCGCCAGAGAGCGCTTTAGGTGGAAATTTCCTCAATACCTCGTGGGACGATGTCTCGGTCGCACTGCATGTCTCTGCTTACTCGCTTGCATCACTCACTATGGCAACGAAGGATTTGATGAGTGGAGGCGCAAGTGTGGTCGGGATGGATTTCGATGCGACCGTCGCCTGGCCACAATACGATTGGATGGGAGTTGCTAAGGCTGCGCTCGAGTCAACGACTCGCTATCTCGCGCGGGACCTTGGCAAAGCGAACATTCGGGTCAACTTGATTGCCGCTGGCCCTCTCAAGACGATGGCGGCAAAGTCCATCCCTGGTTTCGCAGAGTTCGAATCGGTCTGGAACGCCCGCGCACCACTGGCATGGGATATCTCAGATCCAGTACCGGCGGCCCAAGGGGCGGTTGCCCTGCTCTCCGACTGGTTCCCGAAAACTACTGGCGAAATCATCCATGTCGATGGGGGAGTCCACGCAGTAGGGGCATAAAGACCGCGATTGGCGTCGCATTGAGACGCTGAGGTACCCTCTACCCCTGCCTAACATCTGCACGATGAGGTGTGCGGCAGCGCAAAGAGGAGCCAGGCTCCCACCTCTAGCCCGACCAGGGCTCTACGGGGTTTACCGCCACTTCCCAGCTGGGGGAGTTCGGGACGGTCTCTCCTTTGCGTCGGTTGAAAAGTAGCGAGCGAACGACAGCGACACCAAATGACACCGAATGACAGGAGAAGTTATCAGCGCAGAACCACGCATCAACGATCTCATTCGCGTCGCCGAGGTCCGATTAATCGGTCCAAACGGTGAGCAGATCGGGGTAGTTGCAATCGATCAAGCAATTCGCATGGCAGAGGAAGTTGGCCTCGACCTTGTAGAAATCGCTCCCGATGCAAATCCTCCTGTTTGCAAAGTGATGGATTTCGGAAAGTACAAATACGAAATCGCACAAAAAGCGCGGTTGGCTCGGAAGAACCAGACGCATGTTGTTGTAAAAGAGATGAAGATGCGACCCAAGATTGATACCCATGATTATGAGACGAAGAAAGCTCATATCGAACGGTTCCTTCTCGGCGGAGATAAAGTGAAAGTGACGATGATGTTCCGAGGTAGGGAACAAGCTCGTCCTGACACAGGCTTTCGGGTCCTGCAGAAACTCTCTGAAGATGTCGCTGCAATCGCTACCGTCGAGTTCGCACCAAAGCTCGATGGCCGAAATATGGTCATGGTCCTGGCGCCAACAAAGCGCAAGGGCTCTAACTAGATAGTTATCAGAAGTAACGTGAAGTAGCAGTTTGAGCGAGGGAGAGAAGTTATGCCAAAGATGAAGACGCACAGCGGCGCGAAGAAGCGCTTCAAATTAACCGGAAGCGGCAAGGTCAAGCGTGAGCGAGCTGGCAAGCGCCATCTACTCGAGGGCAAATCCTCTCGACGTACCCGCCGACTTTCAGGCGATGTCGTTGCTAATGAGGCCACGACAAACACTGCAAAACGTCTATTAGGTTTGAAGTAAGGGAGATCAGAGATGGCAAGAGTAAAGCGCGGCGTCCATGCCGCAAAGAAACGCCGAACCACACTTGAGCGTGCCAGTGGTTACACCGGGCAGCGCTCCCGACTCTTCTCCCGTGCAAAGGAGCAAGTCACCCATTCGATGGTCTATGCCTTCAATGATCGCAAAGATAAGAAAGGCCAATTCCGTCGACTCTGGATCACCCGCATCAATGCTGCAGCCCGAGCCAACAACATGACGTACAACCGTTTCATGCAAGGTCTCAAAGTTGCCGGAATCGATGTAGATCGTCGCGTTCTTGCCGACATGGCAATCAACGATCCAGCAGCTTTCACCGCACTTGTCGAAGTAGCGCGAAAGAACGTTGTCCTCTCCTAACGAGGTTATTAAGAGCCTTCATTCGAGCCACGTTGCTCGCGTGAAGGCTCTTCACGCATCTAAAGGAAGAAAGAACGCTCACCAGTTCATCGCCGAAGGTCCAGCGGCCGTGATGGCGGCGCTCACATCCACAAGATTTCCGGTCGAGACGCTTTATGTGACCGAGAGTGGAGGTGAGCTTCTCTCCGTTGCAGCCATGACGAATGCGACCTTCGTGTCAGAGAAGGTGATGGCGGCAATGTCCGCTGTTGAGAGCTCTCAGGGGGTCCTCGCCATTTGTTCTATGAGAGAGCGAACAGCTGCTGAAGAGATCTTCCGAGATAACTCCCAACCACTCCTTTATTGTTTTGAAATAAACGATCCAGGAAATCTAGGAACAATCATCAGAACTGCCGATGCTCTTGGATGCGCGGGTGTTCTGCTATCGCCAGGTAGCGCCGATCCATTCTCGCCCAAGGTCGTTCGTGCCACTGCAGGTTCCTTATGGAACATCCCGCTAGTGCGCGAGGTCGATATTCACGCAGCGGTGAAATCGGCTCGCGCTCACCACCGCGCGATCTATGCCACCGATGCAACCGGCCAAAAGAAACTTACCGAGATTTCCGGTCGTGACGCGCTATGGATCTTCGGCAACGAGGCTCGTGGGTTACCTAAAGAAATCGCTGATTTGGCAGATGCAAGAGTATCTATTCCAATGCGTGGGCGCGCTGAGAGCCTAAACCTCGCAACAAGTGTTGCCATCACCCTCTTCCACGCCAATTCATAATCCTTCGCTAGAATTACGCAGTGTCCGAGAATCTGCGCGAGCTAGTCGCTGCGGCTAAAGCCGCTTTCGAACAGGCGGATTCGCTCGATGCATTTAAGAGCGCACGGATTGCACATCTGGGTGATAAATCCCCGATTGCTCTGGCTAACCGCGAACTTGGAAAGATAGCAGCTGCTGAGCGCGCTGCTCGTGGACAAGAGATCAATGCCGTGAAATCTGACATCACTGCAATGGCGCAGAGCCGAGAAGAACAATTAATAAGCGAACGTGATGCCCGCATCCTCATCGAGGAGCGCGTTGATGTCACGTTGCCAACTCGCATGACTCAGCGCGGCGGACTTCATCCCTTGACCATCTTGCGCGATGACATTTGTGATCTCTTCGTCGGGCTTGGATATGAAGTTGCCGAAGGACCAGAACTTGAATCCGAATGGTTGAATTTTGACGCCCTCAACATTCCAGCAGATCATCCTGCTCGGACAATGCAAGATACATTCTTCATCGAACCTTTAAGTTCAAAGTTGGTCTTACGTACCCATACTTCGCCGGTACAGGTGCGCACTATGCTCGATCGCGAACCGCCCATCTATGTCATCTGTCCAGGTCGTACCTTCAGATCCGATGACCTCGATGCGACCCACACTCCCGTGTTCAATCAAGTTGAAGGCTTGGTCATAGATAAGAACATCACTATGGCACACCTGAAAGGAACGCTTGATCATTTTGCGATGACTATGTTCGGGTCAGACATCACCACCAGGCTTCGCCCATCGTTCTTCCCTTTCACAGAACCAAGTGCCGAAGTTGATATTCGTTGTTTCGTCTGCCGAGGCGAAGAGGCGGATTGTCGAACTTGTAAAGGTGAGGGCTGGGTCGAATGGGGTGGATGTGGAATGGTCAACCCTAAAGTCCTCATTGCGTGTGGCGTAGACACGTCAGTCTTCACTGGTTTCGCATTCGGTATGGGCCTTGAACGAACATTGATGTTCCGGCATGGCATTACCGACATGCGTGAAATCGTCGAGGGAGATATTCGGTTCACGGCCCAATTCGGGGTGGGGCGATGAAAGTACCTCTCTCATGGGTTCGAGAGTTCGTTCCCATCCCCGAATCTCTGCATCCGAACGAAATCGTCGAAAAATTAGTGGACCTCGGGTTCGAGGTTGAAGGAATTCAGGATTTACGGAAAGAGATACGTGGGCCGATTCAGGTTGCTCAAGTTCTGAATATCGAAGAGATCACCGGACAGAAGAAAGCTATTAGATATGTGAAAGTCGCGGCCAGCGACGAACGCTTCGTTATTTGCGGCGCACAGAACTTCTCCGTTGGAGACTTTGTCGTGTTGGCTCTTCCTGGTTCGGTGCTCCCTGGCAACTTTGCTATCTCCGCTCGGGAGACTTACGGCAAGACAAGCAATGGAATGATTTGCAGCGCTCGCGAACTTGGCATGGGCGAGGATCACGCTGGAATTATCGTTCTCGACCCAACGCACGAAGGAGTCCGGCGAGGTAGCGATGCAATCGAACTCCTTCGTCTTGACGATGTGATACTTGATGTTGCCGTCAATCCTGATCGTGGATACGCGATGTCGATTCGGGGGATCGCCCGTGAATTGGCGCTCGGTTTCGAATTACCGTTCACAGATCCCATCTCATTAGCACCAGAATTGCCTCTTAATCACTCCGCAGATGTGACCACGCCCACGATTGAAACTGGCGCAGATTTCATAGTCCTTCGCACGATTGCAGATGTTGATGTCGCCAAACCGACCCCCTTGCAGATGGCTCGTCGTCTCCAGATGGCGGGGATGCGTTCGATCTCGCTCGCGGTGGATATCACCAATTACATAATGCTCGAATACGGTCAACCACTCCATGCTTTTGATAGGTCAAAAATTGTTGGAAAGTTACGAGTGGGTCGCGCCGGAAAGATTTCAAGCCTGACCACTCTCGATGGACAAGAACATCCACTCAATGAACACGACCTTCTCATCGCAGACGACAACGGCGCGCTTGCTCTTGCCGGAACTATGGGCGGCTTGAATTCCGAAGTCACTTCGACGACTCGTACCATCACTATCGAGGCGGCACATTTCTTTCCCATGGATGTGGCAAAGAATGCGCGAGCACACAAACTCTCTACGGAGGCCTCGCGCCGATTCGAACGCGGTGTCGATCCGCACTTACCTACAGCGGCTTCTGCGCGGGCAGTTGAGTTGTTGGTTGCGTTAGCCGGAGGGCGCTACATCGGGGGCGCCAGCGACGGAGCACCAACCAATATCGCGCCAATCTCGATGCGCGCCCACTATCCAGCCGAACTTATTGGCGGTGAATATTCCGAGGAGTGTGTGCGCAGCGCACTTGTGCGCATAGGTGCCCAGGTAAACAACGCGTCAAACGGAGAAGACACCTGGTTAATCACGCCCCCGTCATGGCGACCTGATTTGACGATGCCAGCTGATCTTGCCGAAGAAGTGGCTCGGATCGAGGGGTATGCGAAGATTCCTTCACAACTCCCACCTGCACCGCTCAGCCGTGGCCTCACCCCGCTACAAAGACGGCGCCGGCGCGTGGCGCAGTATCTGGCTGATCGTGGATTGCTTGAAGTTCAGAATTATCCTTTCATCAGCCCTGAAACTATTCAGATTATGGGATTTGCTGGGGCTCGCGCTCGCAGTTACACCATTGCAAATCCAATCTCTGAGAACGAACCGCTGTTGCGACCTCATCTAGTGCCGGGATTGATTGACGCTGCAGTGCGAAATATGGGACGCGGTGCGAAATCGATGGCGCTCTTCGAAATTGGCAGCGTTTTTCGCGCACCTGAGAGCATCCCGCCACCGCCACAACTGGGAACGGATCACCGTCCCTCTCCTCAAGAGATTGCGGCGCTCTATGCCAGCGTTCCAGATCAGATGCTCTGTGTAGGAATTCTGCTCGTTGGCGATGCTCAATCAGATAGTTGGTTAGGCAAGGGGCGAAAGTATGGCTGGCAGGACGCCATTGCGCTAGCCGAGGAAATCATCGAAATCACGGGAAACACGTCAACGGTGCATCGAAGTGATTACACGCCTTGGCATCCTGGACGATGCGCTGAACTTCGTGTCAATGACGTTGGTTATGCGCATGTAGGCGAGTTGCATCCCCGAGTCATCGCACACTACGGCCTTCCAGAACGGGCAAGCGCGCTCATGATTAATCTCGGTGCGCTGCCTTTTGTTGAACCGGTCAAAGTTCAGGGGCTATCAAATATGGTCCCCACGATTCATGATGTTGCTTTGGTAGTTCCTACTGATTGTGAAATTGCCACGATCATGTCGGCTTTGCGTTCGGGCGCGGGAGAGTTGCTCGAAAGCATTGAACTTTTCGATCGGTATACCGGCAAGCCACTTGCTGATAACGAGATTTCCTATGCATTTACGCTCACCTTCAGAGCGCCAGATCGGACCCTCACCGCTGAAGAGGCGGGGACCCTCCGGGACAACGCTCTGGCCGCCGCCGCGGCCTATGGGGCCCGCTTGCGGGGGTAGCAAGGAGCCTCTGCATATAATTGCAGTTTAGTGTATATTTACACAAATGAAAGTAGCAATCGTTGGGGCGAGTGGGTACAGCGGAGGCGAGTTACTCCGACTCATCGCTGAACACCCGCACTTTGAATTGCGCGCGGCAATCGCTCATTCGAATGCAGACGAACCTATCTCAGCAGTACATCCCCATCTTGTTGGTGAGTATTCGGGGAGATTCGACTCATTCAACCTTGAATTGCTCTCATCGTCAGACGTTATTTTCTTTGCGCTACCACATGGTGAATCAGGAAAGATTGTGAGTGCACACAGTGCACACAGTGCACACAGTGCACACAGTGCACAGAGCGCACAGAGTGAACTATTTGCCAACAAGAAGATTATCGATCTCGGCGCTGATTTCAGATTGCATTCGTCGTCACAATGGGAGCGATACTACGGGGGCAAGCACCACGGAACGTGGACTTATGGACTTCCGGAATTACCAGGAGCGCGAGAAGCGCTGGCGACAGCAGAGCACGTCGCAAATCCTGGTTGTTATGCCACAGCCTTAACATTGGCGATAGCGCCATTTGCGCAGATTCGTGAGAGGGTAAATCTCAAAGACATCGTCATTACCGCCGCATCGGGTACGACCGGTGCCGGACGTACTGCGAAGATCAATCTTCTTGGTAGTGAAGTGATGAATTCTCTCTCTGCCTACAAAGTCGGCGGAGTTCATCAACATACACCTGAGATAGAACAGGCAATTTCACGTATCACAGGAGAAGTGGTAGCCCTGTCGTTCACTCCTATGCTCGCACCGATGCCACGGGGCATTTTGGCCTCGATAAGCATTCCCATCCAAGGCTCAACCACAAAAGAGATTCGCGACCTTTTCGAAAACTCATACGCGAAAGAGAGATTCGTACACCTTTTACCTGATGGAATCTGGCCGCAAACAAGCGCGCTAATCGGCAGTAACGCGCTCACCCTTCAGGTGGTGCTGGATTCACATGTAGGTCGTGCAATCGTGATGGCCGCTATCGACAATTTAGGTAAGGGCGCTGCTGGCCAAGCGATCCAAAATGCGAACATTCTCTGCGGATTCGACGAGAGCGCTGGATTAACTTCGATTGGCATCCGATGAAGTATCCACATGGGTTTTCTGTTGCCGGACTGAGCGCTGGCATAAAAAGTAGCGGTGCTAAGGACCTTGCACTCATCGTTAACGTCGGTAAAAAGAAAGTCGGCGCCGCGGTCTTCACAAAAAATCGAATGATTGCCGCCCCAGTGATCTGGAGCAAGCAAGTCGTGATTGACGGTCGGATTGATGCGGTCGTCATCAACTCTGGCGGCGCCAATGCATGCACGGGTCCCGAGGGTTTTGCCGATACCCATAAGACCGCCGAGCACGTCGCCACCGCACTTGGTATCTCGGCCGGAGATGTCGCAGTTTGCAGCACAGGTTTGATTGGTGAGCGACTTCCGCTTCAGAAGATTCTTAAGGGGATAGATGAAGCACAAGTGCTCCTTGCCAACGAGAATTGGCAATCTGCGGCTGAGGCGATTATGACCACAGATTCACACTTCAAGCTTGCCTCTCATCAAATCAATGGAGTCAATTTCGTAGGCATCGCTAAGGGAGCGGGCATGCTGGCTCCTGCGCTTGCGACGATGATTTGTATCATCGCAACAGATGCAGATGTCAGTGCGCAAGCGTTGCAATCAGCGCTAACTGAGGCAACGTCAACGACCTTCGACCGGATTGACTCTGATGGTTGCACCTCTACTAATGATTCCGTCATCGCACTTGCCAGCGGTGAGGGCGGTGCGTTGGCGCAATCTGAGTTGGTCTCTGGCTTAACAAGTATCTGTCGCAATCTTGCTGATCAACTTATAGCCGATGCCGAAGGTCACACCAAGGTTATTTCAATCAAGACCATCAATGCAGCAACCGTTGCCGACGCGGTTGATGTTGGGCGCGCGTGTGCTCGAAATAATCTCCTCAAATGCGCACTTTTTGGCGAAGATCCGAATTGGGGGCGCATCCTTGCCGCCGTCGGTGTCTCTTCGGCCATATTCAACCCGTTCGATATTGATGTCAGTATCAACGGTGTGATGGTTGCTCGAAATAGCGCCCCTTACCAAGATCGCTCGTTAGTTTCGATGAAGTCTGAACGAATAGAGATCCTTATCGATATCAAATCCGGCGCCCACGAAGCAGAGATTCTCACCAATGATTTATCGACCATGTATGTCCACGAGAACTCTGCGTACTCGTCATGATTCTCATTAAGTATGGCGGCCATGCAATGGTCGACGCTGGATTGGCAGCATCCTTCGCTAGAGATGTTGTCCAACTATCTCGTGCGGGTACGCAAGTGGTTGTGGTTCATGGTGGTGGCCCGCACATTGAAAGGGAATTGGCCGCGCGAGCGATACATTCCACAAGTATTGCGGGTTTACGCGTGACCACTCCCGAGATGATGGATGTGGTGGAGATGGTTCTCTCAGGGAGAGTTCTTCGTGATGTCACTAATTCACTGATTCAGGCTGGGGCAAAAGCAGTGGGTATCACCGGTCGCGATGGACAACTTCTTGTCGCCGAGCGTCTTCGTCAGAGCGCGACCGGAGAGGCGATTGATGTCGGTCAAGTTGGTGAGATCGTTGCTGTGAATACCGAAGTCCTCTTAGCACTTCTTGATAGTGGATTCTTGCCAGTGGTCGCTCCCGTCTCGGCTGACCGCAATGGTCTCGCATACAATGTGAATGCAGATTCAGCCGCAGGGGCGATTGCTGGCGCCCTGCGAGTGGAGAGAGCCGTATTTCTCACTGACGTCCCAGGACTTTTCCGCAATTGGCCAGATAAGGATTCCTTGATAGCAAAGATCACTTACGGTGAAGCGAAGGAACTTCTGCCAACGCTCTCTGATGGCATGATTCCTAAAATCGCTGCCTGTCTAAGAGCCATCGAACACGGTGCACGGAGCGCTCAGATAGTTGATGGGCGGATTGAGAACGCCGTTGCATTTGCGCTGACAAGCAATGGTGGGACAGTGATTACAGCATGAAGAGTTGGGATGAGGTCTTCATGGCGAATTACGGCACTCCGCAATTAACCCTGGTCTCTGGGCGTGGCAACAAAGTCACCGATATTCACGGGCGGATCTATTTGGATTTTCTTGGTGGTATTGCAACAAACATCCTAGGCCATGCTCACCCCAAGATTAGCGAAGCGGTCACCAAACAAATCTCCGAGCTCACTCATGTGAGTAATTTTTATGCACATCCGCAAGGGTTATTGCTAGCCGAAGAACTTCAGAACCTAGTAGGTGATGCGAGCGCGCGAACTTTCTTCTGTAACTCTGGAGCCGAAGCGAACGAGGCCGCGTTGAAGATATCTCGTTTAACTGGTCGGTCCCGAATAGTCGCGTTTACCAACAGTTTCCACGGAAGAACGATGGGTGCGCTCTCGATGACGGGCCAAAGCTCCAAACGCGACCCATTTAAACCGCTGATTCCAAAAGTCTCCTTCCTACCCTTTGGCGATTCTGCTGCACTCAAACGGGGCATCACCAAGCGCACCGCAATGGTCATCATCGAACCTATTCAGGGTGAGGCTGGGGTGATCGTGCCACCAGATCATTTCTTACATGATGTTCGCGAACGATGCGATCAGACCGGCACACTTCTTGCCGTTGACGAAGTGCAAACGGGAATGGGACGTACTGGAATGTGGTTTAGCTACCAACGCTCGGGAATCACTCCGGACATCATCACACTCGCAAAAGGATTGGGTGGCGGATTGCCGCTCGGGGCAACAATCGCACTGGGTAAAGCAGCCGAACTACTTCAGGCTGGCAGCCATGGTTCGACATTCGGCGGCAGTCCGACATCGGCTGCCGCAGCATTGGCAGCCATCAAGTGTCTTAAGAGCGAAGGGATACTCGAACGAGTATCGACACTCGGAGAATTATTAAAGTCGCGCGGTGCTCATATTCGCGGCGTGAAAGAAGTTCGAGGTGCGGGTCTGTTGATTGGAATCGAGTTACACGAGGCGATTGCGAAGGACGTTGCTAAGAAATTAGAAGGAAACCCGGGGCAACAGTCAGATGAAATTCACGGGGTTCTTGTCAACGCAGCAAATCCGAACACCATCCGGATTGCGCCAGCTCTCATCACCACCGAGTCAGACGTCGAGCTATTTCTCGATCGGTTGCGTCAAGTGCTAGAGAGCCATTCATGACCAATCAATTACATACCAAAAGCGCACGACAAGAGCAGGTTCGCGAATGGATTGCTGCAGGCAGAGTCCATTCCCAAGCCGAAGTGGTTGAGTTGTTGCGGGCGGCAGGTTTCGTCGTCACCCAGGCAACCGCTAGTCGCGACCTTGAAGAGATCGGTGCAGTGCGCGGGCGTGACAGCAAAGGACACTTGCGATATCAGCTCCCAACTGAGAGTTCAGAAGAGCCGTTATATCGCGTTGGCAAACTCCTCAATGAACTGCTGCTACACATTCAGTCGAGTGGAAACCTCATTGTCTTGCGCACGCCACCTGGTGGGGCGCAATTGCTAGCAAGCGCATTGGATCGAGCAACTCGAGCAGGTGTCTTGGCACAAATTATCGGAACCATCGCCGGCGATGACACGGTTATGGTGATTGTCAACGAGGGTTTTCAGAGCAGCGAGGTGATGGCGTTTCTGACCTCGCTAGCAGAGGATGTTGATACCGAGAATATCGATGAAACGCGCGAGAATATGGGTAGACAATTACGGAAGAAACAGACTCAGCCAGACCAGCCAAGCGGAGGCAGATCGTGACAGTGTGGAGTGGCATGTGGGGCGGCAGGTTCTCGTCGGGAACATCAGATGCAATGGCCGCTCTCTCTCGGAGCGTGCACTTTGATTGGCGGTTAGCGCCATATGACATTGCTAGTAGCAAAGCCCACTGTCGAATTCTTGTGAAGAGCAAGATCCTCAACGCTACTGAAGGCAAGAAGATAGAGAGCGCACTCGATATCTTACGACGAGATATCGCCAAGGGTTCAGTCACCCCTACGGCAAATGATGAGGATTTGCATGGTGTTATCGAGCGAGTGTTAGCAGATCGAATCGGCGAGTTAGCCGGAAAACTTCGCGCAGGCCGATCTCGAAACGATCAGATAGCCACTGATCTACGGCTCTATCTCCGAGATGTCGCAGGTGAGATCATCAACCTTTTGCTTGAATTAGCTGAAGCATTCATTGCGAAAGCAAAGGTCCATGAAAAATCCTACGTTTCAGGGTTCACGCATCTTCAACATGCCCAACCAATCGTCTTCGGTCATGAATTAGCAAAGCATGCGCATGCAATCCTTCGAGATGTCGAGCGCCTTGAACAGTGGTGGGAACGTACTGGTATTAGCCCACTTGGCGCTGGAGCGTTAGCGGGAAGTGCTCTTTCAGCGCATCCGGAAAACTCGGCAAAATCCCTGATGTTCTCAGCGAGCGCCGGGAATAGCATCGATGCAGTCAGCGATCGAGATTTTGCGGCGGAGTTCCTTTTCATTACCGCATTAATCGGAGTGCATCTTTCGAGAATTGGCGAAGAGTGGATTCTGTGGAGTTCCTCGGAATTCGGTTGGGCTCGATTAGATGATGCGTATTCCACAGGTTCTTCCATCATGCCCCAGAAAAAGAATCCTGATGTTGCCGAGCTTTCGCGCGGAAAGAGCGGGCGTTTAATCGGCAATCTCACCGCACTGCTCGTTACATTAAAAGGCTTGCCGTTCGGCTACAACCGAGATCTGCAAGAGGATAAAGAACCAGTTTTCGACTCTGTCGACACGTTACTGCTCTTATTACCTGCGCTCACAGGGATGGTCGCGACGACAGAGTTCGACCCACAACGAATGGCAGCTGGGGCAAGCAGCGGATTCGCATTGGCCACCGAGGTTGCTGATTTCCTCGTGCGCAAAGGGGTGCCATTTGCCAAGGCTCATGAGATCACTGGACGCGCCGTTGCCCTGGCAGAACGTAAAAAGGTAGGACTTGAGGAGCTCACCCTTGCTGACTACCAATCGCTTAATAAATTCTTCACTCCGGAGATTTTCTCCGCATTAACAGTCGAAAGCGCTGTTGGTTCGCGCAAGAGCAAGGGAGGCACTGCCCCCACTGCGCTACGCATCCAACTACGTGATTTAGGTACCCTTGTGACAACTGCACGGCGGGCGAATGCCAAACGGACGCTGCAGATGGCTAAGTTGTGGGCAGATGCGCCGACGATGCCGAAGATGAAGAAATCAGGGGGAGCGCGAAAACAGTGAGTACAGCGAGCACAGCGAGCCGAGCGCTGAGCGGTCGAGAATTGCTCGAAGATCTTGAATGGCGCGGTTTAGTTGCGCAAACAACAGATCGAGATGAACTGATCAAGGCTTTAGATAACGGACCGCTCACCCTTTACATTGGTTTTGATCCCACCGCCCCGAGTCTGCATATCGGCAGCCTTGCGGTGCTTTTGGTTTTGAAAAGATTCCAGTTGGCAGGACATCGACCCATTGCACTCGTAGGAGGTGCGACCGGACTTGTCGGCGATCCAAGTGGCAAATCCGAAGAGCGCACTCTCAATGACGAGCGGGTCGTTGCAGATTTCGTGGCACGCATTCGCAAGCAAGTAGAGCCTTACCTTGAATTTAACGAAACGAAAACAGGCGCGCTTGTTGTGAACAATCTTGATTGGACCGCGCCACTATCGGCCATCGCTTTCTTGCGGGATATCGGCAAACACTTCAGCGTCAATCAAATGCTCGCCAAGGATTCGGTCTCATCACGCCTCAATGCGAACGGTATTTCGTACACCGAATTCTCCTACCAGGTATTGCAGGGCTTCGACTTTCTTGAACTCTTTCGCCGCCATCACTGCACTCTGCAAATTGGCGGAAGTGACCAATGGGGGAATATCGTCGCCGGTTTGGATTTGATTCGAAAGGTCGAGCAAGGTTCGGCACATTGCCTCACGGTCCCGCTTGTTACCAAGAGTGATGGTACGAAATTTGGTAAAACTGCAACCGGAACTATCTGGCTCGATGGCGAACTAACTTCTCCTTATGCGCTCTATCAATACTGGCTTGGCGTAGATGATCAAGATGTCATCTCTTATGTGAAGATCTTCACCTTTGCTTCGAAGGATGAGGTAGCAGAACTCGAAAACGAGCTCGCCCAGAGCCCTGGTGCACGTAATGCGGCACGGTTCTTGGCCCGAGATGTCACAGCACGAGTGCACGGCCACGATGCAATGGTCAATGTCGAAGAGGTATCTAAAGCGCTCTTTGGTCAGGGCGAACTCGACGCCGTGGATGGTGCAACTCTCTCCGCTGCCGCAGCTGCATTGCCTAATACCCCGTTCCTCGACGGGATGTTGGCAATCGATGCTTTCACGAGTTCAGGCCTTTGTGACTCCAAATCAGCCGCCCGCCGCCTGGTCAAGGAGGGCGGGGCATATGTCAACAACGAGCGCATCACAGACGAAGCCGCAATCTTGCAGAAATCCCAATTAATAAAGGGGAATGTGATTCTTCTACGAAAAGGCAAACGCGAATTAGGGGCAGTGCGGGCCTAATTGGCGCGTTTGTCGGGAGGCGGCTTTGCGCCCTGAAAAATCGACGAATTTATGGGTGAAGAGCCCGATTTGACCCCCCACCGGCCCAGGGCATAACCTTTCCCCCTCGCTGAGAAGCGGACAGGAATGGGGTATCTCCCAGGCTGGCCGTTCAGCACACTTCCACTTCATAGAAGTCGGTGCATCCGTGCGCCTTCCCATGTGAGCGCGAAGTGAGCCCTCATCCAAACATGAGAATGTTTCGTGTGAGTGCGCATCCGTACCTTGAGAACTCAACAGCGTGCCATAAAGTCAATGCCAA
>CAZBCF010000011.1:15878-36961 GCA_964490435.1 uncultured Bifidobacterium sp. | reverse complement strand
GTCCACCACGGAAATCTCCGTCGCCAGGTCCGTCGCCGTCACGATCGCCAGGTCCACCCATTGGTCCGCCCTGGTGCATTCCACCCTTCTTTCCACCCATTGGACCACCCTGAGGTCCACCTTGGATGTCCTTGGCGAAGGCTGTTGCGCCGGCGCCGAGGGTGAGAGCCGCTACTGCAGCGAGTGCAGTGAGCTTGATGCTCTTCTTCATGTAGTACTCCTTTGTGTTCATCGTTCACCAGGGCCTCGCACCCTGCTGATAACGAGAAGGTTGCCCCTGCTCTCTGTGGAGAGTAGTCAGGAAGTCTTAGAGGCGTTTGTGAATATTGTGGCTGCTCGGAGGCTTCGAATTCGGGAAATTGGGTGGGGATTAGGTGGCTAAAGTCCCTATATCAGGCGGTTTCTGACGGTTGCCTACGGAGAGTAATCGGTTTTGACTTCTCTCGTTGCTCAGGTGGTTCTCAGCCTCAGGGCCGAGACCTCCCTTTCAACCCAAGCCGTGGAGGCCACCGTGAGCACTTTCTCTTACCCTGCTTTTGTTCTAATGAGTCGAGCAGTTTCAGTATTGCTTCTTTTGAGCAGCGCTCTGCTTGTTGATGCAGATGTTGCATTTGCAACAACGACAAAAACTAAATCTGCCAAGACTGTTGTTGTGAAGAGCGCAAAGCGAAGTAACACCTCTACTGTTGTAAATACCTTGCTCAATGGAATTGGTGCGCCGAGTGCTTCACTTGGTGTGAATGGAGATTTTTACATTGATACGGTCGCATTAAATATTTATGGGCCTAAAAGTAAGAACGCCTGGCCGATACCGAAAAGTTTAGTTGGACCGCAAGGTGTTGCAGGTGTGCCAGGTAAGCCAGGGGCGAGCGGCAAAGATGGTCGTGATGGTGCGAACGGCTCTAACGGCGCGAATGGAAAAGATGGCGAACGTGGACCAGCGGGTGCATCAGGTAGTGGATCGGGAGTTGCCGGTCCTGCTGGTCCTGCTGGTGCAGTTGGTCCTGCTGGTCCTGCTGGTGCAGTTGGTCCTGCTGGTGCAGTTGGTCCTGCTGGTCCGTCGGGTGCAACTGGTTCTACCGGTGCGCAAGGTATTCAAGGTTTGCCAGGGGCAACAGGTACCGCCGGTGCACAAGGTGAAGTTGGTCCACGAGGATTGCAAGGCTTGCAAGGAGATGCAGGCCCTACCGGTGCAACTGGTTCCGCAGGCGCACAAGGAATTCAAGGTTTAACAGGTGCAGCGGGATCGAATGGTGCGCAAGGCCCTGCTGGTGCTGCAGGTGCAGCGGGCGCACAAGGAATTCAAGGGCCAGCAGGCGCTGTTGGGCCCAGTCGCGTGATCCACGGAACCACTCTTGGTCTAACACTGAACACAGGTGCCTCAGGAACTGGCGTGTCTAGTCAATCTATAGTCACTTACCAAGCCAACAAAAAGTATTTCTTTACAATTCGCCAATACGGAGTTATTTCGGCAGCGCAAAAAACAAAATCTTTTGGAATGGAGGTTTACGCAACAAACACGACCAATCTCAGTTACTCATTTATAGTAACTGAGGCATACTCGTATCGTCAGACGGGTACGCAGCACGAATATATATTTGAGGCGATTGGCACTTTCTCGACGACCTCTAATCAAGGTGATTTATCTTTCTCAATTATTGATGGAAGTGGAGCAACTAGTTCTACCGCTATGACCATTACTGGCAATTACCAGCTCATCGAAACGAATGAAATTTCAAGAATCGATCAGACCAATCCAGCCACGGCGATAAGTTGAAATGGACATTTTGGCAAACTACTTCAGGTTTGGGGGTCTGTCTAAGTTTTCAGCTTAGAATCTGCAGGGGACGGAAATGGGGTGGGTGCGATGTCAGGCGATACACATCGACCTTCTAATGAAGAGAAGGCACAAGCCGATCTCGAATACTTTGCAAAGCTGTATAGCGCGCAAGATGAGGCTGGCGAACCTCAGCAAACCAAAATCGATAAGTTGCGTGATGGATTGCTCGTTAAGCTTTACAAGAAATATGGCAAAGTAACGCTAGAGAAATCAAAAGTTCTCGATGTTGGTTGTGGCTATGGCTGGCTCCTTGATTATTTCGATGGCGCTGAGAAGTTAGCGGGAGTCGATATCGCTCATCACGCAGTCGAAGTTGCCACGAAACGTAAGCCCGAGCGCCATTTCAAGCAAGGCAACCTTGAGCAGCCAATTCCATTTAATGAGACCTTTGATTTGGTTTTAGCAATCAACATCATCGAGCATCTGGAAAAGCCCGAGGCGGGCGTACATTCAATTGCTGGGGCATGCCACAAAGGGTCGATTGTTTTAGTGCACATGCCGACAATCGCTAATGCATTGACTAAGTGGGAGTATTCCAAGCTCTACGACTCAGACCCCACACATATATATAGACCCAGTGGCAAGACTGTTCGAAAGATTTTTGAGGCAACTGGGTTCAAGACCTTGCGAGATAGTTACCTGCCCCACTATCCAGCATGGGCGACGAAAATTTATCCTCTACATCCTGCCTACCTTGCAGTCTTCGAGAAGAAGTAAAAGAATATCTGAAACCAAAATGCTTAAATAAAAGGGGAGCGACATGACAACAGCACCGACCAAGATGCGTGTAGCGGCAGGTCAGCATCCCGACAACGACCGCGAATACCTTGATTTTGCTCGCCAACTTGGTTGCCCTGGCGTCTCGTTTCAAACTCCGAAAATAAAAGGGGCAGTGCGTTGGGAAACCCAAGACATCGTTGATTTCCTCAAACCAGCGCGCGATCTTGGGTTATATGTGGAATCTATCGAGAACGTGCCCAATCACTTCTTCGACAAGATCATGGTCGGTGTAAACGGTCGTGAAGAACAACTCGAGAACATGAAGCACACCATCCGCGCCCTTGGCGAAGCAAGGGTGCCGATTCTGGGAATGCACTGGATGCCACAGATTGTTTGGCGCACCGACATGGGCCATTACGGGCGTGGTGATTCGTATGTCTCTGTCTACGACCACTCCATCGTCGAAGATCGCACTCGAGACAGTGAAATCTGGGTGGCCCGTCGTGATGAACAGAGCCCAGATTTGAAAGACACATTTACCCGTGGGTCATTCGTTCCACTCCCCATCAACACCCTCACCCACGAACAGATGTGGGCGAACTTCGAGTGGTTTATAAAGGGCATCATCAAAACCTGCGAAGAATCCAACGTCATTATCTGCTTCCACCCCGACGACCCACCTGCACAAGAACTCCATGGCATCGCACGAATCTTCACTAGCGTCGACAACCTCGAGCGCGCGATGAACATCGTCGATAGCCCCAACCTCAAACTCGAACTTTGCCTGGGAACAGTTTCCGAAATGGATGGCGCCAATTCAGTAATGGATGCGGTCAATCGATTCGCTCCACGAAATAAGATCGCATACATCCACCTGCGCGATGTGCAGGGCACCTTCCCCAAGTTCCAGGAGTGCTTCCTTGGTGAAGGAAATTACTCCGCTTATGAAGTCATCAAAGCGCTCCATAAACATGGATTCACCGGCTCGATACTCGATGACCACACACCGAGTCTTACTGGCGACAGCGCCTACGGGCATCGCGGACGCGCACACGCCATCGGTTATATCCAGGCCCTTATCGAAGTGGTGACGGGTAAGTAAAGTTCACAGCGTGAAAATCGCAGTAGGTGCCTTCTCTATCGAGAGCAATAGTTTCGCGCATGGTGTCACAACGCTTGATGATTTCAAGAAGCAGATATTTTTTGTTGGTAACGAGATCACCCGTGACTGCGCTGGGCCTACTGTCGAATTAGCAGGCGCTTGGGATGTCTTTGCAAAAGCAGGGGCAGAAATCTGTCCTACCCTCGTAGCAACCTCATCGCCTCGACCTCCTGTAACCGATGATGCATTTGCCGTGATTAGCGCAGGCATCGTCGACGCAATTCCAAACGATGTCGATGGCGTCTACCTCTCACTCCATGGCGCGTCGTATTGCCAGGGAGATGACGACCCCGAGGGCACGTTGCTCGAGAGGGTGCGCAAAAAGATTGGCCCTAACAAACTCATCAGCATCAGCCTTGATCTCCATGCGTATTACACGAAGAAGATGTTGGCCCATGCCGACATCGCCACCGCCTATCGCACCTCTCCACATATCGATCTCTATGAGACTGGCGCCCGCGCAGCCCAACTTCTCGTCGATGCGCTCAACACTGGGCAACGACCCAAGGTTTATCGTGCAGAAGCGGCGATGATCACCTCAGCCGAACGTCACGACAACACCAAGGGACCATTCAAAGAGCTCATCGATCTCTGTCGTAAAGCAGAGGAAGCCCCTGGCATCTTGTCGGTCTCACTCCTTGCTACTCAACCTTGGCTTGATGTCGAAGAGTTGGGATGGAAAGTCATCGTCACGACTTCGGGCTCTGATGTTGATGGTCAATCGATTGCCGACACAATCGCACATGAGGCATGGAATCGTCGCGAGCAATTCATGGAGACTGTTGCCCTGTCACCACAAGAGGCGCTCCATCAAGCGGTGACATCACCGAGTCTCTGCGTGGTCTCTGATCTTGGTGATGCGACAAACGGCGGCAGTCCAGGGGATAGCACCGTGTTATTGCGTGAAGCGCTGCGATCACGCGACTCGGGAACATTCATTCTCTCCGTGGCTGATGCGCAGGCAGCAGCACGCGCCTACGAAACTGGCGCGGGTAAAGACATCACACTTGCGCTCTGTAATGGGGCACCCGGCGAGTACAACGAGCGCACAACTATTACTGGGGTCATCCAAAAAATCGCGAATAAGAAAATTCAGTACACCCACCCCGCTACAGGGGGTTCACTTGATGACCCCGGACCATCCGCGCTCATCAAGATCACCATGAGTGCCTTAACTACCTTTCTGGTAGTTCATGCAAATCCCGTTCGAGTCATTGATCCGGTGATTTATGAGTTATTCGGGCTCGATGTTCGGGATTTTTCGGCAGTACAAGCAAAGTCACCCAATGGCTTCAAGGTGGGATTTGCCCGCATCACGACCAATTATCGATTAGCAAATACCGAAGGCCCCACCAGTGCAGACTTGTTTACTTTGACCTTTAATAAGCGGCCCAAGCCGCTCTTTCCGTTTGAAAAATAGTCAAGAACTAGTTTGGAGCGGGTGACCGGGATCGAACCGGCACAGCTAGCTTGGAAGGCTAGAACTCTACCATTGAGCTACACCCGCGTTTTTGGCGCGTTATCGCATTGCGACTTCAGGCCCTAGACTACTGCCTTCATCAACGGGGCGTAGCGTAGTGGCTAGCGCGCCTGGTTTGGGACCAGGAGACCGGAGGTTCGAATCCTCTCGCCCCGACAAGTCACTGCTAGACCGAAGTACTTCAGCGTAAGCATCTGAAAATAAAAGGAGCCCGTTCGTGAAGAGCGCCGTAGAGATTCTTAGCCCGACCCGCGTTCGCCTGACCGTTGATGCCCCATTCTCAGATCTCGAGCCACACTTCGCAAAGGCATACAAGGAGATCGCAAACAAAGTTTCGATCCCAGGCTTTCGTAAGGGGAAAATTCCCGCTGCACTCATCGATCAAAGAGTTGGTCGTGCAGCCGTTCTTGATGAGGCAATTAACATCGCCTTGCCGCAGTTATACGTTGCTGCTGCACAAGAACATGACGTGCGAGTGCTTGGCCGCCCTGAGGTAGATATCAAAGAGTTGGTGGACAAGGAGAAACTTTCCTTCACCGTCGAAGTGGATGTCCGTCCTAAATTAGACCTACCTAATCTTGATGGCATCGAATTAAAAGTAGATGCAGTCGAGATTTCCGATGCTGAAATCGATGAACAAGTCGAATCTCTCCGCATCCGCTTTGGCACCCTGACGACTGTCGAGAAGAAGGCTGAGAACGGAGATTTCGTCTCACTCAATCTCATCGCCAAGGTAAATGGCGAAGTTGTCGATGGTGGAACCGCAAACAACATTTCTTACGAAGTAGGTAGCGACAAGATGCTGCCCGGCCTCGACGAGGCGCTCGCCGGAATGAACGCAGGCGAGACAAAGACTTTCCAAACTGAACTCTTCGGCGGCGAGCCAGGTTCAGGCGGTGAAATCGGCGATGTCGAGGTCACTCTCAACGCGGTAAAGAAACGAGAACTCCCAGCGCTCGATGATTCTTTCGCCGCACTAGCAAGCGAATTCGAAACACTCGATGAACTCCGCGCCGATTTCAGAACCCGACTCGAGCGCGTCAAAGCGTTGGAGCAGGGCGCCCAAGCACGCGACCTTCTCGTTGAGGAGTTGCTTGCCAAGGTCGAAATTCCAATCCCAGAGAGTTATGTCCTCGCCGAAACCGAAGAGCACCTCAAAGGTGAGGGGCGCGAGAGCGATGACGCCCACCGCGCTGAGGTCGATTCTGATCTTCGCAAGTCCCTCAAGAACAACTTCCTCCTTGATGCCATCGTCGACCAAGAGAAGGTCGAAGTGAGCGAAGAGGAGTTGAGCGAATTCATCGTCCGCACCTCCATGCGCTACGGAATGGCTCCCGATCAGTTCGCAAATGAGGTCGCTAAGGCAGGCCAACTCTCATCACTGGTCGCCGATGTGGCACGGAGCAAGGCGCTCGCCGTTGTTCTAGGTCGCGCGAAAATTGTCGACAAGAATGGCAAGAGCGTCGATATCGAAGCGCTCCGCCCACAGCTCCAGAAGTAAATTCGCCCTTCGAATATGCCCTGAGCGAACAAGACCCGCTTTCCGGAAGTAAAACCCGCTTTTCGTTGTTAGGGTAATTACATAACTGACGAGAAAGCAGGCAAACCGTGGGACTAATAACCCCAGATAGCCCAGTAGCGCGCGCAGCGCGATCGGGTGGGCAACTCGATGACGAGGTTTACCACCGACTACTTCAAGAACGAATCATCTTCTTGGGTTCGGTAGTCGAAGATTCCATGGCAAATGCAATCGCAGCGCAGTTGCTCTTGCTTGCCGCTGAAGATTCTGAAAAAGATATCTACCTCTACATCAATTCACCCGGTGGATCAATCAGCGCAGGAATGGCGATCTACGACACCATGCAGTACATCAAGAATGATGTCGCAACAGTCGCGATGGGACTTGCTGCATCGATGGGCCAGTTCTTGCTCTGTGCCGGCGCCCCAGGAAAGCGATACGCACTTCCACACGCGCGCATCATGATGCACCAACCTTCTGGTGGCATCGGCGGAACCGCAAGTGACATCAAGATCCAAGCAGAACAGATGGCTGCTACCAAGAAGTCGATGGCCGACCTGATCGCATTCCATACCGGTCAAACCATTGAGACCATCCAAGAAGATTCCGATCGTGATCGTTGGTTTACCGCCGAACAGGCCAAGGAATATGGCTTCGTCGACCACGTAGTTCGTTCAGCCCGACAAGTATCCGGAAGCGGAGGAACTCAACGATGAAAGAAGTTCTAAAACCTGGCGACCAAACAAATCGCTACGTGCTACCTGTCATCGAAGAGAAGACCTCGTATGGCTTCAAGCGAATGGACCCGTACACCAAACTCTTCGAAGAGCGAATCATCTTTCTCGGCACACCCATCGATGACACAGTCGCAAACGATGTGATGGCCCAACTACTCACCCTTGAGTCGATGGATCCCGATCGCGACATCATGCTCTACATCAACTCACCAGGTGGTTCCTTCACCGCGCTCACCGCTATTTACGACACAATGCAATTCGTGCGTCCTGACATCATGACCATCTGCCTCGGCCAAGCGGCATCCGCAGCAGCGGTGATTCTCACTGGTGGCACCAAAGGCAAGCGTTACGCCCTCGAGAACTCACGAATCTTGCTCCACCAACCATCAAGTGAAGGCGGCGGCCAAGGTTCAGATATCGAAATTCAAGCGAAAGAGATCATGCGTATGCGTGATTTGCTCGTCGATATGTTGGCCAAGCACTCCAATAGAAGTCCCGAGCAGATCACCAAAGATATCGACCGCGACAAGATTCTCACCGCACAAGAGGCTGTCGAATGGGGCCTTATCGACCAGGTCCTCTCCACCCGAAAAGCCAACAGCGGCAAGTAGTCCCAAGAGCAGCACGTCCTCTAATAGCGAACAGAAATCCACGATAAAACCCGGCGCACATCGGGTTTTATCCGTACCCTTAACCTACTGATTATTCAGAGAAGTCTGCACACTCGGAGGGAGCCCACCATGCCACGTATCGGCGAGAGCAGTGAACTGCTCAAGTGCTCCTTCTGCGGCAAATCCCAAAAGCAAGTCAAGAAACTCATCGCTGGCCCAGGCGTTTACATCTGCGATGAATGCATCGAACTGTGTAACGAGATTATCGTCGAGGAACTTTCCACCGCGAGCGCAGTCTCACTCCAAGAGTTGCCAAAGCCACACGAGATCTTCGAATTCCTGAATCAATATGTAATCGGACAGGATCGCGCCAAGAAATCACTCTCCGTCGCGGTCTACAACCATTACAAACGAATTCAAGGTGGCGAGAGCACTCGCGAAGGCGCTGTCGAGTTAACCAAGAGCAACATCTTGCTCCTTGGCCCAACCGGATGCGGCAAGACTCTCCTTGCCCAAACTCTTGCTCGCATGCTCAATGTTCCCTTTGCAATCGCCGATGCCACCGCGCTCACCGAAGCCGGATATGTAGGCGAAGATGTCGAGAACATCCTCCTCAAATTGATCCAGGCAGCCGATTTCGATGTGAAGCGTGCCGAGCGGGGCATTATCTATATCGATGAGATCGATAAAGTAGCGCGTAAGAGCGAGAATCCATCCATCACCCGTGATGTGTCTGGTGAAGGAGTTCAGCAAGCGCTCCTCAAAATTATCGAAGGCACCACCGCCTCCGTACCACCTCAAGGTGGACGTAAACATCCACATCAAGAATTCATTCAAATAGATACCACCAATGTGCTCTTCATTGTTGGCGGTGCTTTCGCCGGTCTCGACAAGATCATCGAAGCGCGAATGGGCGGTAAAGGTCTTGGCTTCAATGCCACGTTACAAACCGCAGCCGAGCGAAATGCGAGCGATATCTTCAGCAACGTTTTGCCCGAAGACCTTCTTAAATTCGGCATGATTCCCGAATTCGTTGGTCGCCTTCCCGTCATCACGAGCGTCGATGCGCTCGATCATGATGCATTGATGCAGATTCTCACCGAACCGAAGAATGCCTTGACCAAGCAGTATCAAAAGCTATTCGAACTCGATGGCGTCGAACTTGAGTTCACTCCTGAGGCCCTTACTGCAGTTGCCGAACAAGCTATCAAACGCGGCACTGGAGCGCGTGGTCTTCGAGCAATCATGGAAGAGGTGCTCCTCACCGTGATGTTCGATACCCCAAGCCGCAAGGACATTGCCCGCGTGATCATCACCGCTGAATCAGTGACCGAGCAAGCGCCGCCCACTTTGGTGCTTCGCGAAGATGGGGAAGCTGAGAAGAGCGCCTAGGATTGCCCCTTATGGCAGCCGATAAAGAGTTACCTACCCACTTTTCGCCTGCTGATCTTGAGGCGCCGCTCTATCAGAGTTGGCTTGAGCGAGATTATTTCACCGCCGATGCCAAATCTTCGAAGCGACCATTCTGCATAGTCATCCCACCGCCTAACGTCACTGGCAGTTTGCATATCGGCCATGCGCTCGATCACACCTTGCAAGACACCCTTACTCGTCGTCGACGGATGCAAGGGTATGAAGCGCTCTGGCTTCCCGGAATGGATCACGCAGGAATCGCCACGCAAAATGTCGTCGAGAAGCAATTAGCGCAGCAGCAGAAGTCTCGACATGACTTGGGGCGCGAGGAGTTTGTAAAGAAAGTTTGGGAGTGGAAGGCAGAATCTGGCGGGGCCATCCTCGGACAGATGAAGCGCCTAGGCGATAGCGTCGATTGGAGCCGAGAGCGCTTCACGATGGACGAGGGATTATCCCGAGCAGTACTTACCATCTTCAAACGACTCTATGAAAAAGAGTTGATTTATCGCGCCGAGCGAATCATCAATTGGTGTCCACGGTGTTTGACCGCATTGAGTGATATCGAGGTCGAACATAGTGAAGATGCTGGTGAGTTCATTCAGGTTCGCTATGGCGATGAGCACCTCAATATCACCGTCGCAACCACTCGGCCAGAGACAATGCTCGGCGATGGCGCCGTTGCAGTACATCCCGATGATGACCGCTACAAACACATGATCGGAAAAGAAGTTTTACTTCCACTCGTTAATCGAATGATTCCGATCATCGCCGATGAACTAGTCGAACCTGAATTTGGGACTGGCGCGGTGAAAGTCACAGCAGCCCATGATCCAAACGACTTTGAAATGGGCCGACGACATAACGTCCCGATGATCGTCATCATGAACGAGCACGGAGTCATGGAGGGGACAGGCACTGAGTTTGACGGCATGGATCGCTTCGATGCGCGTAAAGCAGTGGTTGAGCGGTTGCGAGAGATGGGTCGAGTCGTCTCTGAGAAGCGACCATACATTCACGCCGTCGGACATTGCTCGCGCTGTGACACCACTGTCGAACCGCGCCTTTCGATGCAATGGTTCGTCAAAGTCGCACCACTTGCAAATGCGGCGGGCGATGCGGTGCGCAATGGTCTGGTGAAAATCGAACCCGAAGAGTTAGCGCCTCGTTATTTCGAGTGGGTCGACAACATGCACGATTGGTGCATCTCTCGTCAATTGTGGTGGGGACATCGCATTCCGGTCTGGTACGGACCAAATGATGAAGTAAAAGTCGTCGGGCCTGACGAGAGCGCACCAGCGGGATGGGTCCAAGACCCCGATGTCCTCGATACCTGGTTCTCGTCTGCGCTCTGGCCTTTCTCGACACTTGGTTGGCCCGATAACACTGATGATCTCAAGAAGTTCTATCCCACCAGCGTGCTCGTGACTGGCTACGACATCCTCTTCTTCTGGGTAGCGCGAATGATGATTTTCGGATTATTTGCGATGGATGGCACGCCACCATTCCATGTCATCGCCTTGCATGGTCTTGTGCGAGATAAATATGGCAAGAAGATGAGTAAGTCGAGAGGCAATACCATCGACCCTCTGGAATTCATGGATAAATACGGGGCAGACGCGCTCCGATTCTCACTCGCTCGCGGTGCTAACCCTGGCACCGACCAAGCGCTCGCAGAAGAGTGGGTGGCTGGTTCGCGAAATTTTGCTACGAAACTATGGAACGCTTCGCGCTTTGCGCTCATGAACGGTGCAACAGCCTCGCGGGCGTTGCCGCAAGCGCAGGATCTCTCGCAGATCGACAATTGGATCATCTCGCGACTTCACCAAACCATCAAAGAAGCAGATCGATATTTCGAAGAATTTGAATTCGCAAAGGCATGTGAGTCGATCTACCACTTCGCTTGGGATGATTTCTGCGATTGGTATCTAGAACTGGCCAAATCTGCATTTGCTCAAAGTGAAAGCGCGCAAGCCCAAGGCGCTCAAGCTGTTATCGGACATGTGCTCGACAATCTGTTGCGGCTACTTCATCCCGTCATGCCGTTTATCACCGAAGCGCTCTGGCAGCGGCTAACTGGTCATGAGAGCATCGTCATCGCCAGTTGGCCAGAGGCTGATGAAGGGCGGATAGATAGCGCGAGCAATGCGGCGATGGAAGAGGTAAAGACCCTCATCACTGAAGTTCGCCGGTTCCGTAATGATCAGGGGGTAAAGCCTTCAGCCCCGCTCCCAGGTCGCTTCGTCGGCATAGAAGCCAGCGCCTTGGCTCCATTCGAGCAGGCAATCCGGGGGGTCTTGCGCATCTCAACCCCATCAAGCAATTTCTCTGCATCTGGTTCGATTCTGGTGGGATCGATGCGATGCGAATTCGACCTTTCGGGCACCGTTGACGTTGCCGCAGAGCGTGCCCGACTCCAGAAGGATCTCGCAACTGCACAGAAGGATCGCGAGACTGCGAAAGTCAAACTCGACAATAGCGATTTTATGGCGAAGGCTCCCGAGAAGGTCGTCACCACTATCAAGGCGCGACTCGATGAATGCGACCGCGATATCGCTCGAATCACCGAACAGCTCAACAAACTGTGAGACGCGCGTGAATTCTAAGTCGGGAGATTTCTCATCACGACTTGCTGAGATTACTGTCGAATTAAATTCTCGGTGGCCAGAGAGTCGAATAGAGCCATCTCTTGATCGAATCGCGATGCTCCTTGATTATCTGGGTAATCCGCAGACGACATTTCGCTCCATCCATATCGCGGGCACGAATGGCAAGACCTCTACCTCACGAATGATTGATTCACTGCTGAGGGCATTTGGTATTCGAACTGGGCGCTACACGAGCCCACATCTTGAGGACATCAGGGAGCGAATTTCCTTAAATGGTGAATCAATAACACCTGAATTTTTCATTCAGACGTACGATGACATCAAGCCCTATATCGATTTGGTCGATGCACAATCTGAACATCCGCTCTCGTACTTTGAAGTCCTCACCGCCTTGGCTTATGCGGCTTTTGCTGATGCGCCGATTGATGTTGCTGTCATAGAGTGCGGGATGGGCGGAGCATGGGATGCAACCAACGTCATCGACTCAGACGTATCGGTGATGACACCTATCGGCCTTGATCATCAGGAATACCTTGGCAACACGATCGCTGAAATTGCACTGACTAAAGCTGGCATTTTTCGAGCCGGAAAGCCCTCGGTCTTAGCCCATCAAAGTCGGGAGGCCGCGCAGGTGCTCATCCGCGAGAGCGCAACCATCGAATCGATTCCCCTACGCGAGGGTCTGGATTTTTCCCTAGTACATCGCGATGTCGCAGTTGGCGGACAGTTGCTCACGATCCAAGGTATCGGCGGGACTTACGACGAGATTTTCCTTCCGCTCCATGGTCGTCACCAAGCCTCAAACGCCACCTTGGCATTAACCGCAGTAGAGGCATTTTTAGGTGGTGGTGCGCAGCGGCTACATATCGATGTAGTCCGAGATGGTTTCGCCAATGCCTCGTCACCAGGTCGGTTAGAAGTCATCCATCGCAACCCAACGGTCATCATCGATGCCGCACACAATCCTCATGGCGTCGCAGCACTTCGTGAGGCGCTCAGCGAGGAATTCTCATTCGACAGATTGATTGCAATCGTCGCGATGTTGAACGATAAAGATGTCACTCAATTCCTCGCCGAGCTTTCAGGTGCTGTTGATGAGATCATTGTTACCGAGAATGAATCAACGCGCGCACTGCCTACCGAAAGCATCTTCTCGATTGCAACCGAGATTTTTGATGAGGCTGTCGTAAGTACTGCGGGCTCAATCAAGCGCGCGATCGAGTTGGCTTTCGATAAAGCAGGGGCACCAGCACTCACACCCCAGTCGACAGGTATCCTCATCACCGGCTCTGTGGTGACCGTGGGACAGGCACGCTCACTTCTGAAGAAAGGTCGATAACCGTGCGAGTACTCGGCTCCAGCGTTCTGGTGATGGAAGCGCTCACGATGGGTTTTGCATTATTGATTGCCATGAACTCATCGGACACCTGGGTGCTTATTCTCGGTGGGATCGTTGCGATTCTTCTTTTGCTCACACCAGGGCTACTTAAGCGACGCTCCGGATGGATTCTTGGCTCGATTTTGCAAGTACCGATGGTCGCTTTCGGGATCGAGGTTTTCGCGATGTATTTCCTCGGCGGGATTTTTGCGCTCCTTTGGGTGGCGGCAATACTCGTCGGTCGAGCAGGGGAGGCGGCCCGCGCTCGTCTGACCCCTCAGTAAGCCGTTAGGCTGTGGCCATGGAACGGACTTTGGTGCTGATAAAACCTGATGGGGTTCGTCGCAATCTGGTAGGTGAGGTGATTGCTCGCATCGAGCACAAGGGCTATGTCATCACCAATATCCGGATGATGCAGGCAGAGCGCGCACTACTCGAACGACATTACGCAGAGCATGCTGGTAAACCCTTCTACGAGCCACTTCTCGAATTCATGCTCTCAGGTCCAATCGTTGCGCTCATCGCTGAAGGCAATCGCGTCATCGAGGGTTTCCGTTCGCTAGCGGGCGCGACCGACCCGACCGTCGCGGCTCCTGGAACTATTCGTGGTGACCTTGCTCGCGATCAAGGAACTAAAGTCGTACAAAATATTGTGCACGGTTCAGATTCAGTTGAATCTGCCGAGCGAGAGATTGCACTTTTCTTTGGAGGTAAGTAATGGCGAAGACAATGTCGTTCATCGGTCGCGATATGGCGATCGATCTAGGAACCGCAAATACATTGGTTTATGTGCGCGGTCGAGGCATTGTTCTCAATGAGCCAAGCGTCGTCGCAATTAACCAAGACACCGGTGGCATTCTTGCTGTAGGACTTGAGGCAAAGAAGATGATCGGGCGCACACCCGGCAACATCGTTGCAATCAGACCGCTCAAGGATGGCGTGATTTCAGATTTCGACACTACAGAGCGAATGCTCCGTTATTTCATCCAAAAAGTGCATAAGCGCCGCCACTTTGCCAAGCCGCGTCTCGTGGTCTGCGTACCATCGGGTATTACAGGTGTGGAACAACGTGCTGTGAAAGATGCCGGTTATGCCGCTGGCGCCCGGAAGGTGTACATCATCGAGGAGCCGATGGCTGCTGCCATTGGTGCCGGACTTCCGATTCACGAGGCAACGGGCAATATGGTCGTTGACATCGGTGGCGGTACCACCGAAATAGCCGTTATTTCATTGGGCGGAATTGTGACGGTCCAATCTATCCGCGTCGGTGGTGACGAGCTTGACCAGGCGATTATCACTTGGATTAAGCGCGAGTACTCGCTACTACTTGGTGAGCGCTCTGCTGAGTTAATAAAGATTGCAATCGGTTCGGCTTTCCCAGCAGCCGGCGAACCTGATGCCGAGATTCGTGGTCGCGACCTCGTCACTGGATTGCCCAAAACAATCCTTGTAACTGCCGAAGAAATTCGTAAGGCGATTGACGAACCAGTCTCTCGAATTGTCGAAGCCGTGAAGAGCACTCTCGATAGTTGCCCACCAGAACTCTCTGGCGACATCATGGATCGTGGCATCGTGCTCACTGGCGGCGGTGCGCTATTGCATGGACTCGATGAAAGACTTCGACATGAGACGGGCATTGCTGTGCATATCGCAGAAAACCCATTAAATGCCGTGGTTATGGGTACCGGGCGTTGTATCGAAGAATTTGAAGCGCTTGAGAAGGTGCTCATCTCCGAGCCGCGCAGATAACAGCCTTCCCATCATCGGCTGAAAGTGGGGTGAAGCGTTGGCAGCACCAGATAAGTCGCGCTCACGTTTCTTTCTCATTGCACTGCTTGTAACAGCGCTCATCATCGTCACATTAGATTTACGCGGCAGCGTTCCAGGTCAGACATTCCGAGGCTTTGCACATACCGTTCTTGCCCCAGTCCAATCTTTCTTTCGCTTCTTCTACGATCCGGTGAGTAATTTCATTTCAGAGGCTTCCAACCTCGGACGAAGCGCAGCGAAGATCTCCGAATTGGAGCAGAAAAACAGCGCCCTTGAAGAGGAGTTAAGTCGTTTGAAAGTTGCTCGACGCGAACTAGATCAACTCAAGGATGTGCTCGACTTAGCCGCCGCTGGTCGATATGAGAGCGTTGCCGCTCGGGTGATTGCCGCCGGGTCGGCTGCCGGTTTCTCCAGAACTGTTGAGCTCGACGTTGGTACTCGTGATGGCATCACTGCGGACATGACGGTGATTGCTGGAGCCGGTCTGGTCGGGCGGATCATTTCCACCAGTAGGGATACGTGCATCGCGCTTTTGCTTGATGATGAGACATTCAAAGCTGGCATTCGAATGGAGGGGAGCGGAATCCTTGGGGTCATCTCAGGGACTGGGGAGACCGAACTCTCTCTCACCCTTTTTGACTCCTCCTCTGAATTGAAGGTGGGCGATCGGATGGTCTCTCGCGGAAGCAGCAGTAGCCGCCCCTTCGTCCCTGGCGTTCCGGTTGGCACAGTGATCTCTGTTGATCAAAGTTCGGGGACCTTGACCAAGACCGCGTTAGTCAAGCCATTCGTCAATCTCAATTCATTAGAGGTAGTCGCAGTCGTTATTGGAAAAGTAAAGGTCAATCCACGCGATTCACTTCTCCCAGCAGCACCACAACCAACTCCAACCCCAACAGTCACGGTCTACGTCACCCCCACGCCAGAACCTTCGCCGAGTAAACCGACGAAGAAAAAGAAGGTCAGTTAGCCGTGCGCAAGACGCTCTTCTTCCTTCCTATCGGAATAGTCGCGCTCGCGTTGCAGAATGCAGTGATCGCGAGGATTCCTTTTCCTTTTGCCGATCCCTCTATCTTTCTCATTGTCGTATTAGCCTGGGCATTTCTCGAGGATCCGGAGTTCGCAGCGCTACAAGGATTCATCGCCGGATTACTACTCGACCTTAACCCGCTCTCAGTCGGCTTGATCGGACACTGGGCATTCGTCCTCGCCGCAATCTGTTACGGAACATCGGAGATGGGGGTACAACTTCGCTCGAGTCGGCGCGCACCTGTAACACTTACCGTCACAGTGACGGGTGCACTTTTGCTCGCAATGATTCTCTTCGCAGTTACTAGTTGGCTCATCAGCGCAGAACAGGGGCTCTCGTTCGCACGGACGGCGCCGGGAGTCTTGCTCTGGTCGGCGCTCTGCACGCCCTTGCTCTCGCCATTAGTGGTTCGGCTCTCGCGCTTTGCTCAAGGTGTCCAAGCACGTGGAGCGAGCGCACCAGGAATAGGCGCCCGAAATGGGTGAGCGTTCGCGCTACGCGACGATCTTTGTGCAGATCCTGCTCTTCTCCCTCATGGCTGCGCTTTTAGGCAGACTTTTCTATTTACAAGTTGCTGCAACGGAGAAATATCAGGATGCAGCGCTCGAGATCCAAAGTCGAAATGTCGTCACGCCAGCCACTCGTGGCATGATCTTGGATAGCAGCGGGAAACCACTGGCCCTTAATCGAGTCGGATTAGTCATCACGGTAGATCGTTCCGTTCTAGATAAAGAGTCTGACCGCGGCGTCGCCTCATTAAAGGCAACTGCAAAGACGTTGAAGTTGCCGTATGAAGAGGTATACGGCAAGACCAGATTATGCGGAGAGAAGGTCGATCCAGCATTGACTGGTGGCGCGCGATGTTGGAATGGCTCGCGTTACCAACCAATACCAATTTCTGTTGATGCCAGCGAAGAGGTTGCTTTATCGATTGTCGAACACGCTGAGCGCTATCCCGGAGTGAGCGCATCACCGCAAGGCTTTCGCTTTTACCCTGGAACTGAGGGTGTAAACGCGGCACATCTATTGGGCTACGTTGGGCCGGTCAGTGAGAAAGAATTGACCGATAGTTCTGGTGTGAATCAGCCGCGAAAGTACTTCCTCAACGAATATCTGGGCAAAGCCGGACTTGAGAAGGTGTACGACGATGCACTGCGTGGCACTCCTGGCGTGAAGACCATAGTCGTGGATCGACGCGAGTCAGCGACTAGCGTTCTAAAAGAGAGTAGAGCAATACCTGGAAATCACCTTGTCACCAGTATCGATGCCAGACTTCAAGCGGTCGTCGAACGTGAATTAGTTGCAGCAATAGTACGGGCGCGTTCAGGCACGGTTGATAAAAAAGGCGCGCGTAAAGCAGATGCGGGCGCGGCAATCGTGATGGATGTGAAGAACGGTCGAATCTTGGCGATGGCCTCGTATCCGACGTATGACCCGAATATCTGGGAACAGGGCATCACTGCAAAGCAAGCGAAGGATCTTTTCAGTGCGAAAAGTGGAGTGCCGGCGCTCTCTCGAGCGCTGCAAGGAACATTTGCACCCGCATCCGCATTCAAGGTCGTATCAGTCGCTGCTGCAGCAAAGGCCGGATATGACCTCAATGGCACATACGATTGCCCAGCCGAATTTCAAGTAGGAAATCGGAAATTCCGAAATTACGAAAGCAAGGGCGCAGGACGTATCTCACTCGAGCAGGGCATTGCTATCTCTTGCGACACGCTCTGGTATCAGATTGCATACAACGAATGGTTAAAAGATGGTGGGTTGCGTCCGCGCAAGGAGCCAAAAGATTTCTTCTATAAGGCTGCTGCCGCGTTCCACCTTGGCAAGCGAACTGGAATAGATCTGCCATCAGAGTCGGCTGGGCGCCTTGCCGATCGACAGTGGCGTATCAAATGGTATGAGCGGAATAAGGATTTTTTCTGTAACTATGAGAAGCGTGCTAAGAAAGCACAACTAACCCCATATTTGATTGCGATCGCGAAAGAAAATTGTGTCGATGGCGCCAAGATTCGGGCTGGCGATGCGGTTAACTTCGCAATCGGTCAAGGTGACACCACGATGACTCCTTTGCAGATGGCACAGATCTACGCAGCAGTCGCAAATGGCGGCACGATGTGGAAGCCCACCGTTGGAAGAGCAATCATTACCCCGACAGGTGAGTTGGTAAGTGAGATAAAACCTGAGAAAGTGGGCAAGCTGCCGGTATCAAAGAAGACTTTGGCGTTCTTGAAGAAGTCGCTTCGTGCCGTGGTGACTTCAGGAACCGCAAAGTGGCGCTTTGAAGGGATGCCTATCGCAATTAGCGGCAAGACCGGAACTGGCGAGGTGTACGGAAAGAACCCCGATGGCTCGAGTAAGGACACTACGTCGTGGTTTGCAAGTTATGCGCCTTCAGATGCGCCACGGTATGCAGTGGTCATGATGATTAGCCAAGGCGGAACTGGTTCAGGAACTTCGGGTCCATCGGTGCGCCGGATTTATGAGGCGATTTTCGGGATTCAGGGACAGCAAGTCATCCCCGAGCAAGCAATCTTTCCTTCCGCGCCACCATCACAAATACCAAGGCGACCGGTGGTCGATACCCCATGAGCATCTTTCCAACGATGAACAAGAACGCTCGTGCTCGAAATGAGCGAGTTGCGCTCTTCGATCGCTTTGATATTCCCTTGCTGGTTGCCGTTGGTGCGTTGCTGGGAATAGGCATTCTGTTGGTTTATGCCGCAACGAGAGATTGGTTTGCATCGTTCGGTGGCGATCCTGAATATTACTTGAAGCGACATGCGCTGAACATCGTCATTGGTTTGCTCTTAGCCTTTGGTACCACCTTGATTGATTACCGATTACTGCGCGCTTACACCCCTTTCGTATGGGCGATAGCAGTCCTCGGTTTGATTGCAGTCTTGATTCCGGGGGTTGGTGCTACCGTCAACGGTGCTCGTGCGTGGATTGCTTTGCCGGGCGGTTTGCAAATCCAACCGGCAGAGTTAGCGAAGATTGCCATCATCGTTGGGATGGCTATGGTCCTTGCCGAAAAACATGATGGATACGAGGAACCACAAGCAATCGATGTCCTTCAGGCGCTTGCAGTCGCAGCGATTCCTGTCTTGCTCATCGTCTTACAACCCGACTTAGGAACTACAGCAATCATTGGCGCCTCTGTAGTCACGATGATTGCAGTTTCAGGAGCGCAATTGCGGTGGAGTATCGGATTACTTGGCATTGCTGGGGTTGGTGCATATGTTGCAATCAAGTTAGGCGTTATTGCTCAATATCAATTGAATCGTTTGCAATCTTTCGTTGATCCAACTGCAGATCCACAGAGCACGGGATATCAACTTCGTCAGGCACGTATCACTATTGGATCGGGTGGCCTCTTGGGTAAAGGTCTCTTTAACGGACCTCAGACCAATGGTCGGTTCGTACCCGAACAGCAGACCGACTTCATCTTTACGGTTGCGGGAGAGGAGTTGGGATTCGTGGGATGTGCCATCATCGTCGCTTTGTATGTAGTGGTCTTGTGGCGCGCATTTGTCATCGCGCGTCGTGCCAAGGATCTTTTCGGGCGACTGGTCTGTCTCGGCGTGACTGCTTGGTTTGGCTTCCAGATTTTCGAGAATATCGGAATGACTCTTGGCCTCGCTCCGATGACAGGCGTCCCACTGCCGTTGCTCTCCTATGGCGGTTCGAGCATGTTCGCCACCTTGATCGGCATTGGACTTTTGCTCAATATTCGCGCTCGGAGCTAGTTCTCTGGCATACTTGGTGTGACCGCAGCCTCGAAGGCTTCGCTGATTCACATCAGCTCCGAAGATTTGGTGGCGCGACCGAAGATTTTTCAACGAAACAGCAAGACACCCGAGAATTGTTCTACTTCGGTAGAACGTGAAATGAGTACAGCATGGCTGCACCAGCGCGTAAACGCGTATTGAAAAAAGTTGCCGCAAAGAAGAGCAACGAGAGCGAATCACAAAGCAACTCACCAGCAGAGCCAAAGGCGAGCAAAGCCGCGAAAAGTGCGAAGGTTGCACCAACTGTTAAGGCGAGCAAGACAAGCAAGTCGAGCGCCTCCGATGTAATCAGCGAAAGCGCGCCAAGTGCCTCAAAGGCTAAGAAGAGCGTGGCTCCCATCCCAGTACCGGTATTTCAAGCACCGCCCCACAAAGAGAGTAAATCTCGCACAAGTAACACAATTGGTAACACGAGTAGTAAATCGAACAAGAGCGTCAAAGACAGTAACGAAAAGAGCGCCACTCAGGAAAAGCGCGAATCTCAAGAGGGCGCAGAATCACCTGCCGAGGGAGCGCAATCCGGTGAAGGTCGTTCTCGCCATCGCAATCGCCGACGTGGTGGTCGCGGGCGCGGGCGCAGTCGCCAACTCGAGCGCCACAATGATGATGGCCACACCACCGCAGAGGGCGATGAAGGCTTTAATGAGAATAGTGCTGGACATGATGAAGCGGGTGCGACCCATCGCCGACGCCGTCGCCGAATAGCAGGCGCTGGTGCGAGCGAAGAACAGACCATCCTTGAAGATGGGGTAGTCACCACCATAAAAGTTCGCGAACCAAAACCACGGAGTCAGCGCGGTAATGATCGCAGCAATGATTCCGACTCATCATCGACACGAGTTGATAAGCGTGGCCGGCGCCGCGACCGAGACCGCGACCGAGACCGAGACCGCGATCACCCGCGGTCATTCCATGGCAATCGACGCCCTGCAGTTATCACCGAGTCTGAGTTCCTGGCGCGACGCGAAAATGTCGATCGCACCATGTTGGTCCGACAGACCGGCGACCGAACCCAAATCGCAGTCC
>CAZBCF010000011.1:0-15778 GCA_964490435.1 uncultured Bifidobacterium sp. | reverse complement strand
GTCGATCGCACCATGTTGGTCCGACAGACCGGCGACCGAACCCAAATCGCAGTCCTCGAAGACAAGATCTTGGTCGAGCACTATGTCAATCGTGCATCGAGTACCTCTTATGTAGGAAACGTTTATCTCGGCCGAGTTCAGAATGTGCTCCCCAGTATGGAAGCGGCTTTCGTTGATATCGGAAAAGGTCGCAATGCAGTGCTCTATGCGGGTGAGGTCAATTGGGATGCTGCCGGTCTTGCTGATGGCACACCGCGAAAAATCGAATTGGCCCTAAAGACTGGGCAACCAGTGCTCGTTCAAGTAACCAAGGATCCGATTGGTCAAAAAGGCGCTCGCCTTACGAGCCAAATTTCGCTTCCAGGTCGTTACTTGGTTTACGTACCAGCGGGAGGGATGAGCGGAATCAGTCGACGTCTGCCTGAGAACGAACGTTCCCGACTCAAATCAATCCTCAAAGGTTTGGTACCCGACGAGGCGGGCGTGATCGTTCGCACCGCTGCCGAAGGAGCAACCGAAGAGGAGCTAACTCGCGACGTTGCTCGACTTCAGGCGCAGTGGGAAGTTATCGAGCAAAAGGCTAAAGATCCCAGCGCGAGCGCACCATCTCTTCTTTACGCAGAACCTGACCTGAACATTCGAGTGGTTCGTGACATCTTTAACGAAGACTTCCGCTCACTGCATGTCCAAGGTGATGATGCTTGGGATGAGATCAATAGTTACTTAAGTTTCGTTGCTCCTGACTTAGTGCAGAAGATTTCAAAGTGGCATAAGGCAAAGGATATCTTCGCTGAACATCGAGTTGATGAGCAGTTGGCAAAAGCGCTCGATCGTAAGGTCTATCTGCCCTCAGGTGGATCACTTGTCATCGATCGCACTGAAGCTATGGTTGTTATTGATGTGAACACAGGTAAATTCATCGGCAAAGGCGGAAATCTCGAGGAGACCGTCACGAAGAATAATCTCGAGGCAGCCGAAGAGATTGCACGCCAACTTCGCTTACGTGACTTAGGCGGCATCATCGTGGTCGACTTCATCGACATGGTTCTCGAGTCAAACCGCGACATGGTTCTACGCAGACTCACTGAATGTCTTGGGCGAGATCGCACCAAACATCAAGTGGCAGAAGTGACCTCGCTGGGATTAGTGCAGATGACTCGCAAGCGTGTTGGACAAGGACTTATCGAAGCGTTCTCGACTACATGCGAGAGTTGTCACGGGCGGGGGATTCATATACATATGGATCCAGTGCCGATGGCGGCACATTCGCGCCAGTCAGATGATGATGATCATGTTGATCATGATGTTCATGATGATCACGTCGAGCCAGCTGAACCGACCGATCGGTTGGAGCGGATAGAGAACTCGAATCTGGTCATCGTCGATACTCCCGTCCACAGTCCTGTTTCCAGCGGTCGCCGAGGACGGCGCCGGGTCAGTAGCGGCGGGGTTATCACCCCCTCAGTTTGACCTCTAGGGGAGCCAATCCGTACCCTTAGCAGGCTGTTGAGGTGGGTTTATCCGCTGGAGATAACACCAGACGCAGGCAGATGCAGGCAGATACAGGCAGACTTGAGGAGAATCGTGTACGCAATCGTTAAGGCTGGCGCGCGCCAGGAGCGGGTAACGGTCGGTGAGGTTCTCGACATCGATCGAGTAGAAGCCTCCGTTGGCGCAACCGTCTCTTTGCCGTTGCTCCTCGTCGTTGATGGCGGAAAAATCTCCACCCCGGGCGCCGGTTCAACTGTGAGCGCTGAGGTACTAGATGAAGTGAAGGGTCCAAAGATCGACATCCTTCGCTACAAGAGCAAGACCGGCTACCGTCGCCGTCAAGGTTTCCGTGCGAAGAAGACTCGCATTAAAGTCACAGCAATCAACAGTAAGTAATATCAAGTAATCAGAAAAAGTATTCAGAATAAGAAGCACGATTAGGATAGGGAGAGTACAGAGATGGCAAGTAAAAAAGGTGTCTCCTCGACCCGCAACGGTCGCGACTCTAATCCACAGTTTCTTGGTGTAAAGCGTTTTGCTGGACAAGTAGTGCGCACCGGCGAGATTCTCGTTCGTCAACGCGGAACCCACTTTCACCCGGGTGCAAATGTTGGTCGTGGCAAAGACGACACACTCTTCGCGCTCGCCGCAGGCTCGGTTTCATTCGGCACTGCACGTGGTCGTCGCGTTGTGAACGTTCTCCCTCAATAATCATCGGACTTATTTTCAGCGGGTCCGCATACGGGCCCGCTTTTTTATTTAGGAAGAGGTGAGCGGAGCAGATGTCAGCAGTTACCTTCATCGATCAAGCACGCTTACTTGCACAGGCTGGTAGCGGCGGAAACGGTTGCGTCTCAGTGCACCGCGAAAAATTCAAACCACTTGGTGGACCTGATGGTGGTAATGGTGGACGTGGTGGAGATGTCATTCTCGTTGTCGACCCAAGTGCGACGACGCTTTTAGATTTTCATTACAGCCCACATCGCACCGCCACATCTGGTCGCCATGGTCAGGGCGGACACAAGGATGGCCCACAGGGTGACGACCTTGTACTGCCGGTCCCTGAGGGAACCGTCCTGCGGGATAAACATGGAAACATCATCGCCGACCTTCTTGGTGTCGGCACTCGATTTGTCGTAGCGCGTGGTGGCGCGGGTGGTCTAGGCAATGCCGCTCTTGCATCCTCACGGCGCCGCGCTCCTGGTTTCGCCCTATTTGGTGAACCAGGGGAGAAGATCGAATTAACTCTAGAACTTAAGAGCGTTGCAGATATTGCATTAGTGGGCTATCCATCTGCAGGGAAGTCTTCGCTCATTGCTGCTATCTCTGCGGCACGGCCCAAGATTGCTGAATATCCCTTCACGACGCTGGTTCCTAATCTTGGTGTTGTAGAAATCGGCGAGCATCGTTTCACTGTCGCTGATGTTCCTGGATTGATTCCAGGAGCAAGCGAGGGCAAAGGACTGGGCCTTGAATTCCTGCGCCATGTAGAACGCTGCTCAGCGCTGGTGCACGTTCTTGATTGTGGCACGCTGGAGAGCGATCGAGACCCGATTCATGATTTCGAAGTCATCGAACGCGAACTAGAGGCATACGGTGGGTTGCAAGATCGCCCACGAATTGTTGCATTGAACAAGATCGATTTACCTGATGGTCGAGCGATGGCTGAGATGGTCACTGAGAATCTACGTGCGCGTGGATTAGAGGTGTATCCGATTTCTGCTGCAACCCGAGAAGGCATCACCGAACTTCTTTATGCGATGGCTGCCCTCATCAATCGTAAACCTAAGGAAGTAGTCGAGGCGCCTCGCATCGTGCTTCGCCCTAAGGCTGTAGATGATCTTGGCTTTGCGGTACGCAAAGAGAAGAACGGTCGCTTTGTCGTCACTGGTGAGAAACCTGAGCGCTGGGTTCGCCAGACAAATTTCAGCAACGAAGAGGCTGTCGGTTACCTAGCAGATCGATTGGCTCGACTTGGCGTGGAGAAAGAGCTTTTCACATTAGGCGCCGAACCAGGGTGTGAAGTCATGATTGGCGAGGGCGAGGATGCGACCAGATTCGAGTGGGAGCCGACGATTGAGGCTGGCGTCGAACATTTCCATACCCGCCGAGGTCATGATGTACGTGTTGAGACGGTCCAATTAGGGTTACATAAGAGCGTCGAAGATTGGAGTGAAGACGATGCGCAATGAAGTCACACGCGCGAAACGCATTGTCGTGAAAGTTGGCTCCTCCTCATTAACTGGAAGCGCAGGGGCAGGGCTTGATAGCGCCGCGGTTGACGCTCTCGTTGATGCAGTAGCGAGCGCGAAGGCGCGTGGTTTAGATGTCTTAGTCGTCACTTCAGGCGCGATTGCAGCAGGATTGGCACCACTCGGTTTGAAATCTCGACCAAAGGAGTTGGAGCTACAGCAGGCCGCAGCATCTGTAGGTCAAGGACTTTTGATGCATCGGTACACCGAATCCTTTGCGCGTCATTCGATCACCGCTTCTCAGGTATTACTCACAAGTGAAGATATCGTTCGCCGTAGCCACTATCGAAACGCCCAACGCACTCTCGAGCGCCTTTTGGCATTGGGCGTGGTACCTGTGATTAATGAGAATGACACAGTTGGAACCTCCGAGATTCGCTTCGGTGACAACGATCGCTTGGCGGCTCTGGTTTCGCATCTAGTCCAGGCAGATCTTCTCATCTTACTTTCGGATATCGATGCGCTCTACGACGCACCGCCTACATCACCTGGTGCGCGACAGATCACTGAGGTCGATGATTTTGCACTTCTGGCGCAAGCAGAGATCGGTGGCGCCGGCAAAGCAGGCGTGGGAAGTGGTGGCATGACCACTAAAGTCGAGGCAGCACGGATTGCGACGAGCGCAGGAATCGCGGTAGTCCTCACGTCATTGGCAAACGTGCAAGGCGCCTTTGACGGAAAGGATGTCGGCACCATATTCCATGCCGGTTTACACCGCGCCCCTTCGCGCGCGCTTTGGATTGCTCATGCATCCACACCAAAAGGCGCACTCATTCTTGATGCAGGCGCGGCTAAAGCAATCATGGAGCGCGGCACCTCGTTGTTGGCTGCAGGAGTTACTGCTGTCACCGGTGATTTCGCTGCAGGAGATGTTGTGGATCTGGTTGACCCAGGTCAGAATGTCATCGCACGAGGTTTAGTCGCCTTCGATAGCGATGAGATTCCGCAATTGTTAGGCAAGAGCACCAAAGAACTCGCTGCGACTTTTGGTTCAGAGTATGAGCGAGAGCTCGTTCATCGCGACGACTTAACGCTTATCTAATAGTTCCTCAGCGACGAAGTGCGAGGTTGTACATAACTTCAGTGACTGGCCCTTCGCTCTCTGAATCGAGGTCATCACTGAGTTTCACTACCACCGTCTTGGTCTCAGGAACGATGAGTATGTGCTGCCCATGCAACCCAAGCAACATCGAAGTATTCGGATAGGGGTGCCAAATTTGTGCGCCATAACCCCAATCACGATCGAGCGTGACGACAGGTGTTGCTAAACGAGTGTTCCAGAGCGCAGGAATGATCTGCTTCCCACTCGATACGCCATTATCAAGTATCAACTGACCGATAAGAGCATAATCTCGGGCAGCGGCATTGAAGCAGCAGAATGTCTTCTCTTGTCCATCTAAGTGATCGACGTTCCAGGTCGCTCCATATTGCGCGCCAACTGGTTGCCAAACACTTGTTGCGAAATGATCAGCAACTCTTTCACCAGTGACTTTCTTGACGATCATACCGAGCATCATCGAGTCAACGCTTCGATATTCGGCTTTTGATCCAGGCTCGAATGCCATTTTTCGATTGTTGCCTAGGAACCAATGCAAATCTGTCGATGCATACATCTGCGCGATAGCTACGCCCCAACCGCTTGGACCAGAAGGGTAGTTATCAGAGACGCCAACCCCGGAGCGCATGTCAAGAAGTTGGTTGATAGTCACCTCGTCAAAAGAGGTGCCATTCTTAAATTCCGGAAAGTAGTCAACGAACTTATCGCTTTCTTTAATCTTCCCCTGGTCGATCAATTGCCCGATCATGATCGAGAGCAACGTCTTTGCAACTGAATAGGAGGGAAAGAGGAATTTCTTATCAAAGCCATCGCGGTACCACTCATAGGAGAGTGCACCGTTGCGAACCACAAGAAATGCGTTAGTCGCTGTGGTATCCAGAAACTGGTCGAACGAAACCTCTTGACCGTCGTATGAGACTTTCACAGGAGGAGATTCGCTGGCTGCGCTCCACACCTTAGGTGAGTCAGCAGATGGGATGTAATGCGCAGGCATCAATTTCGGGGTGGCATGCGCAGGGGCAAACCCCAATCGAGCGGCGGCAATTGGCTCTGGATAGTGAATCAGGCGCGTGAAGCTAAAGAGCATGAGATAGAGCGCAATAACTCCAACAATGAGCCTTCGTAGCCACCGAAATACGAACATATTGGCAAGCGTATCCGAGCAGAGATTCGTTAGGCTATTACCCATGATTGAGTCGTTATCAAAAGCAGCGCGAATAGCGGGGCTCACGTTGGCCCACGCCACTCGCGCGCAGAAAGATGACGCTATCGAAGCGATTGCTGCAGCGTTGCTAGCACGCGAGTCCGAGATTCTTGCCGCAAACGAGGAAGATGTAACTCGTTCCCGCGCCGAAGGGTTAGCAGAATCTCTTATCGATCGACTGATGCTCAATCCAGCGCGTATTGCGGGAATCGCCGGTGGTGCGCGCAAGATCAAAGCGCTGCCCGATCCAATAGGCATCATCAAACGTGAACGCACCTTGCCCAATGGGCTACACCTCAAACAAGTGACGGTGCCCTTCGGCGTAGTCGGAATGGTCTATGAGGCGCGCCCCAACGTTACGGTCGATGCAGCAGTGATCTTGCTCAAATCCGGAAACTGCGCGCTATTGCGCGGCTCGTCGAGCGCTGCTCTGTCGAATGAGATTCTCGTTTCAATCATGCGTGATGCGGTCACAAGTGTGGGTTTACCCGCCGATGTGATTCAAAGTGTGCCTTCGAAAGACCGGTCAAGTGTGACCGAGTTATTGCATGCTCGCGGTTTAGTCGATCTAGTAATCCCTCGGGGGAGTGCGGCGTTGATCCGCACCGTGGTAGATGAAGCGAAAGTCCCGACCATCGAAACAGGGGCAGGGGTATGCCATGTCTATGTTGATAAAGATGGAGATTTAGTAAAGGCGTTACCTATTCTGATCAATTCCAAGGTGCAACGACCCAGTGTCTGCAACGCCGCCGAGACATTGCTTGTTCATAGAGCAATCGCCGATAAATTTCTTCCGAAGGCTTTGCAATCGCTACATGCTGAGAAAGTCGTGATACATGGCGATGCAGAAACCATGGCCTTTGGAGAGAAATTAGGCATCCAGGTCACGCGGGCAACTGAAGAGAATTGGTCAACTGAATATGGCGTTCTCGAAATTAACGTCCGCGTTGTCGACGATGTCAATGAAGCAGCCGCACATATCAATAAATATGGAACGAAACATACCGAAGCGATAATCTCGGAGAACCCTGAGACTATCCAGATTTTCATTAATCAGTTGGATGCTGCAGCAATCATGATCAACGCATCTACTCGCTTTACTGACGGTGAAGAGATGGGCTTTGGCGCTGAGATTGGAATCTCCAATCAAAAGGCGCACGCGCGCGGGCCAATGGGTCTTGAGGAGATGACGACGACCACCTGGATCGTGACCGGGACCGGTCAAATTCGCGGGTAGGCTTCCGATATGGCTAGCGAATCCCGAATCACTCGTGCTGAGGTCGCGCGGATTGCCGCTTTGGCGCGCATCACCCTCGGCGAGGAGGAGCTCTCGCACTTGGCTGGCCAGATTGACGGCATCCTCGACGCAGTCGCTGTTGTTCAAGAGGCAGCCGGCGCAGATGTTCCTGCGATGTCGCATCCATTAGAGATCACCAATGTCGCACGAGCTGATGTGATTGTGCCGAGTCTCACCCCAGAAGAGGCGCTCAGCGGCGCTCCCGCCAGTGAAGAGTCGCGCTTTCGGGTACCACAGATTTTGGGTGAAGAAGCGTGAGCGAACTCATCAAGCAGAGCGCTGCAGAATTAGCAATGCTTATCGCAAAAGGCGATGTTTCATCACGGGACGTCACCCAAGCCCATCTTGATCAGATTGCCAAGACCGATTCAACGATTAACGCATTTTTACATGTCGATAGTGAAGGCGCTTTAGCACAAGCAGATGCAGCAGATACGGCTCGCAAGAACAAGAACAACAATCCATCTGTATTGCATGGTGTGCCACTAGCGCTCAAGGATGTCCTTGCCCAAAAAGGGATACCCACTACGTGTGGCTCGAAGATCCTCGAGGGATGGCGACCGCCATACGATGCAACTGTCGTCACCAAGTTGAAAACTGCCGGCGTTGTCATCCTCGGTAAGACGAACATGGATGAATTTGCGATGGGTTCTTCAACTGAGAACTCTGCTTATGGTCCAACTCGTAACCCTTGGGATGTAGAGCGCATTCCCGGTGGATCTGGTGGTGGCTCAGCAGCAGCGCTCGCTGCATTTCAAGCGCCACTTGCGATTGGCACCGACACCGGTGGTTCGATTCGACAACCCGCTGCCGTGACTGGAACGGTCGGCGTCAAACCAACCTACGGCGGCGTATCGCGTTATGGTTTAGTCGCATTCTCATCAAGCCTTGATCAAGCCGGTCCTTGTGCACGAACAGTCTTGGATACTGCGCTACTCCATCAAGTGATTGCTGGGTTTGATCCCAAAGATGCAACGAGCATCAATGCCCCTGTTCCTGATGTGGTTGCTGCCGCACAACATGCAGATGTGCGGGGCTTAAAGATTGGCGTCGTCAAAGAGTTATCTGGTGCCGGATATGAAAAGGGCGTTGCCGAGCGCTTTGCAGAATCGTTGGCGATTCTTGAATCACTAGGCGCAGAAATCATCGAAGTATCGTGTCCGAACTTCAAGTTCGCCCTTGGTGCTTACTATCTCATTGCACCGAGTGAGGCTTCATCGAATCTTGCTCGCTTTGATGCGATGCGTTATGGCCTTCGAGTTGGTGACGACGGGACGCGAAGTGCTGAAGAGGTGATGAGTCTGACTCGCGAGGCGGGATTTGGGCCAGAGGTGAAGCGGCGAATAATCCTGGGCACCTATGCTCTTTCCGCAGGTTATTACGATGCTTTTTACGGAAGCGCGCAAAAGGTGCGGACACTAATCACTCGTGATTTTGCATCTGCATACTCGAAAGTTGATGTCCTGGTTTCGCCAACTACGCCGACAGTGGCATTCAAAATTGGCGAGAAGAGTGATGACCCGGTGTCGATGTATCTCAGTGATGTCGCGACTATTCCGGTCAACTTGGCCGGCGTTGCCTCGATGAGTTTGCCAGCCGGGTTATCAGAGGGATTGCCCGTTGGATTCCAGATCATCGCACCTGCGATGAAAGATGACCGTCTCTACCAGGTTGGTGGCGCGCTCGAGCGCGAGTTGATGAAGAAGTGGAATGGCCCTCTAACCCATCAGATTCCAGAATTGACGGTGCGCTGATGGCGCTTACCTTTGACGAAGTCATTGCCAAATATGAACCCTCATTGGGGCTTGAGGTGCACGTCGAACTCAATACCGAAACCAAGATGTTCTGTGGATGCGCCACCGTTTTTGGCGCGCCACCCAACACTCAAACATGTCCAGTCTGCCTCGGGATGCCCGGCGCACTTCCGGTTGTGAACGCGAAAGCAATTGAAAGCACTATTCGAATCGGGCTTGCGCTCAACTGTGCTATTACGCCCAAGAGCCGGTTCGCTCGAAAGAATTACTTCTACCCAGATATGCCAAAGAATTTCCAGATCTCGCAGTACGACGAACCAATCTGCACCAACGGATATCTAGATGTCGAAGTAGAGACTGATGAGGGCATGCAGACTTTCCGAATCGAGATTGAGCGTGTTCATATGGAAGAGGACACCGGAAAGTCGCTTCACGTTGGTGGCTCAACCGGGAGGATACATGGCGCTGAATATTCATTGCTCGATTACAACCGCGCCGGCATTCCATTAGTGGAAATTGTGACGAAAGTTGTCTCCGGAACTGGAAAGTACGCACCCGAAGTTGCAAAGGCTTACGTTAAAGAGTTGCGCGACATCTTGCGTTCGTTGGGCGTTAGTGATGTGAAGATGGAGCAAGGTTCGTTGCGCTGTGATGCAAACGTTTCACTCGCTCCGATTGGATCGGGAAAATTGGGCACGCGTAGTGAAACCAAAAACGTCAACTCATTGCGTTCGGTCGAGCGCGCTGTTCGCGGTGAGATGATCCGTCACGCAGGTTTACTCGATAAGGGTGAGCGCGTCATCCAAGAGACTCGCCACTTCCAAGAAGATACCGGCACCACGCGCTCTGGTCGTTCTAAAGAACAAGCCGAGGATTATCGCTACTTCCCAGAACCTGATCTGACTCCAGTTGCACCCGATGCAGCGTGGATCGAACAACTTCGCAGTCAGTTACCCGAGAAACCATCGGTTCGGCGCGCACGGTTACAGACTCAGTGGCAAGTCCCTGACAAAGAGATGGCTGCGATGGTCAATGCTGGTGCAGTCGATCTCGTTGAAGAGACGGTCGCACTCGGTGCCGATCCCACTCGTGCACGCGGTTGGTGGCTCGGTGAGATCTCGCGCTTGGCTAACGAGTCAGATGTCGAGTTAAGCAGCGTTGGAATCACTCCTAAGGATGTTGCCCGTATTGTCGAACTGATCACCGCTGGCGAATTAACCGACAAGCTTGCCCGGCAGGTCGTTGCTGCCGTGATTGCAGGGGAGGGCGATCCAGATTCGGTGATTGCTACAAAAGGCATCAAAGTCGTTTCCGATGAGAGCGCATTGATTGCAGCAATCGAAAAGGCGATTGCTGCTCAACCAGAGACTGCCGAGAAGGTCCGCAATGGCCATCTACCGGCAGCAGGTGCACTCATTGGTGCGGTGATGAAAGAGACCAAAGGCCAAGCAGATGCTGCGCGAGTGCGCGAACTTCTCCTTGGCCTTCTTACTTGATTAACGTCAAGCGCAACTTCCTTTAGTGGACTGCTGCTCCACCCTCATTTTCAACAACTGCCTCTTTACCAATTGTGATGAAGAAGGCGAGCACGATAGCGCCAACGACCAAGAGCGCAGCACTTACTGTGAAGGCAACGGTAAATCCATGCGTCAATCCGAAGATCTGCGGCTTGGTCGCATTTGCTGTGGCATAGGAGGTTGCCGCGGTCGCAGCAACAGTATTGAGAAGCGCAGTTCCCAATGACCCACCGACTTGTTGACTGGTGTTGATGAGCGCACTTGCGACCCCAGCATCGCGATTACCAACGCCGTGCAACGCGGTCGATGAGAGCGGGATAAAAACGAGCGCCATACCGCTGCTCATGATCAAGAGCGATGGGAGTACGTGCGTCACATATGAGGTTTCAGGGGTAATGCGTGTCATCAGAAGCAATCCCACTGCAGCTGCAAGAAGGCCGGGGACCATCAAGGGTCGTGGTCCGACTTTTGGAAGTAATTGCGATGCGATACCGGCGAAGACAATGATGCCCGCAGTGAATGGCAAGAAGGCAAAGCCAGCGCGAAGTGGGGTGTAGCCCAGCACTTGTTGCAGATAGATACCAAGGAAGAGGAACATCGAGAATAGTCCGGCACCCACGACTAGTGAGCCAAGATATGAACCGCCGCGATTTCGTTCGCTAATCACGCGAAGTGGCATAAGAGGGTTCTTTGCCTTGCTCTCGATGACGAAGAATGCGATCAACAGGATTGCTGCCGCGATCAAGAAGGTGACTGTGATGTTTGCAGACCATCCTTTTGTTGCCGCTTCATTGAAGCCATAGACCAAAGCGAAGAGTCCAGCACAAGCGCTCAGCGTTCCAGGTAGGTCATAACTATGGTCGCCACCTGCTTTGGATTCATGGACATATTTGAATGCGAGCAAACCAGCAACGAGTGCTATAGGAGTATTTACGCCAAGACACCAACGCCAAGAGAAATACTCGGTGAGCGTGCCGCCAAGAATCAAACCGATTGCGGCGCCACCACCGGAGATTGCGCCATACACACCAAATGCGCGAGCACGTTCTTTGGGGTCAGTGAAGGTAACGCTGACAATCGAGAGCGCCGCGGGGGCAAGGAGCGCACCGAAGACACCTTGCAAACCGCGGGAAGCGAAGAGCAACCCTTGTGTCGAAGCAATACCACCAAGCGCCGATGCTGCGGCAAAGCCGAGTAGACCCATGATGAAGATTCGCTTGCGACCAACGAAATCTGCGATTCGACCACCGAGTAGCAAGAGCGAACCGAATGCAAGGGTGTATGCGGTCACGATCCATTGTTGGTTTGCCGCTGTGATGCCAAGTTCTGCCTTTGCACTAGGTATCGCGATATTCACAATCGAAGCATCAAGCACGACCATCAATTGGGCGATTGCGATCACAAAGAGGGTGCGCCACCTGTCGGGGGCAAGGATGGGGGCAGCGTTGTTTGTTGACATGTAATCTCTCCAGATTTTTTAGGCTCAGTGAACGCGAATGCGTAGGAGAATAAGGTAACAGCCAGCAGGTTCACTTCCTTGCAGACATTCCAGCAATTGTCTGGCTACTATCTGGCTATGACCAAGAACACAGGGGATAGCCCGCTAAATCCGATGAAGCCACGTTCTGGCACCGTGACCGATGGACTCGAGCGCGCGCCTGCGCGCGGAATGCTCCGCGCTGTCGGGATGGGCGACGACGATTGGGTCAAACCTCAAATTGGTATCGCTTCCTCGTGGAATGAGATCACGCCCTGCAATCTCTCACTCGATCGTCTCGCGAAGGCTTCGAAAGAGGGCGTCCATCAAGCGGGCGGTTTCCCACTCCAATTTGGCACTATCTCGGTTTCTGATGGCATCTCCATGGGACATGAAGGTATGCACTTCTCGCTCGTCTCGCGCGAGGTCATCGCAGATTCGGTGGAAACGGTCATGCAAGCAGAGCGACTTGATGGCATGGTGATGTTTGCTGGTTGCGACAAATCACTTCCCGGAATGATGATGGCTGCTGCTCGCTTGGATGTTGCATCAGTATTTGTCTACGCAGGTTCTACCTTGCCCGGAAATGTAGATGGGAAAGATGTCACCATCATCGATGCATTTGAGGCAGTGGGTGCATGTGCCCGAGGTTTGATTTCGAAGGAGCAGGTCGACCGAATCGAACGTGCAATCTGTCCGGGCGAAGGCGCTTGCGGTGGCATGTACACCGCAAACACCATGGCATCGATAGGCGAAGCAATTGGACTTTCGCTTCCTGGCTCTGCAGCGCCACCTGCAGTTGATCGTCGGCGCGATGATTACGCAAAGAAATCAGGAGTCGCTGTAGTCGAATTAATCCGACAAGGAATTACCGCTCGCGATATCTTGACGAAGCAGGCATTTGAAAACGCCATAACCATTCTGATGGCTCTAGGTGGATCAACAAATGCTGTTCTGCACTTGATGGCACTTGCTCATGAAGCCGATGTCGATCTTGAAGTTGAAGACTTCCATCGGATCGGTTCAAAAGTTCCGCTCCTTGGCGACTTGAAACCATTCGGTCGTTATGTAATGAGTGATGTCGACAAGGTCGGAGGCGTTCCGGTCGTGTTGCGCTCACTCCTTGATGCCAAGTTGCTTCATGGTGATACGTTGACAGTCACGGGTAAGACGATGGCTGAGAACTTGGCGCACATCGCACCGCCAGATCCGGACGGTGAGATTTTGCGTGCGACGAAGAGCCCTATGGATACCACCGGAGGCATCACTATTTTGCGCGGATCACTCGCCCCTGAGGGAGCGGTGACAAAGACTGCTGGAATCGGAATCGAGACTTTTGAAGGGCCAGCAAAGGTCTTCGAACGCGAGCGAGAAGCGATGGATGCGCTGGAGAATGGTTCGATTCAGGCCGGCGATGTACTCGTCATCCGTTACGAAGGTCCGAAAGGTGGACCAGGCATGCGCGAGATGTTGATGATCACCGGTGCGATAAAAGGTGCTGGTCTAGGAAAGACGACAATGTTGCTTACCGATGGTCGCTTCTCTGGTGGATCCACGGGACTCTGCGTGGGACATATCGCGCCGGAAGCGGTCGATGGTGGTCCGATCGCATTCGTGCGCAATGGCGACATCATTCGGATTAACACCAAAACCCGTCAATTAGAGCTACTTGTCTCAGATGCTGAACTAGCGGAGCGGAAGAAGGGGTGGCGCCCTCTTACCCATCGCTACTCCCGAGGGGTTCTGGCTAAATACTCCAAGCTCGTTGGCTCAGCCTCCCGAGGCGCAGTCTGCGACTAACCTCACGCCCACCTGGGGGAGTTGGGGGTCAAGTAGGGGTTGACGGTTATCGCCATTTAGCGGGAGAATAGAGATATGGCAACCGCTGTAATTATTGTGGTTATGGAGCGCGCGATCTAGCGTCAATACAGATCGTGCGCCATCCCTCAGTGGAATCACTGGGGGATTTCGCATTAATAGGGAGAAGGAAATTATGGCCGAGGAGATGACTGGCGCGCAGAGCTTGATCCGTTCATTGGAGCATGCCGGCGTGGATGTCATGTTCGGTATTCCAGGTGGCGCGATCCTTCCCGCTTATGACCCGATCTACGACAGCAAGATCCGGCACATCTTGGTTCGACATGAACAAGGGGCTGGCCATGCGGCCACAGGTTATGCGCAAGCGACCGGTCGCGTTGGTACCTGCATCGCAACCTCGGGTCCGGGTGCCACCAACCTCGTCACTCCGATTGCTGATGCACAGATGGATTCAGTTCCGATGGTCGCAATCACTGGCCAGGTTCCTTCAAGCGCGATTGGCACTGACGCTTTCCAAGAAGCAGACATTCGCGGCATCACCATGCCGATCACCAAACACAATTATCTCGTCACGAAGGCAGTTGATATCCCGCGTGCAATCGCGCAGGCTTATCACATCGCCGCCAGCGGGCGCCCTGGTGCAGTGCTCGTCGACGTTGCCAAGGATGCGCTACAAGAGCGAGTGAATTTCCAGTGGCCGAAGGATATCGACCTTCCTGGTTACCGCGACCACTCACAACCCATCCCGCAAGCGATTAAGGATGCGGCCGCGCTGATTGCTCAATCGGTTCGTCCGGTTCTCTATGTTGGCGGCGGTGTCATTAAAGCAAATGCTCATAAAGAATTACTCGCGCTCGCCGAATTAGTAGGCGCACCGGTCGTTACCACGCTCATGGCTCGTGGCGCCTTCCCTGATAGCCATCGACTTCACGTTGGTATGCCAGGAATGCATGGCAGCGTTGCTGCGGTCACCTCTTTGCAGAAAGCAGACTTGCTTATCACGCTCGGCGCTCGTTTCGACGATCGCGTCACCGGAAAACTCTCCACCTTTGCCCCCAATGCGAGAGTGATTCATGCTGATATCGACCCGGCTGAGATCGGAAAGAATCGTCATGCCGATGTACCCGTCGTTGGCGATGTTCGATTGACGATGGCACAACTTCTTCCGATACTTAAGGCTGAATTCGCGAAGAGCCAACCCGATCTCGCGGCATGGTGGAAACAAGTCGATGGTTGGCGTACTACCTATCCCGTTGGCTATGACATGCCAACCGATGGCTCGCTCTCGCCGCAATATGTCATCGAGAGACTCGGAAAGATTTCTGATCCCGACACTATTTACACCGCAGGAGTCGGGCAGCATCAAATGTGGGCTTCTCAATTTATCAATTATGAGAAGCCACGAACCTGGCTTAACTCTGGTGGATTAGGAACTATGGGTTATGCAGTACCCGCAGCGATGGGAGCGAAGGTGGGTGCGCCAAACACGACCGTGTGGGCAATCGATGGTGATGGATGTTTCCAAATGACCAATCAAGAGCTAGTCACGTGCGCAATCAATAACATCCCCATCAAGGTTGCGCTCATCAACAACGAGAGCCTAGGAATGGTCCGTCAGTGGCAGACCCTCTTCTACAACCAGCGCTATTCGAATACCGATCTGCACTCTAAGCGTGTTCCAGATTTTGCAAAACTTGCTGAGGCAATGGGCTGTGTTGGACTTCGATGCGAACGACCTGAGGATGTCGATAAGACAATCGAGGCAGCGATGGCAATTAATGACCAACCAGTCGTTGTCGATTTCAATGTCTTCCGTGATGCAATGGTCTGGCCGATGGTTGCGGCTGGAACGTCCAATGATGACATCATGATCGCGCGCGAATTGGCGCCCGACTGGGATTCTCAGGAGCT
>CAZBCF010000010.1:0-37715 GCA_964490435.1 uncultured Bifidobacterium sp. | reverse complement strand
AAGCGCGTGGCGCAAAGCAGGACTGCAAATTCCGTTCTGCACCCGATGCGGCGACAAAGAGCAGTTCATCTCCAGGTGCGAAGGCATCTGTGGGTTGCGGTGCGATGACTCTGCCGTCACGCAAGATTGCCGCCAGCGCACATTCATCAGGAAGAGTTACTTCATTAACCTGTTTTCCGATACATGGGCTGCCCTCAGGCAAGGTGATTTCAACCAGGCTCGCATCTCCTTCGCTGAGCGAGAAGAGCTTGACGAGATCACCCACAGAGACGGCCTCTTCTACGAGCGCCGAAAGCATGCGCGGAGTGGAGACCGATACATCGACGCCCCACGAACCATCAAAGAGCCATTCGTTCTTTGGGTGATTGACTCGGGCAACTACGCGCGGCACTCCATATTCGGTTTTCGCGAGAAAAGATGTGACGAGATTTACCTTGTCGTCGCCGGTCGCAGCGACGAGCACGTTGCACATCTCAAGTTTGGCATTATCAAGTGAGACAATCTCGCATGCGTCGGCGAGTAGCCAATCTGCATCGGGTACCGATTCCATCTTCATCGCTTTGGGGTCTTTATCAATCAACAACACTTCGTGACCGTTGCTCAGCAACTCGCGTGCAATCGAACGTCCGACATTTCCGGCTCCTGCGATTGCTACCCGCATTTAGTGTCCAGCCGGAGGTGCGGCCAAAGTTTTTTCGATTGCCGCTAGATCCTTTTCGTTCATCATGAGGTGAACGAGATCGCCCTCTTGGATAACGGTGTGTTCATCAATCAACATGCCTTTACCTAGCCGTGTGATGAGTGCGATTCGAGCACCAGTTGCACTCTCGACTAACGTCGCCGGGTGTCCGAACCAACTGGAATCTAGGTGCACTTCAGCGAGGCGAATCATTCCACTTGCGTCCTGCCACTCTGAGAGTGAACCTTCGGTTATCAACCGACGAAGAATCTGATCTGCAGTCCACACCACCGTTGCAACGGTTGGGATTCCTAGACGCTGATAGATCTCTGCGCGACCTGGGTCGTAGATTCGAGCCACGACATTTGCAACCCCGAAATTCTCTCGCGCCACCCGAGCCGCCAAGATGTTGGAGTTATCACCATTGCTCACGGCGGCGAATGCATCTGCTCGCTCAATTCCCGCTTGAATCAAAATATCTCGATCAAAGCCCACTCCGGTCAATGTGATTCCTTGGAAGTTAGGGCCGAGCCTTCTGAAGGCTTCGCGATTTTGATCGATGATGGCGACGGTATGTCCAGCCTCTTCGAGGCGTTGGGCGATTAGCGTTCCCACTCGACCGCAGCCCATCACGACAACGTGCATAAGAGCAATTTACACCCGTAATTCGCTCTCGTTACGCACTACTCTCTCTGCGTGGCTGATAGGGCGAAATCCGCGCGTAAGTTCCGCCTGGGCGAACGGGTCGAGCTCGAAGTATCCGGCATCGCGCACGGGGGCGAGAGCATCGCACGCCTGGATGGTTGGGTCTTTTTTCTTCGCTATGCCATTCCCGGCGAGCGCGTCATCGCTGAAATCACAGAGGTTGGAAAGAGTTTCCATCGCGCCGATGCGCTCGACATCATCTTGCCCTCGCCTGATCGAATCCCTCCGGCTTGCCCTTACTTTCATCCACGCGGATGTGGTGGATGCGATTTCCAACACATCTCACTCGATCGTCAACGCCAATTGAAATCGCAGGTGATTAGCGAGCAATTCAAACGGTTAGCAAAAATGGAGATTGCTGTGCCGGTGCGAGCAGTCGAAAACCATGATGATTATGGGCTGCACTATCGCACCCGAGTCACGTTGCACACCAATAAAGAAGGGCGCGCCGGTTTTCGAAAGTCTCGTTCACACGAAGTGCTTGCTATCGATGATTGCGTCGTCGTTGCGCGCGAGGTTGGCATAGCGCAAGTTCTTGCTCGAAGGTATCCGGCCGACATCGACCTAGCTCTTCCTGATGATGTGCGAATCGAAGAGATAACAGTCCGAGGTAAGAAATACTCCTTCCGTGTGAGTAGTGAGAGTTTCTGGCAGGGTCACTTTATGGCTGCGGAGATCATAGGAACTGCCGCCTTAGAGGCGCTTGCACCCAAAACTGGCGAGCGCGCGTTAGATCTTTATGGAGGTGTGGGCCTCTTCGGAAAGTTATTGGCTGATCACGGCGCGAAAGTGGACATCATCGAAGCAAGTGCTGCTGCTGTTCGTGATGGCATCGTGAATCTGCAACAGTACGAAAACGCGCGATATCACCACGGAGATGTCGCTGAGCAGATTCACAACATCGAGAGCGCAGACCTGGTATTGCTTGACCCACCTCGCAGTGGGGCTGATATCGAGGTACTGAAGAAAATTGTCGCGTTGCATCCGCGCACGATTTGCTATATCTCCTGCGACCCCGCCTCACTTGCTCGAGACTGCGCTCGCCTGGCAGAAATGGGCTATCGCATAACCGCGACTTCGGCTTATGACCTCTTCCCGCAGACCGCACATATTGAGTGCGTTTTCACTCTTGAACCGGTAATATCTTGATATCAAGATAAATCTGGGGGTCGAGCGATGAGCAAGGATTCTTTCAAGGTGCGGCGAAGTTTTACCAGTAGCGGCAAGACGCTCGAGATATTCGATATCACTGGGCTCGATAGCGCCGCCTCCCTCCCTTTTAGCCTCAAGATTCTCCTCGAGAACCTACTCCGCCACGAAGATGGTGCAAATATCACGGCAGCACACATCAGTTCGTTGGCCAATTGGGATCCAACCGCTGAACCTGACACCGAAATCCAATTCACTCCAGCGCGGGTCATCATGCAGGACTTCACTGGAGTGCCCTGTGTTGTCGACCTTGCCACGATGCGCGAGGCTGTCGTCGAACTCGGTGGCGATCCCGCGAAAGTCAACCCACTCGCACCGGCTGAACTTGTCATCGATCACTCAGTCATTGCTGATGTCTTCGGGCGACCAGATGCATTTGAGAAGAACACCGATATCGAGTATCAACGTAATCACGAGCGCTATCGCTTCTTACGTTGGGGGCAGGGTGCGTTCGACGAATTCAAGGTTGTGCCACCAGGAACAGGAATCGTTCATCAAGTTAACATCGAATATCTAGCGCGCGTGGTGATGCTGCGCGAAGTCAACGGAGTCTTACGCGCTTATCCCGACACCGTGGTGGGTACTGATTCGCACACGACGATGGTCAATGGTCTCGGTGTTCTCGGTTGGGGAGTCGGTGGGATTGAGGCAGAGGCTGCGTTGCTAGGTCAACCAGTATCGATGCTTATCCCGCGCGTGGTCGGTTTTAAATTGACTGGCGAACTTTCCGTCGGAACCACTGCAACTGATCTTGCGCTTACCATCACCGAACAACTTCGTAAGCATGGCGTAGTGGGTAAGTTCGTTGAGTTCTATGGTCCAGGAGTCTCTGCTGTCCCTATGGCCAATCGCGCAACAATCGGAAACATGAGCCCTGAATATGGCTCTACCTGCGCCATCTTCCCGATCGACGAAGAGACCATTAATTACTTGCGACTGACTGGGCGTAGCGAGGAACAGTTGAGTTTGGTGGCCACATATGCCAAGGCGCAAGGATTGTGGCACGACCCTGCCGCAACACCGAGATATTCAGAGCATTTAGAACTTGATCTCTCGACGGTCACTCCTTCTATCGCAGGTCCAAAGCGACCACAGGATCGAATCACACTTAATCAAGCAAAGGCAAAATTCCACGAGGCGCTCCCTTCATACATTCGAGAGAAGACCGCAACTAATCCAGTCCCAGTCACGATGGGCGAAAAACAATTCGCCATCACCAATGGCGACGTAGTCATCGCATCGATTACCTCGTGTACCAATACTTCCAACCCTTCGGTGATGGTGGGTGCAGCGCTCCTGGCGAAAAAGGCTGTCGAAAAAGGGCTGAAAGCGAAACCATGGGTAAAGACGACATTGGCACCAGGGTCGAAGGTCGTCACGGAGTATTACGACCGCGCAGATCTCACGCGTTACCTCGAAGCATTGGGATTCAACCTGGTTGGCTACGGCTGCGTCACATGCATTGGAAACTCAGGACCGTTGCCAACTGAGATCTCCGCTGCAATCAATGAGCAAGATTTAGCAGCAGCTGCAGTGCTCTCAGGAAATCGAAATTTCGAAGGTCGGATCTCACCAGATGTGCGGATGAACTATCTGGCATCGCCGCCGTTAGTTGTCGCTTATGCGATTGCCGGCACGATGAATCATGATTTCGAGCGCGATCCACTCGGAACCGACTCAGATGGAAAACCAGTATTTTTGAAAGATATTTGGCCGAGCGCACAGGAAATCGAGGGCGTGGTGGCACGTTCCATTACCTCTGAAATGTTCCGAAAGGATTATGCCTCCGTCTTCGAAGGTGATTATCGGTGGAAGGCGCTTGAAACTCCAACGGGGGAGACGTTCGAGTGGGATCCGCAATCAACATATGTTCGTAAACCTCCCTACTTCGAAGGTATGCCGCGCACCCCACTTCCCGTAAAGGATATTTCTGGCGCTCGAGTACTCGCGATGCTTGGTGATTCAGTGACGACTGATCACATCTCGCCAGCCGGAAACATCAAGGCCGATTCACCCGCAGGTAAATATCTAGAACAGCGTGGCGTAGCGCGAGCCGATTTCAACTCCTATGGATCTCGTCGTGGTAATCACGAAGTGATGATTCGCGGAACATTCGCCAATATTCGTCTCAAGAATCTACTTCTTGATGGTGTCGAAGGCGGAGTGACGAAGAACTTCCTCGACGGCGGTTCGCAAACCACGATTTATGATGCTTCAGTTGCTTATCAAGCCGCCGGCGTACCGCTGGTGATCCTTGCGGGCAAGGAGTATGGCTCAGGATCTTCTCGTGACTGGGCAGCGAAGGGAACCGCACTCCTTGGAGTAAAGGCCGTTATTGCCGAGTCGTATGAGCGCATCCATCGCTCTAACTTGATTGGTATGGGCGTTTTACCGCTGCAGTACCGTGATGGCGAGAGCGCGCAGACTCTTGGCTTACGTGGTGATGAAGTGTTCACTATCACAGGGGTTGAAGAATTGAATAAGGGGAAGATTCCTGCCACCGTCGAGGTCGTCGCTGGTGCAGTGAGTTTCTCAGCGAAGGTGCGAATCGATACCCCTGGCGAAGCCGATTACTACCGTCATGGTGGCATCATGCAATACGTGCTTCGCTCGCTCATATCGAGCGCTTCCTAGCCCCCCAGTTAGACTAAGGGCGTGCTTCTACCCTCGCTGCGCTCACCTGCTGATCTCAAACGCCTTCCTGCCGAGCACTTGCCAGCGCTCGCGCAAGAGATTCGAGAATTTCTCATTCAGTCGGTAGCCAAGAGCGGTGGTCATCTCGGCCCTAATCTCGGCGTTGTTGAATTGACGATGGCTGTCCATCGTGTATTCGATTCGCCATCTGATGTCATCCTCTTCGACACCGGGCATCAAAGTTACGTCCACAAACTACTCACCGGCCGGGTAGATGGCTTTGAAAAACTTCGGCAACGAGGCGGTACCGCTGGTTATCCCAACCGTCGCGAGAGCGAGCACGATGTCATTGAGAATTCGCACGCTTCTACCGCGCTCTCGTGGGGCGATGGCATCTCGCGAGCATTTACCTTGCAAGGGGTGCACAATCGAAGCGTGGTAGTGGTCGTCGGTGATGGCGCTCTCACAGGAGGAATGGCTTGGGAAGCGCTCAACAACATTGCCGCAACCAAAGATCGCTCTCTTGTGATTTTAGTGAACGATAACGAACGCTCTTATAGTCCAACGATCGGTGGTATTTCAACGTACCTCACGACCTTGCGCGCCACTCAAGGGTACGAACGTTTCCTCGAGTGGGGAAAGCATGTTTTAGAAAAGACTCCAGTAGTGGGTCAACCGATCTTTGAAACTTTGCATGGGATGAAGAAAGGAATCAAAGACATCATCGCGCCGCAAGGAATGTTTGAGGACTTGGGCCTCAAGTACCTTGGACCTGTCGATGGCCACGATGTCGCAGCGATGGAAGATATCCTCAAGGCAGCAAAAGAATTCGGCGGACCAGTGATTGTGCATGCAATCACCGAGAAGGGCCGTGGCTTTGCACCGGCAATCAATGATGAAGCAGAGAAATTTCATGCAGTGGGGCCGGTCGATCCTGAGACGGGCGAATCTTTGGCAACGAAGGGCAAGAGCTGGACATCGATATTTGCTGATGAATTAATCGAGATCGGTCACGAGCAAGAACAGGTAGTCGCGATCACTGCGGCAATGCTGGGTCCAACTGGGCTCGATAAGTTCGCTGAGAAGTTCCCCAACCGAACCTTTGATGTCGGCATAGCAGAGCAACATGCCGTGGCAAGTGCTGCAGGTCTTGCTTTCGGTGGACTTCATCCAGTGGTCGCGCTCTATTCAACCTTCTTAAACCGAGCCTTCGATCAGTTGCTCTTAGATGTCGCCCTCCACAAAGCGGGGGTGACTTTTGTTTTGGATCGCTCCGGAATCACCGGCGACGATGGACCATCTCACCACGGAATGTGGGATTTGGCGCTGACCGGAATCGTGCCTAATCTCAAAGTGGCAGCCCCTCGCGACGGAGCGCGCTTACAAGAGTTGCTCCGCGAAGCGATTTCTATCAATGATCAACCGACAGCGCTGCGCTTTCCGAAAGGCAGCGTCGCCGCGGATATTCCTGCGTTCGAACGTCGAGATGGAATCGATGTGCTCTATCGGGGCGAGAGCGCAGATGTATTAGTTGTAAGCGTCGGTGCGATGGCTGCGATTGCGGTTGAAGCAGCGGCGCAGGCTTATCGCGAAGGGGTCGGTGTCACAGTAATTGATCCGCGCTGGGTCAAACCATTGGCGCCTTCGATTATCACGATGGCGCAGCGCTACGCACATGTTGTGGTCATCGAGGATGGAATTCGCCATGGCGGAATTGGCAGCACCCTCGCCGAAAGTATGCGCGATGCTGGCATTGATGTACCGGTGCATTCAATTGGTATTCCATTGACCTTCATCGAACACGCTAAGCGAGCCGAGATTCTCACTGATTTAGGCATAACTGGACAACAGATTGCGCGAAGTTTGGTTGAACTCCGATCGACGGGTGAACTGCCGCTTATGGCAGGGATGCAACGCCCTTCGGATGAAAACGCTGACCAGTCGCCGCTTCGCTGATTCCGATTCGATCGAGGTAAGGCAAGATTCCGCCGAGGTGTAGCGGCCAGCCAGTTCCGAGCATCATGCACAGATCAATCTCCGCCGGGGTAGCTACTACACCCTCATCGAGCATCATGCGCGCCTCTTGTGCCAGCGCCGTCAGCGCCCGAGTGCGCACCTGTTCGGCTGTCGATGGCTGATTTCCTTTTTCAATACAAGCGGCGGCATCAGGATTGATAACAAGATTCCCACTCTCGTCTTTGTTATAGAAGGTGCGGACTCCGTTCTGCACCAACCGAGCAATGGTCGGACTTACTTTGTAACGCTCGCCGAGGGTGGCGTTGAGAGTTTGGGCGACATGGAGGGCAACACCTGGGCCAACTAGCCCCAAGAGTTCAAAGGAACTCATCGGCAAACCAAGTGGCGTCATTGCGCTATCTGCGACGTCGGGGGAGGTGCCATCGTCGAGAGCGTCAGTGATCTCACCCATGAACCGCATCAAGAGACGGTTGACGACAAATGCTGGCGCATCTTTCACGATGACCATCGTCTTCTTCAGATCCTTACCGATAACTACTGCTGTGGCCGTAGTTGCATCATCGGTGTGCGGAGTGCGTGCAATCTCTAGGAGCGGCATCACTGCCACCGGATTGAAGAAGTGGAAACCAATCACGCGCTCTGGATTCTTCAGGTGATCAGACATCTTCGAAACCGAGAGTGACGAGGTGTTGGTAGCCAATATGCATTCGGGAGAGATGATGCTTTCAAGTTCGGTGAAGAGCTTGCGTTTTATCTCCATCTCTTCGAAGACCGCTTCGATGATGAAATCACAGGGGGCGAAATCTTTGTTGTTCGTACTACCGGTCAGGATCTGCTTGAGCCAGCCCGCCTCCTCGGCGCGCATTCGCTTCTTTGAAACCAGAGTGTCGAGTTCGTTATGAATCCAGGCGAGACCTTTATCAACTCGCGCTTGATCTAAATCGGTGATGTGCACTGGCACCTTCAAGTTACGCAGAATCAGGAGTGCGAGTTGAGAGGCCATGAGGCCAGCGCCAACGACTCCGACCCGAGTTACCTTGCGCGCTAACGCTGGTTTTGGAGCGCCTTCAACCTTTTTCTTACTCTTTTGAATGAGATTGAATGCATAGATTGATGCGCGAAATGGATCGGCCATGACAAGCTCATTGAGCGCATCATCTTCTGCAGCAAATCCAGAGTCACGGGTAGCGGTTCGAGATTCCGCCATAAGTTTGAGCGCCAGCCGAGGCGCATCGACAGGAGCGTCACCATATTTCTTCTTCTTGGCCGCAGCGCCGATTTCAGAAGCCGCACGCCATGCGCCATCATCTTTGAGATGGTCGGCGCGCTCGATTTTCCGCTTCCCAGCAAGCACCTCTCCAACGAAAGTGAGTGATTTCTCGAGAAAGTCTGCCGGTAGATAGACGGCATCGACGATCCCTAATTCGAGCGCTTCGTTCGCTTTGAGCATCGTGTTGTTGTTGAGCGCATTGACCATGATCACTTTCGCCGCACGCTCGGGACCAATCAACTGAGGCAACAAGGTGGCGCCACCCCAACCGGGAACTAAGCCGAGGAAAACTTCCGGCAAGGCGACGAACGCAGTGCTTGAGAGCGTGCGATAGTTGCAATGCAAGCCGATTTCCAGCCCACCGCCCAGCGCAAGACCATTGATAAATGCGAAAGTAGGTTTGCCACATTCGCCTAATCTTCGGAAGACATCGTGTCCTAATTTCCCGAATGCCTTCGCTTGTGCGCCGTCGGTAACACCGGCAACGCCACTGAGATCTGCGCCTGCGGCGAAGATAAATGGTTTGCCAGTGACTCCAATCGCATCAGCGCCAGATGCCAGCGCAGTGTCAATCGCTGCGTTCAGTTCGCGCAAACCTTCAGGACCAATGGTGTTCGGTCGGTTGTAATCAAGACCATTATCAAGAGTGATCAGAGCTAACTTTCCCGTGAAACCGAACGGACTCAGATCTACCTCACGAACGAAAGCCTTAGTGACGACTTCTTCGGGCGCAGCAGCGCTCATAGTTATTTCCCACCTTTTCCAGTGAAGTGCGGGTTCTCCCAAATGATGGTGCCACCCATACCTAATCCAATACACATCGTTGTGATGCCATAGCGAACATCTGGGCGCTCTTCGAATCCGCGTGCAAGATTGAGAATTAAGCGAATACCCGAAGAGGCGAGCGGGTGGCCGACTGCAATAGCGCCACCGTAGATATTTACGCGCGGATCATCGTCTGCGATGCCGAAGTGATCGAGGAAGGAGAGCACTTGAATGGAGAACGCTTCATTGACCTCGAAGAGACCGATTTGATCAATCGTTAAACCAGCTTTTTCTAGCGCCTTGATTGTTGATGGCACCGGCCCATACCCCATGATTTCAGGGGCGACGCCAGCGAATGCGAAGGTCACCAATTGTGCTTTCGGGGCTAACCCACGTTTTGCCGCCTCGCTAGCGCTCGTCAGAAGCGCTGCAGTGGCGCCATCATTTAAACCTGCTGCATTTCCAGGAGTGACCCGACCTGCCGGACGAAATGGAGTTTTGAGCGCGGCTAGACCTTCCATCGTTGTCGTCGGACGGGGTGGCTCATCCACCGTCGCCACACCCCAGCCAAGTTCTGGCGAACGGACTGCAACTGGGATGAGATCACGTTGGATCTTGCCGCCTTTGTATGCGGCAGCAGTCTTCATCTGCGAGTTGTAGGCGTAGCGATCAGCGCGCTCTTTGGTGAGATGTGGAAATTTGTCGTGAAGGCGCTCTGCAGTGGCGCCCATCGAGAGCGCATCTTGGTCAACCATCTTCTCTGCTAAGTAACGTGGATTGGGATCCATCAGATCACCCATCGGATGATTGCCCATATGTTCAACTCCACCTGCGAGCGCGATGTTGTAGGCGCCCATAGCGATACTGCCAGCAAGGGTGGTGACGGAGGTGAGCGCACCTGCGCACCATCGATCAATCGAATAACCTGGGACTGATTGCGGTATTCCAGCAAGGAGCGATGCGCTTCGACCGATGTTCATTCCTTGATCACCATTTTGCGCAGCTGCCGCGATGGCAACGTCATCGATATCTTCTGGCGCTACTGAAGGATTACGTTCAAGTAATCCACGAATACATCTGACCATGATGTCATCGGCGCGGGTGCCAGCGTAGAGGCTTCCTGCCTTACCAAAAGGTGTACGTACAGCATCGATGAGAACAACCGATTCGCTTTTCACAAGTGACCTCAATCCTTGCGCACAGTAAAGGAGCGCAGGTGTTAGGTTACTGGAGGGTAACTTACTTCGCGACTGGCGCCGGACTTTTGACTGCTGGTGCGCTCTTGCCGCTCTTTCGTAGGTAAATCGGAAGCACGACCGCGAGGAAGGCGCCCCATGCGAGCAGTTCTAGCCAGCTGAACTTGGTACGAAAACCGAGGGTCCCTTGGAGGAAGGTTGCGGCGATGGAGTCTGGAGCCATCCACGAGGTGATGTTCCAGGCATACGCTCCTTCGCCAGGAAACCATCCCAATTCTTGGAACTCGTGAACGCCGTAGGCGAGTACTCCAGCGGCGATGACGACGAGAGCAACACCAGTGATCGTGAAGAACTTACTGAGATTGATTGTGATTGCTCGTCGATAGAGCAACCAACCGAGCGCAACTGCTGAGAGAAGACCAATGGTCAAACCGAGCGCTGGAGCGCTGTTGGAGGTTGCGGTGCGAAAGTTTGCATAAGCGAAGACCGCAGTCTCGAGCCCTTCGCGGACGACAGCGAAGAAGGCAGCGAGTGCGAGGGTAAGCGGGCCAGTGGTTAATGCTGTCGAAACTTTCCCATGTAACTCTTCGCGGAGTCCGCGAGCAGCGCTTTTCATCCAGAAGACCATCCAGGTCACTAACCCCACGGCAACGAGGGAGGTAGTGCCGGCAAAGAGTTGTTCGCCACGCTCAGAGAGTTCAGTAGAGGTGAATGCGAGGAAACCGCCGGTTGCGAAACTGAGAACGAGCGCGGCAGCCACACCAATCCACACGGCAGCCAGATGCTTACGATTGCCGATTTTGACGATGTAGGCGATCAAGATTCCTACGATGAGGGCAGCCTCGAGCCCCTCGCGAATTCCCACCAGGAAGTTGCTGAGCATGAGGTGAGCCTAGGGGAGGGCAGGTATTTACGCAACTAATCTGTTGCGTAAATCATGAGAGTTCGCTCACTTACATTGTGGCTGGTTCCGGCTCGCTCTCATCAGGTCTGCTGCTCTCGAGTGGGGTGCGTTCGCCTTCAATCGCATGTAAGAGCGGGGCGCTCCGTTCAATCTGCCAGGGTCGCGCACCCAAGTTCTCTAAAAGGCTCACCACCTGAGCCTCGCTCCGTCCGCCCATCGGGGGATCCTGCCAACAAAAGCGACGAACGATATCGGGTGCAAGCAAGCTCTCTGCCGGCAGTTCGAGGGCGCGAGCACACTCACTGAGTGCATGACGTGCATGAGTCAGGCGCGCGTAAGCAATCGGTGCACGCTCGCGCCAGATTCGAACATGCGCGGGCGGGCCATCACTTGCTGCAGGTTTTGGAACCGTGGGATTTGCCCGCGCCACCTCTAGCGCTGACCACCAGCGCGTCGCCTCTTTACGTAGCGCAGGTACTGAACGGAGTTGTGTCAGCGTTGATGGGGGCTTAAGCGCAGCAGCGATAAGTGCGCGATCGTTGAGCAAACGTCCGGCAGCAATGTCTCGCTCCCGCGCTAATTCATCGCGCGCGCGCCATAGCTCCCGAACTATTGCCAGTTGATCGGGGCGCTTAACTTGATGGATCCCTGAAGTCCGACGCCAAGGCTCTTTGCGCGCCGGCGGAGCAGGTGCAGAGAGTGCAGCGTGCGACTCTTGTATCGCCCATTCAAGTTTCTCTTTCTCGATAAGCACGCGGACAATTTCATCCTTTAAATCAAGGAGCACATCAACATCAAGTGCTGCATAGATCAACCAGTCATGATGCAAGGGGCGTTGCGACCAGTCCACTGCCGAATGTTCTTTTGCTAATCGGACATTGAGTAGCGCTTCGGTCAAAGCACCAAGACCGACTCGAGGAAAACCTGCGATTCGCCCGGCGAGTTCGGTATCAAAGAGTTTTAATGGTTCAAGTCCGATTTCACGAAGACAGGCGAGATCTTGCGAACTAGCGTGAATCACCACTTCGGCAGACTGAATCACCTTATTAAGAGGTGCCAGCGCGGCTGCCGTTACTGCAGAATCAGGTGTGGAGGTTAACTCACCTGCAAAAGCAATGGGATCGATGAGATGGAGCCCACCTCCGCGTCGAAATATTTGAATGAGATAGGCGCGTTGTGAGTATTTATATCCTGAGGCTCGTTCAGCATCGAGTGCGATATCTCCCGATCCAGCATCGAGCGCAGCAATAGCATCTGCCAGTTGCTCCGGTGTTGTGATGACGTGCGTTATTGGTGAGCGCGGTGCGGCAAGAAGAGGAACCTCGATCTCACCCATCTCATCCATCTCATCCATCTCGCCCAACCCACTTTTCATCTAGTTCGTCGGGCCATACGAGCAACGCCCTCGCCCGTGGAAATCGGAGGCAAGCCGGCGCAATGGGCAAGAAGTTCAGTCCAGCGTTCCAAGTGATCGACCACGTCAGGGATGCTCTCTGCCAGAGGTGTCCAAGAGGCGCGAATCTCTAACTCACTCTGCATGGGGCGCTCGGATAATTCACCAAACGACGAACTGAGTGCGAGGGTGACCGTTCCACTGAGGCCAGTAGTCGAAAGTCCAGAGAGGGATTCTTCAAACCACGACCAGCCCACTTGTGGCAAGAGCGGGTCTGAGCCCATCTCTTGCTCGATATCGGCTTTGATGAAAGTGACCACTCGTAGATCACCGCCCCAAGTCTCTTGCCCGCCTGGCTCGTGAAGTAAGACGAAACGACCATTGGCAACTTCAAGTTCTCCATCGAAGCACTCAGCGGTGAGTGCATATCCGTATGTTGCAAGTTTTGCAGGTGCAGGAATCTCTTCGCACTCGATCTCAGGGCGCGGAGTGAAGGCGCGCAGCGCTGCTAGCAGTTCGATGACATCACCCGAAAAGCGAGATGTTCCACCCGCAGCGCTTGTATTGCTCATGTATATAAGGGTAAAGAGCGGTGCACCACTTAGCGGGAGGCGCGCTCGTAATGCTCGAAGGTAGTGCCTGCCTCGACTTCTTGTGCCATTAACGATAAGCGTGCTCGAACAAGTGCGATATCTAAGTAATTGTCGTCGCCGTCAATGGGAGCGTGTGAGAGATAGAGCCTGTCTACCGAATCACCGCGCAGAAGTTCGTGCACCAAGTGCACGCCGCCTTCACAGAGAATTGCCCCATCGACTGTTGCTGCAATCTCATCGATGAATTGCGATGGCGTGCGCCCGGAATCCCTTGAATAGATATACAGCGGATGTGGTGTCTTTCCGTAAGGTTCCAGCGCTGCGGTACGTGAACCGACGACGATTGCCCCGATCTCGTCGGAGTTGCGAAGGGTGAGAAAACGCTGCCGATCCTCAGGGGTGCGTAGCCCCACGCTGGCGCCATGGAGCGAGGTAGCCAGGTTCGCACCGGCAACCAGGCAGACCCACAGTTCACTCATGGGCGCAAGAGTAGGTCTCGGGCGGGCGCGGGGCCTCCAAGTTGAGCCACTCATGGCGCCGTGGTTAGCCTTGAACCATGACGACCCCTCCCGTCGCGGCGCGCCTAGCGCTGACCGTCTCTCTTTGCCTGGGGATGAGCGCTCTCGTTGCCCTCCCCGTCGAAGCGGCGCCACGGCCGAGCGCTCGCCTACTTGAGGTGCAAGCGCGGGTTATTGATTTGCAAAACCAGGCAGCTTCAGCGGCCGAGGGGGCCCAAGAGGCGAAGGTGCGCCTGGCTCAACTCAACCAGACCTTGGCGGGGGTCCAAGAGAAGGCGGCAAAGCAGCGAAGTGAATTAGAAGAGATTCGCAAATCTCTCGGGTCGATCGCTGTGGAGCAGTACAAGAGTTCTGGGCTGGGTCAATCCTTCCAATTGCTCTTCTCATCCGATCCACAGGCGTATCTTGCATCAGCAGGTGATTTGGATTCACTGACGCGTCGTAGGTCGGTGGAATTGCGACGTTACGAATCAGCAACCCAAAAACTTCGACAGACAACATTGCTCGTTAGCGACAAGGCAAAACTTGTTCGCGCCGCTCAGAAGAAGTTAGAGGCACAGGCGCGCGCGGCGAACGCAAAACTCGCTGAAGCCGAACGACTCCTCAAATCGTTGAAGGCTTCTGAACGCAAAGCCTTACTGGCGGCACAACGTCGCGCCGAAGCATCAGATGTCGCCTCATCACGAGCTGCCGCAAAGAATTTCAAGAACACCTCTGGTCGCGCTGGTGTTGCAATTCGGTATGCCCTCTCACAAATTGGCGATCGATATGTCTTTGGTGCAGCCGGGATGCAGACCTGGGATTGTTCAGGCCTTACGATGCGCGCTTTCGCCGCGGCTGGAGTCTCGCTCCCACATTCTTCGCGCGCCCAATTTAGATATGGGAAGAAGATCCCACGATCCCAGCTTCGTCCGGGAGATCTCGTCTTCTTCAAACGTCCGATTAGCCATGTTGGTATCTACATCGGAAATGGCAAGATGATTCACGCACCAAGACCTGGATCGCGCGTGAAGATCGCTCCTATTAATCAGATGCGCTACGTCGGAGCAGTTCGTTTATAGCGTGGCAAAAATACTGTTCATCACCAATGATTTCCCTCCGCAGAGTGGAGGTATCCAAACTTTTGTCGAAGGCCTCATTCGACAATTACCCAAGGATTCGGTTGTCGTGCACGCGTCGAGTTATAAAGATCAGGCAGTGGAAGAACGATTTGACGAGAATATCTTCGAACAACTTGGGGTAGTGGTGGTGCGAGATCGCCGCCGAATCCTGTTACCCACGCTTGGCTTACGAAACCGGGTTGCTGGCACCATCCACGCCCATGCAATCAAGACTGTGGTTTTTGGCGCCAGCGTCCCACTTGGCTTGCTCGCTCCGTCGCTGAGAAAAAATGGTGTTCGGAAGATCGTCGCATTGACCCATGGCCATGAAGTGTGGTGGGCAAAGTTGCCGCTTTTTAGGCATATGCTTCGTCGTGTTGCTCGAAACGTCGATCATCTTACTTATCTGGGTGCATTCACTCGTGAAGCACTGGCCAAGGCGATCGATGAAAGAGATCATCAGAAATTGACTGCGCTACCACCGGGCGTTGATACATCGAATTTTCAGCCTGGTCAAAAATCTGCTGCGCTGCAGGCGAAATATGGCGTCACCGATAAACAAGTGATTTTATGTGTCGGCCGATTGGTACAGCGAAAAGGTCAGGACATCTTGATAAAAGCGATGGCTCAGATACATTCGCGCCAGCCCAATGCACAATTGCTCATCGCAGGAACCGGTAATTATGAAAAGCGATTACGCGCCCTTGCCGCACGTGAGCGAGTTGAAACACGCGTCAGCTTCCTTGGTCGAGTTCCGTACGAAGAGTTACCCGAACTCTTTCGCCTCGCCGATATTTTTGCATCGCCCACCCGAGATCGTTTCCGTGGTCTTGAGGTGGAGGGTTTGGGGATCGTCTATCTCGAAGCCAGCGCATCGGGTGTTCCGGTGATTGCTGGAGATTCAGGTGGCTCTCCTGATGCAGTACAACAAGGCGTTACCGGGGTTGTGGTGAACGGGCGAAATGTCGAGCACGTGGCAACCGCGCTCAATACGTTCCTTGATTCGCCGCTCGAACGTCAACAGATGGGCGCCAGTGGGCGCAAATGGATGGAAACCCAATGGAGTTGGCCTGTCATCGGCGCGCGTTTTCGAAGGTTACTTGAGTCGGACCAAACCTAAAGCCAAAGCTCGCGTGATTGCAGAAGTGCGATTATCACACTCTAATTTCCGATAGATACTTGCTAAATGAGTCTTCACTGTAGGTAGGCTGATAAAGAGAGCCTTCCCAATGGCCTGCAACTGAGCACCAGACATCAACTTTTCTAAGATCTCTAATTCGCGTGGAGTAAGTTTTGGCAGATCTCGTTCTTGGCGCATTGCATCAACCAAGCCTTCGGCTGTGAAAGATTTTGGTGCCTTAACTGCTACTTCGATGGCGCTAATCAGATGTGCAATCGGGGCGGATTTATTGATGAGTGCATTAGCGCCAGACTCGGCCGCCGCGAGGAGGAATGATGCGCCACTTTCAACCGTGAGGATGATGATGGCAATCGAAGGCTTCACTTTGCGCGCCCAGGCGATCATCTCGAAACTCAATCCATCAGGCAGATGTAGATCAGTGATCAGGATGTCTGGATCGCACTTGGCTAACTGTCCACGACCTTCAGCGCAACTACCTGCTTCGACCAGGTTAGAGAATCCGTGGGCAGCGAGGGCCCGGCGCAGGCCTTCGCGCACGATGGGATGGTCTTCGACGATGAGAAGTTTACGTTCTCCAGTTTCGGTCAAGGTACTCATCGGGGGAGTGCGATCTGATAGCAGTTCCCAGCGTTAGTTCGAGTATAGGTAATGGCGCCAGCGAGCGCGTGGATTCGTTCGTGTACTCCACGTTGACCGAAGTGAAGATCAATCGCGCCACTAAAACTGAGATTTTCGAGCCCATCATCGTTAATCTCAATAACATGTGAACTTGGCTGCTGCATGTATGTGATGTGAATGTGTTCGGCATTGGCGTGGGTGACGATGTTTGCCAGTAATTCTCGCACCGCTCGGTACACCTCGAGTTCACGTGTAGCGTCCATGTATATCGAATCAGGCAGTTCGTTGACGAAAGTGACGGCGGTTTCACCTTGTCGACTGAGTTCATTGAGAAATGCAGACATGGCACCGGCTAAGTCATAGGGAACGCTTCGAAGCAGCGCGATTTCATCGCGGAGGGTGGTGCTCAACATCGTTAGCCGGGAGCGAATGGCTAATAGTTGCGTCCTCGTTTGTCCGGCGCTCGATAGTGAAATGGCTTCATCGCATGCGTATCCAATCGCGGCTAACTCTTGGGCAATGGTGTCATGCAGGTCACGAGCGACGCTGAGTCGCTCGCTGGTATCACTCGTAGAGTTTTTCGATGTCAACTGCGAACTCTTTTGCTACCACATGACGTTTCACAGAGAGCTTTGCAGTGAGGTGTCCACCAGCGATGGTGAAATCAACTGGGAGGATCGTGAACTTACGAATCGACTCGGCCTTGCTAACGGCTTTGTTTGCTTCATCGACCGCGGTCTGGATAACGGCGATGAGCGCTGGATCTTTTGCGAGATCTGCGAGCGCTGCCCCACCTTTGTTGTTGGCAGCTGCCCACACTTTCACGGCATCCTGGTCGAGGGTGACTAGGGCAGCGATGTATGGCTTGTTGTCACCGACGACCACGCACTGGCTCACCAGTGGGTGCGCGCGGAGTCGATCTTCAAGGACCGCTGGTGCGACGTTCTTGCCGCCAGAGGTGACGATTAATTCTTTCTTACGCCCGACAATGTAGAGGAAGCCATTCTCGTCAAGGCGACCGAGATCTCCAGAACGGAAGTATCCATCGGAGGTGAAGACCTCCTTGTTTGCAGCATCGTTCTGCCAATAACCATTCATCACGATTGGACCTTTGATGAGGACCTCACCATCGTCGTCAATCTTTATCGTGGTTCCTGGAATCGGACGACCGACTGAGCCGATTTTCACCGACGAGGTGAGATTGAGAGTGGCGCCAGCTGTCGTCTCGGTTAATCCATATCCCTCGAGGACGCGTACGCCGGCACCGCGGAAGAAGTGGCCAAGGCGCTCTCCAAGTGGTGCGCCACCAGAGATAGCAGCATCGACGTTTCCACCCATGATGTGACGAATTTTGCTGAAGACAAGTTTGTCGAAAATCGCATGTTGGATCCGTAACCCAGGAGAGATGTGGCCATTTTGCATCCCCTCGCTGTAAGCGATGGCGACGCCTGCGGCTTTCCGGAAAATCTTCCCCTTTCCAGCGGCATCCGCTTTCGCTTCGGCGCCGTTGTAAATTTTTTCAAAAATACGTGGGACTGAGAGGACAAAGTTTGGTTTGAAACTCGCAAGATCAGGCATGAGTCGCCCTACCGGGTCGCTGCAATGCGCAAGGTGTAATCCAGCGCGAATCGCACCGATCTCAATCATTCGACCAAAGACGTGTGCTAACGGAAGGAAGAGCAGAGTAGATCCGCCAGGACGGAGGAAGAGATCCGATGCACCCTCGACAACATTGCCGCACTCTGCGAGGAAGTTTGCATGCGTGAGTTGGACGCCTTTTGGTTTGCCCGTCGTGCCAGAGGTGTAGATCAACGTTGCGAGAGTTTCAGGACGAAGTGAATTGCGCCGTTCGGTCACTTGATCGTCGGAGATACCGCTGCCGCTCTGCGATAGTTGAGCCAACGCATCGTCAGTTATGGTCCAGATATTCTTCAATTCTTTGGTGCGCACCGTTTCGACGAGTGCAGCATGCGCGGGCGTCTCGACAACTATTCCAACTGCGCCAGAGTCTTGGAGGATCCACTCAATCTGCTCCGCAGATGAGGTTTCGTAAACGGGGACTACTACACCGCCTGCAAACCAAATCGCAAAATCCATAATGGTCCACTCATAGCGGGTGCGCGAGAGCAGACCCACTCGATCGCCACTCTTTATTCCTGCGGCAATCAAACCTTTTGCAACGGCACGTACCTCTGCTTCAAGAGTCCGTGCACTTACTGGTTGCCAACCTTCACCAACGGGTCGCGAGAGCATGATGCGCTCTGGTTCAAAATGCGCCCGGTTTGAGACCAGGTCGGTGAGATTTCCCTCAGTAGCGGGAGGTACGAGGGCAGGTACGGATACCTCTTTCATTGCGCGCTCCTTTTGGCGACTTTTACTCTTTCTCGCGGCCACTTCCACCAACTGGTCGTGAGGCCTGGGTGAGAGCGTAGACGCTAGCGTAGGCATCCGCTTGCTGAGAAGGGTAGCCTTGCGGCTATGAGTGAAACCCGTTCCACGATCATTATCGATGCCCCAATTGCCCAGGTTGCTGAAGTCATCGCGTCGGTTGGTGCATACCCGAGCTGGTCTAGTTCGATGAAAGCGGTCAAGGTACTCGAGGGAGATTCGAATAAGCCTGCCAAGGTTGAGATGTCTCTGGTCTCCGGCGCACTCCGCGACGAGGCAACGTTGACCTTTGATTGGAGCAATTTTCCTGCCGCGCTCTCCTTTAGTCTTGAGAGCGCAGACCTACTCACGGCAATGGATGGTCATCAAGAGTTAAAAAGTATTGGGGATGAGACCGAGGTCTCTTACGCGCTTACAGTCGCGCTCTCAATGCCGGTTCCAGACATGATGCGCCAGAAGGCCGAGAAGGCTGTGGTCGATCAGACGCTGAAGGAACTCAAAGCCCACGTCGAGAATTAACCGAATCAACAACGTACAACTAGTGACAAAAGTCGAGTATCGATAATGGCTCTCGCAATCGGAATCGATGTTGGTGGAACGAAATTACTTGGTGGCGTTGTCGATGATGAAGGGCGAGTGATTACTCGACTTCGTCGCGAAACTCCACGCGAGGGTGGTAATGCTCTCACTCACTTAGTCGCAGAATTAGTCAGTCAACTTCAGAGAGATGTCCGGGAGCGCATTGCACACATCGGTCTATCGGCAGCGGGCTTCGTCTCAGCCGATCGCGAGCGGATGCTCGCGGCAACGAATATTGCTGGATGGACAGGAGTCAATCTTGCTGAGGAGTTAGAGCCATTGATTGGTTCACGCATCATTGTCGAAAATGATGCGAATGCGGCTTGTTGGGGAGAGTATCGATACGGAGCCGGTCGCAACTCGCGTAATATGATCTTCTTTATCCTTGGTACGGGAATGGGCGGTGCGCTCATCGTCAATGGAGAATTATTTAGGGGTGCACATGGAACGGCTGCAGAGTTCGGGCATATGCGCGTTAATGCAAATGGGCCGCTCTGTGGTTGCGGTGCTCGCGGCTGCTTCGAACAGTTCTGCGCTGGGCCCGCTTTGATGCGCCATGTCGCTGAAGCAATCGAGGCAGCACCTGAGCGCGCTTTCGAATTATTGCGATATGGCGATGGAACTCTTGAAGGTTTGACTGGAAAACACGTGACGGCAGCAGCCCAAGCCGGTGATCGGATCGCAAATACTGCATTCAAGATCACTGGGGAGTGGCTTGGTTTCGGACTGGCATCCCTTTCGGTCATTCTGGATCCTGATTTGATAGTGCTGGGTGGAGGAGTCTCCGAGGCGGGCGAGATTCTTGCTGCACCTGCGCGCGAATCGCTGGCGCGGAATGCTTCATTCTCAGGTCATTCGCTCCCGAACATTGTCACTGCTCAATTAGGAAATGATGCCGGGCTTGTGGGCGTTGCAGATTTGGCGCGTGGTTAGATGCCATATCGCCTTCTCAAATCCTTTCTCACGCCGATCTTGTTATTACTCTTTCGTCCAAAGGTGCGCGGTTTAGATTCGGTGCCTAATTCTGGGCCGGTGATCATCGCTTCAAATCATCTGAGTTTTAGCGATTCGATTTTCATGCCGTTGGTTGTCTCGCGAAAGGTAACTTTTTTGGCAAAACAAGAGTATTTCACTCAGCCCGGCCTCAAAGGCTGGATCAAGAAATTGACCTTCAAAGCGCTCGGCCAAGTTCCTGTTGACCGCTCCGGTGGGCGAGCGAGCGAGGCAGCGGTGCGCACGGGCGTGGATTTGTTGGCAAAGGGTGAATGCATTGGAATCTATCCGGAAGGCACACGCTCACCCGATGGTCGGCTCTACCGCGGACGAACTGGAATCGCTCGCCTTGCCATCGAATCGGGTGCGACAGTCGTTCCAGTTGCGATGATAAACACCGAGAAGATCCAGCCAACTGGGAGAGTGATTCCGACAATCATGCGCGTGGGGGTCTACTTCGGCAAACCGATGAACTTCAAAGATTATGGAGACCCTTCTGATCCATTCGTCTTACGTAGCATCACGGATGCAATCATGAAGGAGATCCAATCACTCAGCGGGCAGGAGTACGTCGATATTTATGCCACACGTGCGAAGGAGCTGTTACAGAAGGGCGAAGAGATTGACGAGGAGAGCGATTAAGTAACTCGTCGAATATGGCGCCAGAGAATCACCGAATCTGAACGAGTACCAATACACCCAGAATCATCATCACGATGCCACCCACACTTCGTAGCAAGACGATTCGTTGCACATTGGTGGCAAGCCACGTTCGGGCAGTGCCAGCAAGTAGCCCCCAGGTGCCATCGCAGACGAAAGCAAGGAGGGCAAAGATTGCCCCTAATAGAATCAGTTGCAGAATTACTTTGCCTGCATCGCGATCGATGAATTGTGGAGTCACGGCTGCATTGAAGACGATTCCTTTGGGATTCAAAATACCTACGACGAAGCCATCGCGAATGATGCGAAGGGCAGATGGCTTGCCTGCAGAGCTATCTTCGAGCATCTGCGATGTGTGCTCGTTGCGTTTGCGAATCGCATCAACCCCGAGATAGATGAGATAGAGCCCACCACCCCATTGGACTGCCGCATAGATGAAATCTGAACTTTGGATGACGGGGCCGATGCCGACAGCAACCAAAAGTGACATTGCGAAGAAACCTGAGGCATTGCCAAGGACGGTGAGAACGGCCACCTTGCGTCCCCAAGCAATCGCGCGAGCAATCGTGAAGAGCACAGAAGGGCCAGGCGCCAAGATGATCGCTATCGAAACAGCGATGTATTCGCCGATTTTCGTGGGGATGGGAATTCCGAGGAACACAACTGGAGCCTAACAAATCAGAGCACGAACATGAAAAACGGGCGAGGAGAGTTCCCCGCCCGTTTTTCTCTTGATCTCGCTAGTTTATTTCTTTCTTACTGCATGCAGGATGTGATAACCGAGAATCGTTACAAGCGTTGCGTTGATGATTCCGTTGAAGGTGTAATCACCAAGCTTGAATGAGACATCGGCGATACCAATGATGACTGCGGCTCCTGCGACGATGAGATTGGTCGAGTTGCTCAGATCGACTTTCGACTCGATCCAAATCTTGGCACCGAGCATTCCGATCATTCCGAAGAGCGCAACGCTTGCACCACCAAGAACGCTCACCGGGGTTGCGCTAAGTACGGCACCGAATTTCGGACAGAGCGCTAGCAAAATTGCACCGACGCCTGCGACGTAATAGGCGATAGTTGAGTAGACCTTGGTGGCAGCCATGACACCGATGTTCTCGGCATAGGTAGTGGTACCCGAGCCACCGCCAGCACCTGCCAATGTCGTAGCGAGTCCATCACCCATCAAGGCATTACCCATTTGATCATCGAGATTCTTGCCGGTCATTGCCGAAACCGCCTTGACGTGCCCGACATTCTCGGCAATCAACACGAGAACTACCGGGACAAAGAGCAAGATTGCGCTCATCGAGAATGTTGGTGTGGTGAAATCAGGAAGCGCAATCCATTTCGCGCTTGCTATTCCCTTGGTATCAACATCGCCACGAATCAAAGCGACGACATAACCGACGACTAGGCCAAGGAAGATGGAGATTCGACCCAAGAAGCCACGAGAGAGTGCGGCAATGAGCGCAATCGCAATCAACGTAATGATTCCAAGAAGTGGTCCTTGCGCCTGTAGTTGTCCTGCCCCTGGCCCTTCGCCACTCCACGCCTTGTTGTAAGCCACGCTCGCCAAATTAAAACCAATCACCATGACGATCGTTCCGGTCACTACTGGCGGCATCAACCAATTAATCCATGATGCGCCCACTGCTTTGACGATCAGACCTACGAGGAAGAGCAAGACACCAGTGGCGACGACGCCACCGAGGGCTGCGGCGATTCCACCGCTGCCAGCCTTTGCCGCCGCAATAGGGCCGAGGAATGCGAAGGAGGAGCCAAGGTAGCTTGGCACCGTGTTTTTGGTGAGCAAGAGGAAGAGGATCGTTCCGATGCCCGAGAAAAAGAGCGTGGTCGCTGGTGGTAACCCTGTGAGAACGGGGACTAAGAAGGTGGCGCCGAACATTGCGGCGATGTGCTGGAGCCCGATACCGATCGTTCGCGGCCAGGAGAGGCGCTCATCTGGTGCGACGACGTCGCCGCCAGAGTGGAGTTTCCAGGTAAACAGTGATGCCATTGTGGGGATTCCTTCCGTGTCATCTGTGTCATCTGTCTGCGGAGTGCGAGGCAACCACCGGGTGTGGCCCGCCTCACGTAGTAAAAAGGGTAAGGCTCTCCACCTGCATAAATAGGGACAAAGGGGGAGGGCGCGCCGGGGGAATTGATAACTTGCCGCCTTCAGCCAGTAGCGCTTAGATATGGCAGGCCGATGTATCGACTTGATGTATCAGGTTGTAGCGGATTCCACGGGAGGAAGGGGCTCACATGGCGCTGCGTAGCCAACCTCTTGAGTTCACCCTCTTGGGTCTGCTCGCCAATGGGCCTCTGCATGGCTATGAGCTGCGCAAGCGTTCGCTCACCATCCTCGGACCCTTCCGCGCGCTCTCCTTCGGCTCGCTCTATCCGCAGCTCAAGCGGATGGCTGAAGGCGAATACATCGAAGTGATCGAAAGCGAGAGCAGCACATCGCGACGAACACGGATCGCCTATCAGATTACAAAGAAAGGTCTTCAACGTTTCCAAGAACTCACCGAGTCCTTGGATGCGACCGAAGACGAGGCCTTTGGTGTGCACTTTGCATTTTTTGGCCCGACATCACATTCCAATCGCGTGCGAATTCTCGAGGCTCGTCGCCGACGTCTTCGTGAGAAGACCGACTTGCTGCGCCATGAGCTAGAGCGCTCGCCGATTGGACTAGATAAGTACTTCATCGAGTGGCGCCGCCACTCACTTGATTCGGCTGAGCGAGAGATCGCCTGGCTCGATGAAATGATCAAAGCAGAGAGGAAGTCCCAGTGAGCAAGATCCGAGTAGCAATTGTTGGTGTAGGTAACTGCGCCAATTCACTTGTGCAAGGTGTGACCTATTACAAGGATGCTGCCGTCGACCAAGAGATTCCAGGGTTGATGCACGCAGTCATCGGCGGCTATCACATTAGCGACATTGAGTTTGTCGCTGCCTACGATGTCGATGCCAAAAAGGTCGGCCTTGATCTTGCCGATGCGATGTGGGCAAGCGAGAACAACACCATCAAATTCTGCAATGTCGCCAAGACTGGCGTTATCGTCGAACGAGGAACGACTCTCGACGGAATGGGTCGCTATTACAAGGAGACCATCAAAGAATCTGATGCAACACCGGTGGATATGGTCGCATCCCTCAAGGCGAAGAAAGTGGATGTGCTGATTTGTTATTTGCCAGTAGGTTCTGAGGAGGCCACTCGTTTCTATGCGCAAGCAGCAATCGATGCGCATTGCGCCTTCGTCAATGCGCTACCAGTCTTTATTGCATCGGACCCAGTTTGGGCGAAGAAATTCGCTGATGCAAAAGTGCCAATTGTCGGCGATGACATCAAGAGCCAGGTCGGCGCGACAATAACGCACCGGATTCTCGCCAAACTCTTCCAAGATCGCGGCGTCCACCTTGATCGCACGCTCCAACTTAATGTTGGCGGAAATATGGATTTTAAGAACATGCTCGAACGCGATCGTTTGGAATCGAAGAAGATCTCCAAAACACAATCGGTTACTTCGCAGCTCGACCACGATATGGGCGAGGGGAACGTTCACATCGGGCCATCTGATTATGTCTCCTGGCTCGATGATCGAAAGTGGGCTTATGTGCGCCTCGAAGGGCGGGCCTTTGGTGATGTTCCATTGAATCTCGAGTACAAACTTGAAGTGTGGGATTCGCCGAACTCTGCTGGAGTCATCATCGATGCGCTTCGATGCGCAAAAATCGGCCTCGATCGTGGAATCGGAGGGCCACTGCTCTCACCATCGAGTTACTTCATGAAGTCACCGCCAGAGCAATATTCTGATGAGATTGCCCGCGATCGAACTGAGGAATTCATCGCTGGAACAATCGAAAGGTAAGTGAAGAACAGTCGATGTCCACGACAGACATTTCTATTGCCAAAAATCAAGGGGTGCTAGCTCTCGGGCTTAATCGTCCGAATAAACTCAATGCGATCACTCGCGAGATGTATTCGATTTTGGCGCGCGAGATAGATGGTGCCAACAGCGATGATGAGGTCGGCGCCGTATTGATCTATGGGGAAGGCGATGATTTCACTTCAGGAAATGACCTCAATGATTTCTTGGAACATCCACCTTCAGGCGAGGACTCTCCTGTTTGGCACTTTCTTACCGCGATTCGACAATTCTCCAAACCCCTCGTTGCCGCGATCAGTGGGCGAGCCGTGGGGGTTGGCATCACGATGCTCTTTCATTGCGACTATGTCATCGCGGGCAAGAATTCCAAACTCTCGATGCCCTTCGTCAACCTTGGTCTAGTCCCTGAGGCAGGTTCCTCATATCTTCTTCCGTTGATTGCAGGCCACCATCGCGCAGCCGAGATGTTCATGTTGGGTGAAGTCTTTAGCGCGCAGCGCGGTTATGAAGCGGGCTTTATCAACGAAGTCGTCGATGAGGACGAGGTCGCCGTGCGTGCTGGTGAGCGTGCCAAACAGTTGGCAGATCAGCCACGTAACGCGATGCGTGAGACAAAGCGGTTGCTGCGCGAATCTCACCAGAGCCAACTTGCTGCTGTTATGTCCGAAGAAGCGAAGTTGTTCTCGGCTGCTCTCGAGAGCGATGAGGCCCGAACTGCATTCATGAACTTCTTGATGAAAAAAGGAAAGTAGGCGCAACCATGGCGAATTCAAGGACATTAGCGGGAAAGAAGATTTTCATTACCGGAGCATCTCGTGGAATCGGGCTAGCTATCGCTAAGCGTGCGGCACACGATGGTGCGATGGTAGCGATTGCAGCAAAGACAACCGAGCCACATCCAAAGTTGCCAGGGACAATCTTTACGGCGGCGGAAGAGATCGAGAAGGCTGGCGGCAAAGCGCTTCCGATTCAGTGCGATTTACGAGACGAGAATCAAATCTCTGAAGCCGTTACTAAGGCTGTTGAAGAGTTTGGCGGACTCGATATCTTGATCAACAATGCATCCGCGATCAACCTCACTCCCACACTTCAAACTCCGGCAAAAAGATTTGATCTGATGTTCTCAGTCAACGTCAGGGCGACTTTCTTAACCTCACAAGCCGCGATTCCGGCGCTCAAGGAATCGGCCGCGGCGGGGCGCAACCCTCACATCTTGATGATGTCACCGCCGTTATCGATGAAATCCAAATGGTTCAAGAATCACCTCGCGTACACGATGGCGAAATATGGAATGAGCATGTGTGTACTTGGCCTTGCTGATGAGTTGAAGCGAGATGGAATCAAGGTCAATGCGCTCTGGCCCCGAACAGCCATTGATACGGCTGCGCTGCAGATGATCCCCGGTATCGATACCGCTGCTTGTCGGACGCCCGCGATCCTTGCTGATGCTGCTCATGTGATTCTTACTGGAACTGAGCGGACCGGTGAATTTCTCGTAGATGATGAGGTGCTTGCGAGCATTGGTGTGACCGATCTGGATAAATATGCGGTGGTTCCGGGAACGAAGGATTTCTTACTCGACTTTTTCCTCGATTAAAGCGGGCTGCACTAATCCTTTAGATGTATCTCAGTATGCACATGCTCGGTCTCAGCAATTCCTGAGGAGTAACGAGTTTCATATTTTCTTGCCCGCCACAAGACAACGCTGAATAGCCAGGCAAAAACGAAGCTGGCAACAATGAAGTAACCCAGGTTTCCTAGGTCGAGCTCGTTTAAATAGGTAAATGGTTGATATTTACCAAGATTGGTGAGCGTCGCAGCAACGTGAATAATCTGAATGGTGCCGATGACTAGCGCGACGAAAATTGAAATGCTCGTCGTAGTGAGGTTGTAGTAAATCTTTCGAAGGGGTGAGGTAAAGGCCCACGAATATGCCTTTGTCATGAAAATACCATCGAGCGAATCCATGAGCGACATGCCTGCTGCGAAGATGATCGGCAGGGCGATGATTGCGAGTGGAGGTAGCGAGCCTCCGACCACGCCTACCGCTGCAGTTGCTGAGAGAGCGAGTAATGCGACTTCAGTTGCGGTGTCGAAGCCGAGTCCAAACAGGACACCGACTGGATATAACTGCCAAGACTTATCAAAACCCTTTTTGAAGCGCCCTCGAAAAATTCTGCGCATCAAGCCACGCTCGTTGAGTAATTCTTCAAGGTGCTCATGCGAGAACTTTCCACTCTTTGCAAGGCGCCATACTTTGACAATGCCTACCAAGATCACCAGGTTGAGGATGCCGACGAGGTAGAGGAAGAAACCAGAGACGGATGCGCCGATGATGCCGCCGGTCTCAGCAAAATCCTTTTGAAACTTGATTGCCTGTTTGGCGGCGAAGGCGACTCCAATACAGAGTGCAAGCACAATCGTGGAATGGCCCAACGAGAAGAAGAGGCCCACTCCCAGCGGCTTCTTGCCCTTCGCCAACATCAAACGCGTGGTGTCATCGATTGCCGCGATATGGTCGGCATCGAATGCATGGCGAAGTCCGAATGAATAGGCGAGCGCCCCAGCCCCCGCATAGATCAGAGCGCCTTGGCCGTTGACTAAGTCGTGATAGGCGGGATTGGAGTTGTAATAGATGAAGAGCCCCCAGCCCACGACGTGTAGGGCGATGACGGTGCCTAGCACCCCGAAGAGGGCAGGCAATTCAGAGCGCTCGAACGTCAGGTGGTGGCGCAATGAGCGGGAAGTAGGCTGATTGCTCACCTGCATACCTTATTGCAAATGATTTGCAATTACAACTCACCTCGCCGAAATTGGCTGCGGTACCGTCGTCGGGTGTCTTCACCCTCGCGCCTTAAATTCTTATCGCGCGTAGCGCCTTCTCGCCGAGACTTTCGTGGAGTTCGTGAGCAATGGCGCGATGATGCCCTTGCCGGGCTTGCGGTCGGCGTCGTGGCGCTGCCCCTCGCGTTGGGTTTTGGGATTGCCACCGGAACAGGAGCGACATCAGGAATCATCACTGCGATCGTCGCGGGTTTCATCGCAGCGCTCTTTGGTGGTTCGCGTTTTCAGGTAAGCGGGCCAACGGGAGCGATGACGGTAGTGCTCGTTCCCATCGTCGAACGTAACGGAACCTCAATCATCGCAATCGTTGGCGTCATTGCAGGTGCCTTTTCCATTCTTGCCGGAATATTTCGATTAGGACGGGTCTTCGCGCGGGTGCCTTGGTCAGTCCTCGAAGGTTTTACTGCTGGTATCGGGATAGTCATCGCACTTCAACAAGTTCCACTCGCGCTCGATATTGCAAAACCTGAAGGGGCAAACTCATTACTCGTCGCTTGGCGAAGCGTTGAGGTAGTCAGCCAAGGAGCAGTACATCCACACGCGCTAGTGATGACACTTATCGCTATTGCAGTGATGGTCATCTCTCCGCGGCTGTTCAAGAAGATTCCCGCAAGTATCGTCACCGTGGTGCTCTGCACGATTGTCGGATCCCTCTTTCAGTTGAACGTGGTCGATATCGGTGCGTTGCCCCGTACGCTGCCACGCCCAACCTTTCCTGAATTACCAACGGATAAATGGGCTCCGATTCTTGTGAGCGCGCTAGCAGTCTTCGCGTTGGGAGCAATAGAGTCAGTTTTATCTGGGAAAGTTGCTGAAGGACTTTCGCACTCTCAAACCAAACTCCACGAGCAGAGTGACTTCGATAGCAATCGGGAATTATTTGGTCAGGGTCTAGCAACTGTTGCGTCAGCAACGATGGGTGGCATTCCAGCCACCGGCGCGATAGCGCGCACCGCTGTCAACGTTCGCTCGGGAGCAAAAACTCGCCTCGCTTCGATGATTCACGCCGTTTTTCTTCTGCTCTGCATACTTCTGCTCGCACCACTTGTGGGAAGGATTCCCGTGAGCGCGCTTGCTGGGGTTCTCATCGTGACCGCGTTGCGTATGGTCAAGCCACGAACCATCTATGAAGCATTTGTAACAACCCGGAGCAATGCAATCACCTTGCTTGTCACCGCTATCAGTACCGTTGTCCTTGATTTGATTCGCGCGGTAGCCATTGGAATTGTGGTGCATTTGTTGCTCTCGAAGATACCTAGCCTCAACCGTTAGGCTGTTTACATGGCCACCAATTGGTTAGAAGAGTTAGGCGGGGCGCTCCATTTCGGAACCCGTCCAGATGCTCCGTTGACTCACAACAAACTACTTTCTGCGCTCGGCGCAGTCCCGCCCATCCCAGAACGCCTCTCGATCTCGCGCGGTCTCGTAAGCGAGTTCGACGGGGTTCGCATCACAAGGCTCTCGTGGAATGTGGGTTGGGGTAAGGACACTGAGGCGCTCTTATTGACCCCGGCGAATATCAATCGCCCCTTACCTGGTGTGCTCTATCTCCATAGTCATGACGATCTCAAAGAGTTCGGTAAGGAGAAGGTTGCCCAATCTGCTCCCGAGCAATTGCCTGAGCGCGCCATGTGGGTTCGCCGAGATCACTATGGCAACCGCGCTCCTGCAAACGAGTTAGCCAAGCGTGGCTTTGCCGTATTAGTACACGACTGTTTCCCGTGGGGGTCGCGCGGATTCTCCCTTGATGAGTTACCTCCGCGCATCAAAGAGATACACGGATCAGCAACTGATGGTGAGTTTGAAAACCTCTCCGTGATGTTCGAATCGCTAGCACTAAATAAATACCTCAGTCTTTATGGTGCGACCATGGCGGGCATTCTCAACCATGATGATCGAGTAGCACTCGAGGTCGCTAAGCAATTGCCTGAGATCTCTGGACCGATTTCGGCTATAGGTCTATCTGGCGGAGGATGTCGAGCGCTCGTTCTTCATGCGACTAATCCAGAGTTGCGCGCGGTGGTGTCAACGGGAGCGATGGCAACGTATACGTCGATGCTGCACGAACATATCGCACCGCACTCGTGGATGTTCTTCCCGTTCAATCTAGCGAGCGCTGGCGAGTGGCCAGAAGTTGCGATGATTGCTGATACCCCACTTTTCGTCCAGTTCTGTGGCGAGGATCAACTCTTCACCAAAGAGGGAATGCGTCAGGCGCATCAGATGCTCTCTGACCACGATGCCGGAAGGGGTGCGTATAAGGGGGAGTTCTACCCGGTGCGTCATTCATTCACGGTGGCTATGCAAGAACAGGCTTTCGATTGGTTGCGCAGCCATGTCTAGTCTGCATCCCGATCGATATCTAGGTTGCCAGGCCACCGCACTTCCGTTGGCGCGCGAGCTTTACCTACAAATGAGCGCCTTTCCCATTCTCTCTCCACATGGACATGTAAATCCCGCGACGATTGCTCAGAACAAACCTTTTCCAGATCCAGTTGCGCTCCTTATCACTCCAGATCACTACATCACCCGAATGTTGGCAAGTTTGGGAATCTCTTATGAACAACTCGATATACCCACTGCTGAAAGTGAAGTTCAAAAAAAAGGAATTTCGCCGGAGAGCATCTGGCAGATAATTGCTGATCATTGGGTCGCATTTGCCGGCACACCCTCGCGAATCTGGTTCGAAGAGATTCTGAATGAGATTTTTGATATCAAGGAGCCATTCAATGCAGACTCTGCTCAGCGATTATATTGTGAGATAGCAGAACGTCTAGCAAGCGACGAATTCCTACCGAAAAATTTATTCGAGAAGTTTCGGATTGAACTCTTAGCCACCACTGATGGCACGAGTGACTCCTTAGAACATCATCGCGCACTCGACGCCACCTCACTTAAAGGTCGCATGATTCCCACCTTCCGTCCAGATGATGTCAGCGATCCCGATCGTAAAGATTGGCAGCGCTCCCTCGAGCGGCTTGAGCTTTCAACAGGTATGACCATCGGCTCCTTTGCACAACTACGAGATGCTTTGCGCACGGCACGAGATCGCTTCATCGCAGCCGGAGCTAAGGCCACAGATCATGGCACGCCGTCTGCATTGACTTTAGAACTCTCAGAAAGCGAAAAGAATGCGCTCTTTACCGCTTTGAGGTCAGGAGAGACGAGCGCCGAATCAGTCGAGACTTTCCGCGCTGTAATGCTTATGGAACATGCACAGATGTCTGCTGATGATGGATTGGTGATGCAATTACATCCTGGTTCCGCCCGGAATCATTCAGCAGAAATCTTTGCTAACTATGGACCAGATCGCGGATTCGATATTCCAATGCGTACTGAATTTACGCAGGCACTCAAGCCATTGCTCAATCGATTTGGATTCTCCAAGAACTTCCGATTGGCTCTCTTTACACTTGATGAATCTACCTACTCTCGCGAATTAGCCCCTATTGCTGGCGCTTATCCTTCTGTGAAATTGGGGCCGCCATGGTGGTTCCACGACAGTCTCAACGGTATGCGTAGATGGCGGGATGCCACCATCGAGACTGCTGGCTATCTCAATACGCTCGGGTTCATCGATGACACTCGAGCCTTTCTATCGATTCCAGTCCGCCATGATGTCGCACGGAGATTCGATGCGGGTTATCTAGCAGATTTGGTGATTGCCCATCGGATCCGCGAGGAGGATGCCCGCTTGATTGCAGATCAGATCGCCTACCATTTATCAAAAGATTTTTTCAGGTTATGAATCAGTTATGAAACGGCTGTCACCTACCTATCCGAGGCAGGGCAGGACTATCGGAGTAATTCATTTTGGCCTCGGTGCATTTCACCGTGGCCATCAAGCGGTCTATTTCGATGAGGCTTTGAGGCAGGGGTTAGGTGAGTGGGGAGTATTTGGGATATCGCCGCGGAATCCAGCAGTGACCGATGCACTGCGCAGTCAAGATTTTTGTTACACAGTCAATGCTCGCCAAGATGGTTCCCAGAATCCCACTGTCATCGGGTCGATTTTTGACGGTGCGCTCTTTGATATCGATGATTCAAGAATTAAAGGCGCCATAACCTCCGCCGATTTGAAAATAATAACTATCACATCGACTGAGAAGGCATATCGCGCGGGCGTGGAGCGAGATTCCATGCCTAACCGATTACTCGACATGCTGCATTTAAGATTTAGCAGTGGGCTTAAGGCACCAACAATAATCTCTTGCGATAATTTGCCTAGTAATGGCACCTACCTTCGAAGTGTCCTGCAACAATCGGCGAGCATGCGCGAATTGGACGTTGATTTTCTGAGTTGGCTTGAGGAAATTGCGATTCCTAATTCGATGGTTGATCGGATAGTCCCAGCAATTACCCCCGCTGCCATTGATGAATTCGAACAAGATTTTGGTTACCGAGATTTATCTCTGATTACCACTGAACCTTTCCGGCAGTGGGTGGTCGCTCCACATGAAAGTAGCCAGAACCTCGGCGCATTTGATGTTGAGATCTCGCCTGACGTAGCGGCTTTTGAGAGAGTTAAGTTGCGACTATTCAATGGCGCTCACTCGACGACCGCATATTTCAGCCAACTTTCTGGGATTGAATATGTTTACCAGGCGATTGCACTCCCAGAGTGGAACTCATTCATCGCGGCCCTGCAGGAGCAACTAGCCTCGACAATCATGGCACCTTCGACAATTGATGTCGCAATGTATGCGGCAGCCGCACGCACTCGGATCGGAAATAGCGCAGTGGCTCACCGAAGTGCACAGATTGCCATGGATGGTTCTGCAAAACTTCCGCAGCGACTCTTTGAGGCGATGAATTCGTTGAGACAATCCAATAGTCCACGCGAGCGAGTCGCCTTCGCCATTGCTCTCTGGATCAGATTCTTGCAAAGCGGATTGACTGTGACAGATCCTCTGCGAGAAGAGTTGATAACTCGCGCACGGCACGTGGATTCTTTCGAGGCGGTAGCGCAGGTCATGCAAACGCCAGGGTTGCGCACGCCCATCGTCGAGGCTGATTGGTCACTACTCGCAGAATTTCTGGGGAAGTTAAGAGAAGAAGAGCCGCTACATATCGCCGAGCAGCTCGGATAGTTACTGAGTAGAACCGTAGAGCCTTGAGAGATTGAACTCGCGATGGCCACCAGTTTCTGCCGCCGTTAACTTTCCGTTGGCGACATCGACAATTTCGGCGAAGATGCGAGCGCCAACTTCTGCGACCGTCTCGGTGCCGTCGGCAATGGTGCCCGCGTTAAGATCAATCAGGTCGGGAAGAGAGATCGCCATCTCGGTATTCGTTGCCACCTTGATCGTCGGAATCACTGCCGAACCAGTTGGCGTGCCACGGCCTGTCGTGAAGACCGTGACATTGACATCGGCAGCGGCAAAACCGGTGAGTTGTTCGATGTCGTGTCCCGGTGTATCCATAAAGTACAAGCCAGGCGCCGTTGGCTCAAAGGCATAATCGAGTACTCCGGTGAATGGCGCATTGCCAGCCTTCTTTGCAGCGCCTAGAGATTTCTCTTCCAAAGTCGTTAGGCCACCCTCGATATTTCCCCGACTTGGTTGCGCACCTCGAATGTCAATTCCCTCGTATGTAATTGAGCGCTCGTATCGAGCAACGACATCGATGATTGCTTGACCAACTGCAGGAGTTTTGGCTCGAGCAGCAAGTAGGTGTTCTGCTCCTAAGATTTCCATCGTCTCTGCGAGAATTGAAGTTCCACCAAGTTCTACAAATTTGTCACTAGCAACGCCCAGTGCAGGATTTGCGGTGATTCCAGAATAAGCGTCCGACCCACCACACTCCAACCCCAGAACGATGGAACTCCAGGGGGCACTCTCTCTTTTTTCTGAAGCCACTAATGGAAATACTTCAGAGATAGATTCCATCGCTAGTTCTCGTAGCTTGTCAAAACCGCCAGAATCTTTGAGGGTCAGGTATGCGATGGGCATCTCACGTTTGGTTCGCGCTGCATCGACAATACCTTCCTCAGCTGGTGAACCAACACCGAGGATAATTGTTGCGCCCACATTCGGATTTACGGCAAACCCCGAGAAAGTTCGTTGGATTCGCTCCCAATCATCATCAATCTCACCGCTCCAATCATGCGTGACAGAGGTGAGTATCGGATGGGCAGGGTGATGTATTCGCAGTTCGTCAGAGAGCTGATTGAGGGCGTTATGTAGCGGGAGAATAAGAATATAGTTGCGAAAACCCCAGCGACTGTTCTTGCGGGGATAACCAGTCAGTGGTGATGGTGTGCTGGACATTAGACGCTCCGAACCATTCGCGGTACAACGATATCGCCGATCTTTCGTGCTTCGGATTTACTCATCTCTCCGTTTGCCACCGAGAGCAATTTGGCGAGCAGGGCAGTAGTTGCAATCTCGCCGGAACAATCGAAATCATCGATGAGGGCTTGATGTAGCGGCGAGAGTGAGTTCGCCACTGTGACAACGGGGATAAGCGGCAAACCAGTAGGAGGCTGATTGGCATCGGGGAACGAAACGATGATGTGTGAGCGTTGCCGAATAAGTTGTGCAAAGTTGCGAGCAGGCTCCTTGAATTCGTTGGATATCACCAGCCGGTGTCCACTCTCCGCTACAACCGCTTGGAAAGAATCGAGAAACTGCTCGTGCGGATTTCCTTCTACTCCTATTACTAGGCGCTCAAGTGGCGCTTTAGGGGCGTTCATTTTCAGCGCAATGGCGGCCTCGATACTCAAATCAAGTGCGCCAGCCATGCCGGGGCTCTCTTGTATCACCACATATTTAGTCTCTGGATACTTTGTGGTGATGCTCTCGGTCAGTTCATTGCCTTGCAAAGTTTCGCAGCCTAAGCCAAGGACCACTGTCGAACTCACATTGGGATGGCCCGCTAGCGCAACGAAAAAGTCGTTGACTCCTGCTACATCAGGGCCGATGATCGCGCATCCATGTTGATGTGCGAAGGTGATCGCGCCTACCTGTTCAGCAACTTTCTTCGACAGGTGAGTCGAGCACACCACCGAAGGCAGGATCAATTGGTGGCTGCGTACTCCGATTCCGCGAGAGCCATTCGAATATCCAGAAATCATGTGGTGGGCTCTGTCGATACTCGATCGCCAATAACGTTGTGGATGTGCACATGTGCACCTCTAGGAATCGCACGGAAGGCGTGGCCCATTCGCTCTCCATATTTGATGATGGCGCCATCCTTGGCGATATCTTCCAGCGCCACCTTATGACCACGAGGAATGACTTCGGTGATTTCCAAGGTCAGAGCGATATCGTTTTGCTCGATTCGTGCACCAATAGGCAGTTCCTGCAAAGCGATTGCAATGTTATCTCGCGGATCGAGAACGATGAGGGTGTTTACCCGTGCCATAGCGCAACACTCTATCTTTCTATGGCAGGAATTTCGTAAAGCCTCAAGATTCTGCTACTTTTTCGCCAAGGTTAAGAGCATCAGCGCCAAGCCCCGGCTCGCTGATCGGCAACCCTCCACCGCGGTGGGGTGCTCCGGGTGATACCTGGCCAGAAGATGGCAAGCGCGGGCCTTGCTGCGCATGATTCATCACAAGGCCCGAAAATTGGGCGCCATGGTGGTGTTCATTAATAGGGAAGAGATACTGAAAAGTATCGAAAGGGAAGTAGGGACATTGTGAAAACCAAACGTAAATTAGCAGCGCTCTTTCTCGCGCTGTTTGCTCTCGTCGCAACGAGCTGCTCTGAGAGCACATCGACTGACGAGGCTGCCGCGCCTGCCGAATCTGCAGCAACGAATGAGTGCGCGCCTGCAACGTTGCAGACTCTCGAAGCGAACACTTTGACCATCGCGACCGGAGAGCCTGCTTACTCACCATGGGTGCTCAACGATGCGCCGGAAAAGGGTGAAGGATTCGAGGCAGCCGTTGCCTATGCGGTGGCTAAGCAACTCGGATATACCAATGATCAAGTCAAGTGGGTTCGCACCACATTTGATTCTGCGATCGCACCTGGCCCCAAGACGTTCGACTTCAACATCCAACAGTATTCAATTACCGATGAGCGCAAGAAGGTCGTGGATTTCTCCAGCGCTTATTACTTTTCCAATCAATCAATTGTCTCGTTTAAGGGCAGCAAGATCGAAGGCGTGACAACTATCGCTGACCTAAAGGCAAAGGGCGCCAAATTAGGAGCTGCCGTTGCATCCACCTCTCTCGACACAATCGAACAACAATTTGGTCTCAAAGCACAGGTCTTCAATGACAATGCTGCAGCAGTGGCCGCGCTCAAGAACGGACAGATCGATGGCCTAGTCGTTGACCTTCCTACCGCCTTCTATCTCTCTGCCGTCGAAGTTCCTAACGGGATCATCGTTGGGCAGGTAGAAAATCGTGATTCCAACGATCAAGGTGCCGGTTTGCTCCTTGCAAAAGACAGCCCCATCACCAAGTGCGTCACCTCTGCAGTCGATGCGATTCGTGACAGTGGCGAACTCAAGGAGATCACTGACAAATGGTTGGCGACCTCAGCCGGAGCGCCATACCTTTCTTAAGGTCTGACGAGCCGTCATCAGAATGAACCACGAAGAGCGGGAGCCGGGTGTGTCCAGCGATGGGCACACCCGTTCGCGCTCTGAGGAGTCGTGGCGACCGAGTGATCGGGAACTGAAGCGAAGAAGTTTTCGGCGTAGAGCGTCTCTTCGTTACGGAGTGATTGCCGCTGGCTCGAGCATCCTGGTCCTCGGAACGCTCACCGTTATCTTGGTGACCTCACCTGGGTTTAGCACGCTCTCAGATACCTTTTTTAATTGGGCCTACGGTGCAGAAGTACTGCCCAAGGTCTTACTCGGATTCATGACGAATGTGATGCTGACCATCATCGCGGCATCATGCGTTGCGCTACTTGGATTATCTATTGCCTTATTGCGCACTTCGCGCTCACCGGCTTTGACTCCCTTCCGCTTTTTGGCAACGCTCTACGTCGATCTATTTCGCGGGATTCCGATGATCTTGGTGATCTTGCTGGTTGGCTTTGGTATCCCTGCCCTGCGGATTCCTGGGCTGACGAATAATGTTCTGATTCTCGGCACGCTTGCTGTGATTATCACTTACACCGCGTATGTCGCAGAGGTGCTCCGAAGTGGCATCTTGACGGTGCACCCGAGCCAGCGCGCTGGCGCGCGTTCGCTTGGCTTATCGCACTTTCAATCATTGCGACATGTGGTCTTGCCACAAGCGCTGAAGCGCGTGACCCCACCACTCTTGAATGATCTGATTGCACTTATCAAAGACACTGGATTGGTCTCGATACTTGGCGTCACTGACGCAGTTCGAGCGGCGCAGATTGCTAGCAGTAGATCATTTAACTACACGCCTTATGTGATTGCAGCAATCGTCTTCTTGTTGGTGACTATTCCGCTGACTCGCTTCACCGATCGCGCGATGCGCCGCTCTATCGAACGACAGAATGCGCAAGGTCTTGCATGACTAAATTGGCGCTGCAGGTCGATGCACTTCGCAAATCTTTTGGTGATGAGGTGGTCCTTGATTCTGTAAGTTTCGATGTTCCTGAAGCCAGCGCAACTGTGCTCATTGGTGCTTCAGGCTCTGGAAAGTCGACCTTGCTCCGGTGCATCAACTTGCTTGAGCAGATTGATGACGGGGCGATCTATCTGGATGACGAGGAGATCAC
>CAZBCF010000009.1:42036-43147 GCA_964490435.1 uncultured Bifidobacterium sp. | reverse complement strand
AGTTCAAGAATTTCCAATCACTAGTCGTTGAGCCGGCTTCGATCTCAGTTGCGACAATAACAAAAGAGGGCGCTAGGCTCCTGCAATCCAATCGTTCACTAGAACCCCTCGAAAATCTCTTCAGTAACATTTCTGCCCCAACCCTCGGTGGCGAAGTTCGGCACGAAACGCACACAGAGAGGACGATGTAATTATGCGGGAGATGCGGGAGATACATGAGTTCTCGTTCCCGGCACAATTCATCTCAGGGACAGTCGGGATGCCAGGGGAACGCACTTTCTACCTCCAAGTCGTGGATGGGCGCCACAATATCTCGGTGGCGCTGGAGAAGAGCCAGCTATCCGTGCTTGCAGAACGAATCATTGCCCTCTTAAAAGAGATCAAATTTGGCAAGGCACAGGATTTCAAACGAAAGTCCAGGCAACTTCCACAACTGGTAACCCCTTTCACGGAGGAGTTTCGCGTCTCGGCGCTTTCGCTCACGTGGAACCCGAAAACGCAGGAGTTGATTATTGAGGCTCAGGGTGGCGAGGAAAGCGAGATCATCGAAGATCCCAATTCTGGTCCACCGCTACTGCGCGTCACAATCGGTATCGAGATGGCTTTAGCCTTCGCCATAGATTCTCTTGCACTAATCAATGCTGGCAGACCGCCCTGTCCCTTCTGTGGTGGACCGTTAGATGCACAAGGACACCTCTGCCCGAGGGCAAATGGCTATCGACGTTAAGGAGATCATTACCAACGGAGAGTTAGAGGTAACCGGGCGATTGGTTGATGCATCGAATGCGACCCTTTTCGGTCATGTTGCCTTACGAGAGCAGAGAGTGGATGTGATCTATAAACCGATTGCTGGAGAGCGACCCTTGTGGGACTTTCCTGACGGCACCCTGGCAGGTAGGGAAGTTGCCGCCTATCGATTTAGCGAATTCTCCGAACTGCGAGTAGTACCACTGACTATCTTGCGTGATGGACCATTCGGTCCCGGCGCGGTTCAAGAATGGATTGAGGTCCCGGAAGAGATAGACCTCATCGATCTGGCACAGTCGCACGATGAACGTTTGCGAAAACTCGCGCTTTTTGATGTTCTGGTAAATAACACCGACCGAAAGAT
>CAZBCF010000009.1:32154-41936 GCA_964490435.1 uncultured Bifidobacterium sp. | reverse complement strand
ACTGAGAGGACGCTAGCCGAGGGTTGCTTCCCGTATCCGTCGGATGAATGGCCAGCCGTTCCGTGGCCGCCAATCTAAATACCATCCCAGTTCATGCCGGTTCATGCCGTTCGCCAGCAGGGTCGCCAGCAGGGTCGCCAGTGCGGTCGATAGACTGATGCAATGAAAGCGTGGGCTACTTCTTACATCCCACCTTTGGCCCAAGGGCAATATGACTTTCCGAAGTTATCTCTCTTCGACTCGCTCTCCTCAGGCAGGATTGATTTTACAAAAGAGAGTGAAGCGAAAGTTTCCATGTATGTCTGTGGTATCACTCCCTACGACGCTACCCATCTTGGTCATGCGGCGACCTATCTCGCATTCGACCTCATCAATCGATATTTGAGGTTGACCGGACATGAAGTCACGTACATTCAGAACATCACAGATGTTGATGACCCACTTTTAGAGCGGGCACAGCGCAATGGAGTCGACTGGGAGAGACTTGCGCACGACCAGATAGCGCTCTTTCGCGATGACATGGTTTCGTTGCGGATACTTCCACCAAATCACTACATGGGCGCGGTTGAGACGATCCCATGGGTAATTGAAGCGATCGAGAAGTTGATTGCCAGTGGTGCTGTTTATAAGGTTGAGAAAGATCTCTATTTCGATGTCACCAGCGATCCGCTATTTCATACGTACAACAAACTCTCCGAAAAGGAAGCAATAGAGATTTTTGCCGAACGCGGTGGTGATCCGAATCGTCCTGGAAAGCGCCATCCCTTGGATTGCCTCATTTGGCGCGCCGAACGTCCTGGCGAACCACATTGGCCATCGCCATTCGGTGAAGGTCGACCCGGTTGGCACATCGAATGCACGGCTATCGCGTTGAAGTATTTAGATGCGCCCATCTCAATTCAAGGTGGCGGCAGCGATCTTCACTTTCCACACCATTCGATGTGTGCTGCAGAGGGAAGGGTTTTGACTGGGAAAGATTTCGCTAGGCGTTTTGTGCACTCTGGAATGATTGGCCTCGATGGGGAGAAGATGAGCAAATCCAGAGGCAACCTCAAATTTGTCTCTGTCATGCGCAATTCTATCGATCCGATGGTCTTACGAATCGCGCTCCTGTCGGGGCACTACCGTTCGGATAGATCCTGGAGCGATGAATTATTGCAACAGGCGCAGGACCGCTGGAATTCCTGGCGTGCTGCTTTTGCTAGTCCTTATGGCGGAGAGGTGACCTCGCTCATCAATCACGTTGCTCGCGCAATAAGCGATGACCTAGACACTCCTAAAGCATTTTCGTTCATCGATGCCTGGGCAACCTCACGCGTTACCTCATTGAATGAAGAAGGAATCGAACGCACCGATGTTGGCGACATTGGGCAATTGTCACGATTTCTCGATGCCGCTCTCGGCATTGCGCTCTGAGTTCTTAGCTTCAGCACCTATTTGATTTCGTCTCCACGGTGGCGCAAATACCGTTCGAATTCGCGCGCGATTGACTCCCCAGATGCCTCTGGTAGATCTGCGGCATCCTTAGATTCCTCGAGAGATTGGACATACTCCGAGATTTCGGAATCTTCCTGTGTTATTTGGGTGGCGCCTAATTCCCACGCGCGCGCATCATCTGGTAATTCACCTTCAGGGATATTCACGTCCAGGAGATCCTCAAGATGATTAAGAAGTGCAAGAGTTCCTTTTGGACATGGCGGCGTAGCAACGTAATGTGGGATTGCCGCCCATAACGAGAGCGAATCAATATCGCGTGCGTTACATCCATCTTGGATCGCACCTAAGATGCCAGTTGATCCTTCATAGCGACTCATCTCGACGCCGAATCGTTTGGCCAACGCCGTGTTCGCGGCTGAGAGAGTCACCGGTATCGGGCGTGTGTGCGGTACATCGGCTAAGAGCGACCCGAGTGATACGACCAAAGAGATGTTGAGATCCTCTCCGAGCGACAGGATTTCACCAACGAATGTTCGCCATTTCATCGATGGCTCAACGCCAGTGACTATGAGGAAGTCGCGATTGAAATCTGGAACAGTTACCGCATGAACGGTCGTGGTGGGCCACGACAATTCCCGCTCGCCATTTTCGTCGAGGAAGATCTGAGGTCGGGTGTCCTGATAATCATAAAAATCCTCAGATTCGACTTCGGCGATAAGTTGCGAAGGCCACAACGAGAGCAAATGCTCAACTGCCTTTGATGCGGCTTCAGCGGCATCGTTCCACCCTTGAAATGCTGCGATGAGGATGGGGTCGCGCAGTGCAGGCAGGGAGTAGATCTCCATAGCCTTACATTAGAGCAGGTACCCTTACTCCAATGAAAAGCCTTCGCGAAACCCTCACAGAGCGGGTAGTTATCGTCGACGGCGCAATGGGAACGATGCTGCAGGCCCAGAACCCCACCCTCGAAGATTTCCAGGGTCACGAGGGGTGTAACGAGATTCTCAATGTCAGCCGACCCGAGATGGTCAAAGCGGTCCATCGAGCGTATCTCGAAGTGGGCGTAGATGGCATCGAAACCAATACCTTCGGTGCCAACTTCGGGAATCTTGCTGAGTACGGCATCGAAGATCGAATCTACGAACTCTCGTATGCGGGCGCAAAATTGGCCCGAGAGGTAGCAGATGAGTATTCAGCCGACGGGGCTAAATGGGTCTTCGGTTCGATTGGTCCCGGGACGAAATTGCCAACACTTGGTCACGCCAGTTATCAGAAACTTCGCAAGGCATACGAAGAATGTGCTCGCGGTTTGATTGACGGGGGTGCTGACGCACTCCTTGTCGAAACTTCGCAAGATCTTTTACAGACCAAAGCGGCTGTCAACGGATGTCGTAGCGCCATCGAAGCGGCAGGGAGAGATCTGCTGCTCATCGCACAAGTCACGGTAGAAACCACCGGAACGATGCTGCTGGGAAGTGAGATTGGTGCCGCATTGACAGCGCTGGAACCGTTATCCATCGATGTCATCGGTTTGAACTGTGCTACTGGCCCTGCAGAAATGAGTGAGCATCTTCGCCAGTTGGCCAGATCCTCTGAGGTCATGATCTCCTGCATGCCTAACGCGGGACTCCCAATTCTCGAGAGTGGCGGTGCCCGATATCCGCTCACACCTGTGGAACTCGCTACTAGTCTCGAGTCGTTCGTCCGTGATTACGGTTTGAACCTGGTAGGCGGTTGTTGCGGAACAACTCCTGAACATCTTGCCGAAGTTGTACGAACCCTGCGCAACAACACACCTATGAAAAGAAATCTACAAGCGGCACATGATCCCGGTGCTGCTTCGCTCTATCAACATACATCTTTTCGCCAGCAGAACACTTATATGGCAATTGGTGAACGCACTAATGCAAATGGTTCCAAGGCTTTTCGGGATGCACTGCTTGCGCAAGACTGGCAAGAATGTCTCGAAATAGCCAAAGAGCAGATTCGCGAAGGTGCGCACATGCTCGATCTTTGCGTCGATTATGTAGGTCGTGATGGTGTGGCTGACATGAGCGTCTTGGCAGAACTTTTCGCGACAAGTTCGACGCTACCAATTGTGCTTGATTCAACCGAACCCGCGGTGTTGCAAGCAGGGTTGGAACGCATCGGCGGACGAGCAGTCATCAACTCGGTGAATTATGAAGATGGCAATGGGCCAAATTCACGTTTTGCTCGCATTATGCCTTTGGTTCAAGAGCATGGTGCTGCACTAGTGGCGCTGACCATCGATGAAGAAGGCCAGGCTCGAACCGCCGAATGGAAAACGAAGATCGCAACTCGTCTTATCAATGACCTTACAAATAACTGGGGAATGCGCACCTCAGATATTCTGATAGACGCGCTCACCTTTCCCATTGCAACTGGGCAAGAGGAAACGCGCAAGGATGGCATAGAGACTCTTGAAGCAATCCGTAAAATTCGCACCCAGTTCCCAGATGTTCAAACTGTGCTTGGAATTAGCAATATCTCCTTTGGACTCAATCCTGCCGCGCGAATCGTCTTGAATTCTGTCTTCCTTCATGAAGCGGTCAACGCTGGCCTGACTTCTGCAATCATCCACCCTTCAAAAATCACACCCATGGCAAGAATTGATGAGAAGTCGCGAGAACTTGCACTTGATTTGATTTACGACCGTCGAAGGTTCGATGAGAAGACGGGCAATATTTTATATGACCCGCTCTCGGAATTTCTTGCCCATTTTGACGGTGCTGAGGTTGCTGCTTCGCGCAACTCACGTGCCGAACAACTTGCGGCGCTTGCACTCACTGATCGCCTTAAGCAGAGGATTATCGACGGTGAAAGAAATGGCCTCGAAAATGATCTCAAAGAAGCGATGCGAGAGTCAATCGCACCTTTGGACATTATCAACAATCTACTTCTCGAAGGCATGAAGACAGTTGGTGAGCTTTTCGGCAGGGGAGAGATGCAGTTGCCATTCGTGCTGCAGAGCGCTGAAGTCATGAAGAAAGCAGTTGCGTACCTTGAACCACACATGGAGAAGAGCGATTCGTCAGGTAGAGGCAAAATCCTTCTCGCCACTGTGAAGGGGGATGTCCACGACATTGGGAAGAATCTTGTTGACATCATCCTCTCGAATAACGGCTACAGCGTCCATAACATCGGAATCAAACAAACAATCACCACAATTATCGAAGAAGCGGAAAAAGAGAATGTCGATGTCATCGGTATGAGCGGGTTGTTGGTCAAGTCAACGGTCATCATGAAGGAGAACCTCGAAGAAATCACTGCGAGAAAACTCTATCAACGATGGCCGATAATACTTGGTGGAGCCGCGCTCACCCGCGCCTTTGTCGAGCAGGATCTCGCCGATGCTTATCCAGGCACGGTTCGATATGCGAAAGATGCCTTCGAAGGACTTGAATTGATGGATCGCCTTATGGCTATCAAGCGCGGGGAACCGGGGGCTGCGCTCCCAGAGCTTCGCAAGCGCCGGACCAAAGTGGTTGAAGTGGGCGAGCGCGAGATCGACACGCGTCGCAGCGACATCTCCGAAGACAACGCGATTCCAACACCACCATTCTGGGGATCTCGAGTCATCAAAGGAATCCCGATGGGCGATTACGTGAGCATGCTCGATGAGCGGGCACTTTTCGTCGGTCAATGGGGTTTAAAGGGAGGCAAGAGCTTCGAGGAGATGGCCGAAAGCGAAGGTCGTCCTCGTTTACGTTCCCTACTCAATGATGTTCAGGTGAACAATTGGATAGAGGCTGCGGTCGTCTATGGCTACTTCCCGTGCTACAGCGAAGCGAATGATCTGGTAATCCTTGATCCACTTGAAATCGCAGCACGCAAGGAGATCGCCCGTTTTGCCTTCCCGCGTCAACGCCGCGATAGACGACTCTGCCTTGCAGACTTCTATGCAAGTAAAGTAAGCGGGAAAATCGATGTGGTCGCTTTCCATGTCGTGACGATGGGCGAAGCGGTAAGTCGCGCCACCGCAAAACTCTTTGGCGAGAATAATTTCCGCGAATACCTCGAATTACATGGCCTGTCGGTACAACTTACCGAGGCGCTCGCTGAATACTGGCACGCTCGAGTACGTAGCGAACTCGGCTTTGGCAGTGAAGACAGTCAACAACTTGGGGAGATACTTGACCAGGGATACCGGGGCTCACGCTATTCATTTGGATATCCAGCCTGTCCTGATCTTGGCCAGCAGGTGCAATTATGTGAATTGCTCAAACCCGAGCGGATCGGGGTAAATCTCTCTGAAGAATTCCAACTGCATCCTGAACAATCCACATCGGCGATAATTTCGCATCATCCTGAGGCGAAGTATTTCAATGCAACATAGATTGTTGCCCGATGATTGACACAGCCATCGATCCAACGCTGCCACACGGCATTTTTTTCGACATGGACGGACTGCTCGTTGATACCGAGCCATTCTGGCTGGAAACAGAACGTGAAGTGATGCTCGAATTCGACGTGCAATGGCGGGAGGCGGATCAGCTCTATTGTCTTGGTGGGCCGATGTCGAAAGTAGGGCAATACATGTCCGATCTCGCGAATGGGCGCCAGACGCCGGAGTGGTTTGCTGACGAATTAATCGAACGGATGGCCGACAAGTTTCAGACCATCAGATTGATGCCAGGCATCAAGGATCTACTCAGCGAGGTGTCAACTCGTCAGATTCCAGCAGCGCTCGTTTCAGCCAGTCCGCGACGCCTTGTCAATGCAGTTCTCACATCTATAACCAACCACCCTTTTCAATTATCAATCTCGTCTGATGATGTTCGTCGTGGAAAGCCCTTCCCAGATCCATATCTCAAAGCAGCGACCGACCTCGAGGTGAGCATCGGTCACTCTCTTATTTTGGAGGATTCGCCCACAGGCGTCACCGCAGCACGGTCAAGTGGTGGCTGGGTGGTGGCGGTGCCGCATATTGCAGAGATTACGCCAGCACCGCGCAGCGCCATCGTGAGCACACTCGCAGGACATTCCGTTGATTCTCTCTGGAAATTGGTACGCGAAATTCAGTAATTACTTTTGTTCCGGCAATGGCGGAGGAGTGCCACCAAATTCAGGACAACGGCTCTGGTGCGCGCACCAATCACAAAGCCTTGATTTCTTCGTGGGCCAGTTTCCACTCTTTTTCGCCATGTCAATATCTGCGGCAATCTTCTCGATCTTGGTTTGAGCCCTTAATAAATCATCGCTCGTGGGATCTTGAGTGAGTACTTTTCCGTCACCAAGGAAGATCATCTGTAAACGTTTAGGAATTCGACCAAGCGTCTTCCAGACTATGAGCGCGTAGAACTTCATTTGGAAGAATGATTTCTCTTCGAATCCGATACCAGGGGCTTTGCCAGTCTTGTAGTCAACGATTCGGATCTCACCAGTTGGCGCGATATCGAGGCGGTCGATATATCCGTGTATCAGCAGCTCATCATGGAGTTCAACTTGTACATGCGCCTCCAATTCAGAGGGCTCGAAACTTTGCGGATCCTCTAATTCGAAATATCTGCGAACCAGAGTGAATGCTGAGAGCAGGAATTCATCTTCATTGAATAATTCATTGTGAGTTAACAGGGACCGAGCGTCATCTCGGTTGACCTTCATCTCATTCCAGATAGGGAGTAGTTCCCGTTCGGCTGATGTGAGATTTCGCTCGGCTTTGGCAAAGGTGAAGAGTCTCTCTAAAACCGAGTGCACGAGCGTGCCTCTCACAGCATCGATACTGGGAGGCTCGGGAAGCTTGTCAATCGTGCGAAAGCGATAGAGCAAGGGACATTGCATGAAATCATTTGCGCGGCTTGGTGAAAGCGTGACCGCTACTGGAGTTATTTCTTCATCTTTGTCTAGACTCACGATGACACCTTAGACTGACCGACATGAGTTCTGATAGCGACAAACGGCACCGAAAAGGGGATTTAACCTACGGTGATCGGGTCCAACTCTCTGACGCCAAGGGAAAGTTATACAGTTTTACTCTGGTCGAAGGTGGTGCGTGGCATAGCCACAAAGGAATCATCGAACACTCGCAGATTGTGGGATTGTCCGAGGGTTCTTTCGTTCTTGCAACGTCGGGTACCCCGTACTTCGTTCTCCGACCGCTCTATGAAGATTTCATCTTGGCAATGCCTCGAGGTGCCACGATCATTTATCCAAAAGACGCTGCTGACATCGTCGGTTTTGGTGATATCGGTCAGTCGGATGTAGTTCTTGAGGCTGGTGTCGGCTCAGGCGCCCTGACCATTGCGCTTCTGCGGGCGGTGGGTCCCTCCGGTCGTGTCGTCAGCACCGAACGCAGGGAAGATTTCGCTCAGATCGCATCGAAGAATGTGGCGCTCTTTTTCGGAGAAGTGCCATCACATTGGACAGTGCGAATTGGTTCGTTCGAAGAGCAAGATTTCTCTAACGAAGGATTCCCCGACCAGAAGGTTGATCGAATCGTGCTCGATATGTTGGCGCCTTGGGAGTGCATTGAGCAGAGCGCAAGATTGTTGCGTCCTGGGGGAGTTTTCATCGCTTATGTCACAACCACGACACAATTATCGCGTACCGTCGAAGTGCTGCGCAGCGATCGTCGTTTCACCGAGCCATATTCTTGGGAGAGTTTGCATCGTGGTTGGCATGTAGACGCACTAGCGGTGCGACCCGAGAACCGCATGATTGCGCACACCGGGTTCTTGATTCGCGCTCGTCGAGTGGCCGACGGCGTCGAGGCTCCGCGAACACGACGGCGTGGCTCTAAATCTCCAGCGGATGATCTCGAAGCGGGGCAGAGATAGGCGCTCGCCTTAACTCAGACGTGCAGTTCTTATTTCGATGGGGAATTTAGGACCGCCATCAGGTCCACCGTCGACCGTACCTAGTGCAGCAAGTTTCTCCAAACGGTCTAACCCTTTGGTGATCGTGCCCCAGATGGTGTAATTCGGACCCAGAGTCGTGTCTTGGTAAACAAGGAAGAATTGACTGCCATTGGTGTTCGGCCCGGAATTGGCCATCGCAACCGTCCCTTTTGGATAATTTACTCCGCTAGCTGTCGGCAGGTTCTCATCTTTGAAGGTGAAACCTGGTCCACCGCCACCTGTTCCAGTTGGGTCGCCACATTGGAGCACGAAGATTCCTGACGTGGTCAATCGATGACAAAGCGTCCCGTCGTAATACTTTGCATTAGCCAGAAACCCGATTGTGGTCACGGTTGCCGGAGCCTTTGCAGCGTCAGCAGAGATCTCAATCTCGCCACAGTTGGTGGCAAGCGTCAGCGTGTAACTTTTCTTCGCCAGGTATTCAGACGGTGTACCTACCTGGGTTGGTTGCCTACCTATGGCTGTGGCTGGTTCGCAGAAATCCGGCAGAGCAACTTCTGTAGCCTCAGTAGGGGTGGGTGATTGCGTTGCTGTTGCCGCAGGGGTGGGAGCCGCCGACTCCGTAGTAGCGGAATTTTCTTTAGGAGCGCTGGAGCAGGCAGTGAGTGTCATGCCAGTTAGCAAAAGTCCAGCGAGCGCCACGCGCTGTCGGGCGAATCGAAATCGGGACGAAACTCTCGTTACTGTTGAATCCACCCACCCATAATAACAAGGCTCACTACGATTGTGCCTATGACAACCGAACGAATCGAAAAGACAGAACGGTTGCTTAACCTCACCTTGGCATTGTTGGCAACGCGGAAACCGATGACCAAAAATGAAATCTTCGCTCAAATCCCTGGGTACTCGGGGAGCGCCGAAGCCATGGAGCGAATGTTTGAGCGTGATAAGGATGAATTGCGTGACTTGGGAATTATCGTCGAGGTACTTCCCACCGATATCTACTTCGAAGATGAGTTCGGCTACCAAATAATCCCGCGAGACTTCTTCTTGCCTGAACTCACGCTCTCGTTCGAGGAATCACTGTGGTTGGCCCTAGCGACCAATGTTATCTCGGATCTCGGTCCACATGACGATGCAAGAAAAGGGTTACAGAAGTTGCTCACTTTTGGAGACGGCAATCTCGATGAGATTCTGGAGATGGGCAATGCCACCCGGTTCCACATTCCAATCAATGATTCTTTCGAGCGCATCTGGCGGGCGATTAATGAGAAGCGACTGCTCGGCTTCGATTACCTACTCCCTGATAATCATCGAAAACGTGAGGTTGCTCCAATAATGCTCACGTCACGAGTTGGCATTTGGTATCTCGTTGCGAAAGAAATTGACGATAACGTCGTGAAAACGTTTCGAATTGACCGAATGAGGGAAATTTCTCCGCTCGCTAAAACTCCTCACTCAAACCCTCTTCCAGAGGACTTTGTTCTTGACCAATTTCTATCAAGATTTAAAGGGGATTTGTTCGAA
>CAZBCF010000009.1:11832-32054 GCA_964490435.1 uncultured Bifidobacterium sp. | reverse complement strand
GACCAGAATCATGCTCTAGAGATGATCTTGTGGGCTGGCTCGGCAGTTGAGGTGCTCGAGCCCATCGACCTTCGCGAACGCATAATTGCTATCTTGCAGCAAATTGTCGAGGTACATTCATGAGTGGCAATCGCGGTAGCAAGCGTCTGGCGCGAATTCTGAAACTCATTCCGTTTCTTCAGCGGAACTCTGGAATCGACCTACAGGATGTATCGAACTTATTCGGGATAACCCAAGATCAACTCATCGCAGATCTCAATTTGATTTGGATGTGCGGGCTTCCTGGTTACACCCATTTGGAGTTGATGGATGTCTCCTACGATTCAGGTTTTGTCACCCTGCAGAATGCTCATACCTTAGCCCGACCGATGCGGATGACTTTCGATGAGGGAGCCGCGCTACTCCTGGCCATTGAAAACCTTGTGACGATTGCACCTTCAGCTGATGTACGAGTGCTTACCGGGTTAAGAAAGAAGATTGCCGACCTTCTCGCACTCCACGTTGATCATCCCGATATTGAACCCACAGATTCCAAACTGGTATTGCCAGAGATAATTCGAGCAATCGAAAACCGTGATTGTTTGTTAGAACTTGACTATTACTCTGCAACTCTCGATGACAATGTTCGACAGACGGTGCAACCTGTCGAATTGCTCACCATGAATGGTTTCGTTTACCTCTCTGGATACTCGATTGAGCAGGGTCGTCGCCTATTTTTCCGACTTGATCGAATCCACGCCGTTTCGCGTTCATCATTACCTTTGTCAGCTCACAGCAGGCCAGGCGCGGATTCGCAGAGTGATAGTGCACCCACGATGGTGGATATCCGGGTTGGCGCTGATGCCTACTGGTTTATCCAAAAGTGGCATCTTGATAGCCTGACTTTCAAAGCCCCACTGGGCTCATTCGTGGGTCAGATTCCGGTCTACAACCCCCAATGGTTGGCACGTGCGGTTTTGAGCGCTGCCGGAGCCATTTCTGTGAACTCACCTCCGTCTATGCGGTCCGCGGTCGCCCAGGCTGCCCAGCGAACGCTCGAAAAGTACATGAACCCACTAAACTGAGGGATGGAGTGGGGAGTAGTGTCCCGGGAAGCCACAAAAGGAGAACTAATGAACACATTTCAGCCGTCTCATATTTTACTGATCGTACTCGTGGCGCTCATCCTTTTTGGCGCAAAGCGGCTTCCAGATTCTGCACGTGCTCTTGGCCAATCATTGCGAATTTTCAAGAGCGAACTCAAGAACAATGCCGAGGATAAGGACTCGGACTCAACCCAAGGGCCGGATAAACCAAACCCTTCCAACAAATAGTTCGTGCGTAGCAGATTTGAGCAATGTCATCCGTGTCCAGCACCTCTGCCGACATTCCGGATGAAGACCCGCCTGTAGACAAATCCAAAGCACCGTTACTCTCGCACCTCAACGAGTTGCGCAAGCGTATTTTCAAGAGCGCCCTGGGAGTGGCTGCCCTAGCCATCATAGGTTGGATTTTTTACTCGCCGATTATCACCACTCTTGCGATACCCATTTGCGGAAGAGGGACCACACTTGAAACGTGTGATGCGTTGTATGTATCTGGAGTACTTGGGCCGCTCAATCTTCAGATAAAAGTTGCCATCATCGTTGGAATCATCCTCGCGGCACCGATTTGGCTCTATCAAATCTGGGCATTTATCTTGCCGGCTCTCAAGCGGCGTGAGAAGACGATGGCTTTTGTCTTCTTTCTCTCCTCAATCCCATTCTTCGCCGCAGGTGTTGCGCTCGGCTATTACATCTTGCCAGTTGCTATCAAAGTACTTTTAGGATTCACTCCGGATAATCTCTCCAACCTAATTCGCTTTGATGATTATCTCGATTTCGTCCTTCGATTAATCTTGCTCTTTGGCATCGCGTTCGAACTGCCAATCTTCCTCATCGCATTGAACGCCGCCGGTGCGGTCACGGGGAAGGCAATTCTCAAACCTTGGCGAATAGCGGTCTTCTTGATATTCCTCTTCGTTGCTGCATTCACTCCCACTGGCGATCCGCTCACCATGTTGGCACTCGCGCTGCCACTCTGCGGTTTCTATTTCGCAGCGGGTGGAATCGGCATCCTCGTCGACAAAAGGCGGGCAAAGCGGGCCTCGATAACTGATGCAATCTAATCCAGGTAATCCAGCCAGTCTCGCCAATTTGATCTTAGCCAACCCAACCTCGGGTCGCGGTCGGGGTGCAAAAATTCTTGCGCAAACTCTGGCCTACCTTGATGCACAGCGTCTCTCATACACAGTGATCGCAGCAAGTTCGCTCACGGCGGCGCTGGACGAATTCGACCGACATAACCTCTCAGATTTCCACCGCTTACTTGTCATCGGTGGCGATGGCATGATGCATCATGCTATTAACCTCAATCGCAACACATCTGATGGTGAACAACTTCCAATAGGTTTAATTCCAGCCGGCACGGGCAATGATTTTGCGCGCGCACTCAAACTCAATATCAAAGACCCTGTACGTAATCTCGACTTTTTCCGCTCACACCCTGCAACGGAAGTCGACCTCGGCGAGGTAAATGGTCGTCACTTTGGCGCCATTTGTTCAACCGGCTTTGATTCCATCGTGAACGAACGTGCAAACCAAAAGTCGTGGCCAAAAGGAAAGCGCAAGTATGACATCGCGATGATTCAAGAATTGCCGCGTTTCAAGGCGCGCGAATACCAGATGACGATTGATGGTCATCGTCGCACCGTCCGTGCCATGTTGATAGCAGTAGGAAATGGAAGTTCATACGGCGGCGGGATGAAAGTCTGCCCTGATGCCAACTTGCACGACGGGCTACTCGACGTGATGATCTTGCATCCAGTACCAAAAATGGAATTCCTTCGGATGTTCCCTAAGGTCTACTCCGGAACCCACATCTCCCATCCCGAAGTCGAAATAATCCGCTGTAAGAACATCACCATAGAGGGTGATGCCGTAACCTATGCCGACGGTGAGCGCATCTCTCCAACACCCGTTACGGTCTCGGTGCGAAATAGAGCGCTAAGAACATGGTTGATCAATGACTGACTTCGCGCTTTCACCTGCCGAACGATTTGCTGCAGCGAAGAAACGGGCGACACCGAAAGACTCTGCTTTGATGGAGTACATGGAGCGCTTGCCTTTTGCGCTTGATGATTTCCAAATTCAAGCCTGTAAACATCTTGAGCGAGCCAGTGGCGTTTTAGTCGCCGCCCCAACCGGGGCAGGGAAGACGATTGTTGGAGATTTCGCAACGTTTCTCTCACAACGTCAAGGAAAAAGAATTTTCTACACCACCCCCATTAAGGCGCTCAGTAATCAAAAATATAGTGAATTCATTGAGAAGTATGGTGAGTCGAAGGTTGGTCTTTTGACCGGAGACATCTCAATCAATGGCGATGGCGAAATTGTGGTAATGACCACAGAAGTTTTGCGGAATATGATTTATGCCAAATCAAGAAATTTGCACAATCTTGCGTTTGTGGTACTTGATGAGGTCCACTATCTCGGGGATAAATTCCGTGGCGCGGTTTGGGAGGAGATCCTAATCCACCTTCCACAAGAAATTGCCGTGGTCTCACTTTCGGCAACTGTCTCTAATGTCGAGGAGTTTGGCGAGTGGCTGCGTAGCGTTCGTGGAGAAATCGAAATCATAGTCAGCGAGGTTCGTCCAGTTCCGTTGCACTTACATGTCATGCAAGGTAATGAGCTCTATCCGTTACTGAAAGATGAGAAATCCGTAAATGCTGAGTTGGTGAAGATCTCTCAAAGTTACAACCGGAATTACCGAGATAGACGAATGAAAAGTTCCTTCAAACCCCTACACAAAGAGGTCATCATCGAACGGCTCTCTCGTGAAGGTTTACTTCCGGCTATCTTTTTCATCTTTAGCCGAGCTGGCTGTGACAATGCGGTCAAACATTGCAGCCACCTCAATCTCACCTCTGAGGGTGAGAAGGCTCTAATTCGGGAGCGAATCGAAGAGGTTGCGCAGGTGATCTCGCCCGAGGATTACGGTCCACTCAATTTCCTCGCTTGGGCAAAGGCGCTCGAACTCGGCGTTGCGGCGCATCATGCCGGATTAATTCCTCCGCTCAAAGAAGTTATCGAAGAGCTCTTCCAACAGGGGCTCATCAAAGTTGTCTTCGCAACCGAAACTTTGGCGCTGGGCGTGAATATGCCGGCAAAATCAGTAGTAATCGATCGATTAACCAAGTGGAATGGCCAAAGTCACGTGGATATCTCCCCAGGGGAGTTCACGCAATTGACCGGCCGTGCCGGCCGTCGCGGTATCGATATCGAAGGCCATGCTGTGATGATCTGGAGCCCTGAAGTAGATATCCCATCACTGGCTGGCTTGGCAACTGCCCGAACATTTCCTCTGAAATCATCCTTCAACCCGACCTACAACATGGCGGTCAATCTTCTCGCTACTACTACCTCAGAACTCTCTCGCGAACTTCTTGGCTCCTCTTTTGCTCAATTCCAAGCAGATCACTCAGTTCATGGTTTGGAGCGACAGGTCGCCAAGAACCGTGAGTTCCGAACTTCCTTGCAAGCCGATCTTGCCTGTCATCTGGGAGAGTTCAACGAGTACTTTTCATTGCGCAATGAGATAAAGCATCTAGAACGCTCCGGTAGCAATAAACGCGCTGAGCTACCCCAAGTTATCGAGACTCTGGCGCAGGTTTCACGAGGGGATGTCCTGTCCATCGGTAATCGACGTCGAGGGAATATCGCTCTTGTTCTAGATCGTGGACATGAAATGGCTCGACCTCTCGTTATGTTCCTTGATCGAAGGGTTTCACGAATCTCGCCCGCTGATTGTCAGAATGGGATCGAGAACATTGGGCGAATCAAAGTTCCCGGCGGGACTGGGCATAAGAACTCTCGCGACAAAGGGGTTTGGATAAACGCCTACAAGTCAAGTGGGCTCAAAGTCCGCTCTAACGACCCCGAACTTGAGGATCAATTGGTCGAACTTCGAAATGCTATGCGGGCGCATCCATGTCATGCGTGCCCAGATCGGGAAGAGCATGCTCGCGTGATGGAGAGAGTTCATCGCATCGAGCGAGAGATTGAAGATCTGCAGAAAAAGATCGAGGGACGTACAAATGTCATTCCTCGCACCTTTGACCGCCTCTGTACCGTGCTGAGAGAGTTGCGATACCTGGAGAATGAGCAGGTCACCGAGCAAGGGCAGATGCTGGCAAAAATCTACTCAGACTCGGATCTTGTTCTTGCCGAGGCAATCCGACGTGGACTCCTTGATCAACTCAATCCGATCGAATTGGCAGCAGTGCTCTCCATCTTCGTCTTTGAGTCTCGGAGCGATGAACCGCATCGCAACCTAGCAAAGAATCAGAACGTTATTGCGACTATAAGAACAATCGACAAACTATGGTTCGAGATGAAATACCTGGAGCAGCGCTATCAACTGCAAACTATGCGCGAACTCGACGGGGGAGCGGCTGCCGCTATCTACCACTGGGCCCACGGCGGTGAACTTGTCGAGACTCTCGCACTTGCCGAATTGCCCGCAGGAGATTTCGTTCGCATAGTCAAACAACTTATCGACTTATTGACGCAGATTATGGAAGCTGCTCCTGCCCTTCGTTCCCGTGCTCGTGAATCGATTGGCCTCCTTCGCCGAGGTGTCATTGCATACTCCGAGGTCGTCGGATGATCCTGCTACTTGATAGCGCCTCGCTTTGGTACCGCGCCTTTTATGGAATGCCCGATACATTGCGTTCCCCATCTGGCGCCCCGGTCAACGCTATTCGCGGTTTTCTCGACAGCGTGGCTCGACTTACTGCCCAGTATCAACCTACTCAGATCGTTGCATGCCTTGATGGAGATTGGCGTCCATCGTGGCGAACGCAATTACTCCCCGAATATAAAGCCGCGCGCGATGAAGCATTGGCAGAGGATGATGAGCGTGCGCAAGAGGAACGTGACCTTGAGAGCCAAGTTCCAGTCATCTTGGATGTTCTCGATGCTATTGGTCTGCCCGTCATAGGAATCGATGACTATGAGGCTGACGATGTCATTGCCACTTTAGCCACCCGCGAAAAAGGACCAATAGTGATTGCAACAGGTGATCGCGATCTCTTCCAACTCGTAGATGATGAAAAACCAATTTCAGTCGCATATCTCGCAAAAGGCATCTCAAGTCATGAATTGGTTAATCGCCGATGGATATCAGAACGCTATGGGATACCGGGGGAGAGGTATGCCCTCATGGCCCTTCTTCGTGGTGACCCATCAGATGGCCTGCCTGGTGTACGTGGTATTGGTGAAAAAGGTGCAGCGAAGATCGTCACTCACTTTGGGAGCGTTCCAGAGATGATCAGCGCGGCCAAATCAGCAGACCCACGATTGACTTCGGCCTTGGCGAAGAAGTTGATTGAGGGCGAAGAGTACCTAGAGCGCGCCCAACCAGTGGTTAATTGCGTTCGCGATCTTCGACTTCCATCTCTTCCTTCGTCGCTCCCACAACAGCTGTTCAACAAGAAAAGAATTGATGAACTCATCGAAGAATTCGCACTTAGTACCAGCGTCAACAGGTTGCTCGCAGCCCTAGCGCTGCAGTGACGACTAGAGTGAGAGCGTGATCCGAGCTATCTGGGTTTTCCTCCTTGGAGGGCTCGCATCTGGAGGTTTCGCTCCGCTAGCCCGATGGTGGTTTTTCCCGTTAGCGCTCTCATTATTCATCCTCCACACAATCAATCAGCGATTGCGGATCCGATTGAGCAACTCATTCCTTTTTGCATTGGGTCTTTTCGCGCCTATGTTGCATTGGTCGAGCAGTTTTGTCGGCTCAATTCCGTGGGTATTGCTGACCATACTTTGCGCTCTCTTCTATCTTCCACTTGCCGTTGCGCTCAAAAATACTCGGGCACTCATCCTGATATTCCCTGCATTCTGGGTTGCCATTGAATTCGCACGGAACCGATTTCCCTTCGGTGGCTTTGCCTGGGGGAGAAGTGGTTATCTTGGCGTGGACTCGCCGTATTCAGAGTTAATCCCTTACGTTGGAATCGCCGGTGGCTCTCTCTTCTTTGCCTTTTTTGCCGTGGCTCTCTACCGAATTTACTCGGGTTTTCGACTCTATTGGGTCCCCGTCCTGATACTTCTAGCGTTTCTTCCGATGTATGACATGCCATCAACAGGTTCCATAACAATTACAGCGATTCAGGGAAATGTCCCACGTTTGGGATACGAGATCAGCACACAGGTTCGGAAAGTATTCGAGAATCATGCGAACGAAACATTGCGGTCTTCGAAAGCGAGTGTGGCTAACCCGCCCGATGTGTACATATGGCCCGAAGATGGGGCAGATATCGACCCACTAAAAAGTGGGCGAAATGAGATCACCAGACTCGTTGCGCGGGTGAACGCTCCGATCATTTTTGGAGCAGTCGGAAAAGACAATCTCAACCGCCCCGTGAATCTCTCGATTCTCTGGCGGGATGGTGGGGCAGCATCGGTCTACCAAAAGCAGCATCTGGCGCCCTTTGGCGAGTACATCCCGCTTCGCACCCTCGCTGCAAGTATCTCGCCCCTGGTTAACCAAGTAACCGACTTTCGTCCCGGAACCTCGTGGAAATATCATTATATCGACAAAGCAATAATAGCGCCTCTGATCTGCTTTGAGGTCGCTGATGACCATCTCATCCGACAAGCGTCCTCAGTGAGCAATATCTTCATCGCCCAGACCAATAACGCAACATACGGCCGTTCGGCACAATCCCGTCAGCAACTTCAGATCACCCGAAGTCGCGCCCTTGAACATCATCGTTCTATCGCATCCATCTCGACCGTCGGCGTCAGCGCCATGATTGACGAGCACGGTCGCATCATCAGCGAGCTCGAGCCGTACACAACGGGTTCATTGCGGGCAAGGTTGCCGCTTTACGAAGGCGTAACGTCAGCGGGGCGGGTGGGACTAGGAATTGAGTACCTAGCGTTGGCTGTGAGCCTCATTGTCCTGGCCCGACGGGTGTATCGCCGATAAGCAACATTATGTCAATTAACGGGGAGGCTACCACCCGCGGAATAGGCCAATTCTTCGGGTCGTGGGCAGGCGCAGACAAGGTTCCTATCCCCGTGCGCCCCATCAATCCGGCCCACAGGCGGCCAGTACTTGTTCGGTGAACCTGTACGTACATCCCTCTGGTTCTGTTCCGGCGTCAGGTAAGCGCCCCGCAGTGGTGAATAGCTTTTCGGGTGGTTCGCTAACAGGGAGTGTGCGGTGTGAGGCGCATGGCGAAGCGGGGAATCATCGATGGCCATCTCCCCTGCCTCTATTTCGGCAATCTCGTTCCGAATAGCAATGAAGGCAGCGATGAACCGTTCCAATTCTGCCGCGTCTTCAGATTCAGTTGGTTCGATCATCATCGTGCCAGCCACTGGAAATGAGACCGTGGGGGCATGAAAGCCGGCATCCATGAGGCGCTTTGCGATGTCATCGACGCTGACCCCAACGCTCTTGTTGAGAGGCCTAATGTCGATGATGCATTCATGTGCAATGAATCCTTCGCGCCCTTTATAGAGAACGGGAAAGAGCGGATCGAGTTTCTTCGCGAGAAAGTTTGCAGAGAGGATCGCCATCTGGGTTGCCTCTGTCAATCCACTTCCTCCCATGAGATGGATGTACGCCCACGGTATGGTCAAGATTCCCGCTGAACCAAAGGGCGCTCCTGAGATCGGTCCGACTCCGGTGGCCGGTCCCGCACTCTCATCAAGTGGATGATTGGGAAGGAAGGGCGCGAGGTGCGCCTTCACTCCGATTGGTCCAACCCCTGGACCTCCCCCGCCATGTGGAATGCAGAAAGTCTTATGCAAATTTAAATGCGAAACATCAGCACCGAACTTTCCTGGTTTTGCCAGACCAACTAAAGCATTGAGGTTCGCGCCATCAACGTAGACCTGGCCACCTGCTCCATGGATGAGTTCACATATCTCGGTGATGGTGTCTTCGAAGACACCATGAGTTGATGGATAGGTGACCATCAATGCCGCTAGCGCGTTCTGATGCTCGGCGACCTTGCTGCGCAAATCCTCCATATCGACGTTTCCTGCGTTGTCACAGGCAACAACGACCACTTTCATTCCAGCCATAACCGCACTTGCTGCATTCGTACCGTGCGCACTTGAAGGTATCAAACAGATATCTCGATGGTTCTCACCATTGGCGCGATGGTAACCGCGGATGGCGAGTAACCCTGCGAATTCGCCTTGAGATCCCGCGTTGGGTTGAAGCGACACTGCATCGTAGCCAGTAATCTCAACAAGCCAGCTGGAGAGTTCAGAGATTATTTGTCGAGTCCCCCGCGATTGCTCTGTGGGTGCAAATGGGTGCAGCGATGCAAACTCCGGCCATGTTACCGATTCCATTTCGGTTGCACTATTGAGTTTCATGGTGCACGAACCCAATGGAATCATCGTTCGATCTAAGGCGAGATCCTTGTCGGCAAGTGAGCGTAAGTACCTCATCATCGCGGTCTCATTTTGCTTGCTGGAAAAGAGAGGATCGGTCAGATAGACAGTATTCCTTCGAAACGGCTCAGAGAATTTGCCCTCGTAACGTTCAATAGCAAAACCCAAACCTCTGCCGAGCGCGGCGAGATGATCGGGTGTGCTCTTCTCATCGACGGAGATAGAAATTGTCGATTCATCGCGAACGCAAATGTTGATTCCTTCATCTAATACTTGCTTGCGAAGTTTCTCTGCCTCGACCCCGCTAATTGTTACGGTGTCGAAGATTTCATCATCGGCAACGGCAAAACCTGAATTCTTTGCGCTTTGCGCAATCGAGTGTGCAAAGTTAGTGACCCGTTGCGCGATTGCGCGCAGACCATCAGGGCCATGCCACATCGCGTATAACGCTGAGATGTTCGCAAGTAGCGCTTGTGCGGTACAGATATTGCTTGTTGCCTTCTCGCGACGAATATGTTGCTCTCTCGTTTGTAGCGCGAGTCGATAGGCGCGATTGCCATGTGCATCGATGCTCTCTCCGACAAGGCGACCTGGGATGGAGCGTTCCATTCCGGCGCGCACTGCGAGGAATCCGGCGTGTGGACCGCCAAAACCCATCGGCACCCCAAAGCGTTGCGCAGAACCTACTGCGATATCAAAGCCCCACTCCCCCGGAGACTTGAGCAGGGTAAGTGCAAGCAAATCGGTTGCCGCTATTGCAAAACCACCTCGCTCATGAATCTGCCGGATCGCATTCTCTGGTGAACGAATCGCGCCAGTGCTCTGCGGATAACTGATTAAGACGGCAAACCCATCAGGAATTTGGTTTATAACGTCAAGATCGACGAGATCCACTTTTATACCCAATGGTTCAGCACGAGTTTCGATCACCGCGATAGTTTGCGGGTGAGTGTTCTTATCAATCAGAAACGGAGCCGATTCACCACCCCTCCATAACCTGCGCGCCAATGTCATCGCTTCTGCGGCGGCAGTTGGTTCATCGAGCATCGACGCATTGCTCACCGGCAATCCCGTGAGATCCGACACGACAGTTTGAAAGAGGAACAGTGTTTCGAGTCGCCCCTGACTGATTTCAGGTTGGTAAGGCGTGTAAGCGGTGTACCACGCGGGGTTCTCCAACACATTCCGTTTGATGACAGTGGGAAGTTCAGTGTCGTAATACCCAAGCCCGATCATCGATGTTTTTGGAGTATTAAGGGCAGCGATTCCCCGAAGTTTCTCGAGCACTTGGGCTTCACTAACAGCCGCGGGCAATCTCGTCTCATCGAGCGATGTTCGGATCGAACGTGGGATGGTTCTCTCGATTAACTCATCAAGGTGCGCCAAATTGAGAAAGTGCAGCATCTGATCGAGATCGCTGCCTGACGGGCCGATATGGCGTGAGCGAAAGGCACGCGCACCATCGTTGCTTGATTGCGAAACCATCGCGTTGCCCCACCCCCGCACCATCTGCCCAAGCCAACTTGAGCAGATGCTATGGCTATACGGTGGTGAAAGCGCGCTGAGGCGCGAGTGATTTAGGCGCCTTTACGATCGCGACTCTTGCTCCGTTGACGGGAGAGTTCGTCTGTGCCATCGAGAAAGCCGGCTTCGTCGCTGTTTGCCCCACCAATGATGGAATTCTCGCTCGGCAAAGTAGCCAACGTACCTTCTACCTCGCGCCACACCGTTCCGATTGCGATGCCGAAGACCCCTTGTCCCCCGGCCAGCAGGTCGATCACGTCATCGGCGCTGGCGCATTCGTAGATTGATGCGCCATCGCTCATCAACGTGAGTGTTGCCAAATCGTTGGTGCCTCGGGCGCGCAAGTGTTCTACAGCGCTGCGAACGTTTTGAAGTGAGATTCCGGTGTCGAGTAACCGCTTGACGATTTTGAGGACGAGGATGTCACGGAAGCTGTAGAGCCGAGAGGTTCCCGACCCCGATGCGGTTCTGATGCTCGGTTCCACCAAACCAGTGCGGGCCCAATAATCGAGCTGCCGGTAGGAAATCCCTGCCGCAGAGCAGGCAATAGCCCCGCGATAACCCGCTGAATCGCGCACAGAATCGCGCACAGAATCAGGCAGAGAATCGTGCTCTGGACGAGAAGAGTCTGACATCAGGCCTCCGGGGAAGAAGAGGCTTAATAGTAAATCCTGGTCGCTGAGGCAACAATCACCGACACACTCAACCTAAAGTGAAACGTGAGAGTTTTCTATCGGTGGCGCCGTCGAGCCCGCAGCGCCTTGAGGTAGAGGGCGATAAAGGCCACCGCTAGCGCGATGGCAAGGATTCGACCCCAGCGCCACGGCATTGGAGCGATGATGAGCAGAATCGAGAGCAAAAAGGCGAAGACGACCATCAAGGCGCCGCTTTGGCGTAGGCCCCGCTCGGGAAAGAAGGCCGCCGCTAGCGCCATGAATCCGGCAAGGATGAGAAGCGTGGCAGCGCACACGCGGATATTCCATAGGGTGATCTGCGGATCGAGGTCGAGTGGTACGCCCAGCACATCTGCCACGGTACTTGGGGCAATCAACGCAGTGACCGCAAGGGCTGCGATCACGCCCGCGCCTAGTCGAAGCAGCAACTTCATTTGGCGATCGAGCATGGTCGCGAGCGTAATCCTGAAGGGTCAGATGCGATAGAGGCGATCAGACGGAGCCAGACGGAGCCAGACCGAGCCAGATGACTCTCGATCTAGCGAGCGAAATCCTCCGGGTCTATCTGGTCAAGGAACTCGCGAAATCGCTCAAGTTCGCCCTCCTCTTCCTCCCCTGTTTCGGAGATCTCTATCCCTGCCTCTTCGAGGAGTGAGGTAGAACTGAAGATGGGCGTGCCCGTTCGAAGCGCCAACGCGATGGCATCGGAGGGTCGGGCTGAGACCTCGACCCCATTTGCAAAGACGAGTTCGGCGTAGAAAACGCCATCTTTGACGCCAGAGAGAAAGACTTCACTGACGCTATTTCCAGTAGCGGCAATGACATCCTTCAACAGATCATGGGTGAGCGGACGTGGTGGCGTTAACCCTTGCTGAGCGAAGGCGATGGCGGTGGCTTCTACCGCTCCCACCCAAATGGGAAGGAACCTTTTTCCAGTGCTCTCTTTGAGTAAAACAATTGGTTGACTAGAGGGGAACTCAACTTTCACGCCAATCACGTCAAGTTGCTTGGACTCTTCACTCTTACTGCTCACTCGATAATCCTAGGGTGAATTCTTATTTGCTGCGACGTAATCCGCTTCGAACAAGAGCTGCATGGATTTTGAGAGTTAATCCCCCGAGTTGACGCTCAACTTCCTCAGCGCGCGCTTTCGCTTCGCTCCCTTTTTGCCGAAGCAGCGGCGTGATGACTTGCTCGATTAGACCAATCTCACGCTCTGCCGCGCTCTTAAAGGGCCTTAGGTGGCGCGCTTCGATTCCATAGGCGGAAATCTCAGCGACTGCACGAGCAATCGCCAACGCATCTCCGTCGTAATGCTTCCCGTTGCTCTGAATTAACCCGTAACTTTCGAGTTCACTTAATTGCGTCTCGTTAAGTTGGGAACTTTCCAACAATTCACTCCGCGAAAGTTTTAAATCCGAGCTCTCGCCGTAAAGTTTCTCGCCATCGACGGTTGCTACTCGCGGCGCAAGCGCACTCGTTCCAGGCAGTACTGGTGGTTCTAATCCACGATCTAGCGCATCGAGATGATCTTTGATGACCTTAAGTGGAAGATAGTGATCACGTTGTGCACCAAGCACATAGCGAAGGCGATCGACGTCGTGGTGAGAGAACTTGCGATAACCAGAGGGTGTGCGTTGTGGCTCAATCAATCCCTCAGATTCTAAGAAGCGAATCTTTGAGATTGTGACATCGGGAAACTCGCCACGAAGTTTTCCAAGCACCTCTCCAATGCTCAAATACGCGCGGGCTGGGACGCTCACTTCTTACCTCCGTTGGTCATGAATAACAATCGATACTTACCAATCTGCACTGAATCACCATTGATCAATTCGGTCTGCTCTGCTAATTCGCCATTGACGTAGGTGCCATTGAGGCTGCCGCTATCGTGCACTGAAAAAGTATTGCCATTTCTGATGAATTGGGCATGCTTTCGCGAGACCGTTACATCATCCAAGAAGATCTCGTTATCAGGATTTCGACCAACTGACACGAGATCACTGTTGAGTAGATAGCGCGCGCCTGCATTCGGTCCCTTTTGCACCAACAACAAAGCGCTGCCATCACTCAATTCGCTGATCACGCTTCGCTCTGTGGGCGAGAGACTCTCAATCGCACGCGCGGGTACCGGCGTAGGTGCATCACGTTTGATGGACGTTGTGTCAGACATCGAATGCGCCACCCCCTTTTGGACCCCGTCAACGTACCCCGTCAGCCGGGTAAGGTTCTAGTTAACCTTTACAGACGACCCTAAAGAGCGCAAGGCCAACGGTCAAGGGGCACCTATCTACTCCCCTGAGGTGAGTGCTGAGTAGGCGGCGCTATCCAAGAGCGCCCCCACCTCGCTCGATGAGACTGAACTAATCTCGAAAAGCCAGCCCGATCCATAAGGCGAGGAGTTAATTGATTCGGGTGCTTCGACGACTGAATCGTTTATCGCAGAAATTGTCCCGTTGACGGGCGAATAAATCTCACTCACGCTCTTAGTTGATTCAACTTCACCGCAGACTCCGCCAGCGCGAACACTTTCGCCTACTTTAGGCGTTAATACATAGACGATGTCACCCAATGCATGTTGTGCGAAGTCTGTAATGCCAACTCGAACGCTGTCAGGAGAGAGCACTTCGACCCATTCATGTTCCGAGGTGTATTTCAGGTGCGCTGGAATCTCACTCATTGTCATTCTCCATCACGTCATGGGGTCAACATCAAGGCGCTACCGTACCGCCGCCACGTTTAATCTGCGAGCGCGCTTCAAGAAAATATTGAACTCCGGTGAGTAGGTAAAGCAGAACGCCCCAACCGGCAAAGGCCATCGCGAAGATCGCCGCCCATTGCCCAAGAGAGCCAGGCTGCTCGCCAAGTAATAGAAGTGGAAAGGCATACAAGAGATTGAGGGTGGCGGCTTTGCCGAGGAAAGTGACCGGCAGCGGTCCCCTGCCGATTCGATAGAGGCCAGGCAAGGTCGTTGCCAAAATCGCGTCGCGAGCAATGAGCAGAATCAGCAGCCAAAGTGGGATTACCCCTCTTATGGTCAACCCAATGAGCACTGCAGCGATGTAAAGCCGATCTACCAATGGATCGAATAACTCCCCCAGTCGGGAGCTCTGGTTGAGAAGTCGTGCCAGTCTTCCATCTAAATAATCTGTTATTCCCGCAGTTGCCAAGATCGCGATGGCCAACCAATCACGAGCACCACCACCACCGGAGAAGAGCGCCCACAGAAAAAGTGGAATACCGAGGGCGCGCGCAGCGGTCAGTAGATTCGGAATCGTCAGAACAGAATTATGTGTCGAACGAACATTTAAGCGCTGCTCGCTCAATTCAGGTTGCCCTGCTCGCTCATCCATGTCGGGACGACAGGATTTGAACCTGCGACACCCAGACCCCCAGCCTGGTGCGCTACCAAGCTGCGCTACGTCCCGGTTTTGCAAGAGATAGTGTACGTCGATTGGAGTGGATTAGGAGAATAAACCTGCAACTAGGTACGTATTCGGACCGAGACTTCTACTGGTGAGCCGGCAAATCCAAACTCTTCACGAAGTCTCCGTTCAATGAAGCGGCGATAGGAAGGTTCGAGAAAACCACTGGCGAAGATGACAAAACGCGGAGGGCAGGTACTGGGTTGAGTAGCAAAAAGAATCTTCGGTTGCTTCCCACCACGAACCGGCGGTGGCGTCGCCGCTATCAATGCCCCAAGGAAAGAATTTAATTTTGATGTTGGTATCCGCATCTGCCAACTCTCGAGAGCGCGGTGCAGCGCTGGCGCGAGTCGATCTTTATGCCAACCAGTTTTTGCCGAGATATTTATTCGCTCGGCCCACTCAACCTGATTAAGTTCGCGCTCCTTCTCCCGCTCGAGAGCCTCTCGTCGATCTTCATCTACGAGATCCCATTTATTCAAGGCAATCACAAGAGCTCGACCAGAATCGACAATCTTCGACATGATGCGCAAATCTTGTTCTGCAATCGGTTCTGAAGCATCGATGACCAAGATAGCAACCTCGCCTCGTTCGAGCGCAGATTCGGTTCGCAACATGGCGTAATACTCAGTTCCACTTGCTTGATGCGCGTGTTTGCGAATACCAGCCGTATCGATAAAGCGCCATGTTTCTCCGCCAAACTCGATTTCCTCGTCGATTGGATCTCGAGTTGTGCCTGCTTGGGAATCGACAAGAGCCCGCGTAGTACCAGCCAGCGAGTTCAGAAGGCTCGACTTACCGACGTTCGGACGCCCAAGTAACACGACTCGTCGCATCTGATCGATCGCCTCAGGAGTGATTCGCTCTGGAAGTGAACTCACAACAAGATCGAGAAGATCGCCACTTCCGCGACCATGTAGCGCTGATACGGGAATCGGTTCGCCAAGTCCGAGCTGCCATAGTTCATGTACCGCTAACTCTGCCTCTGGAGAATCTGCCTTGTTGCCAATGAGAATTACTGGTTTACCGCTTTTCCGAATCACATTGACAAGAGCAATCTCCTCGTCGAGGGCTCCCACAGATATATCGATGATGAAAAGTATGAGATCGGCTTCGCGAATCGCGCTCTCTGCGCCTGCAGCAATGCTTGCATTGATAGAAAATGGCTCCGGATTAGGTTCCCAACCTCCAGTGTCCATAACTATGAAATTCTTTCCATTCCACTCTGCTTCGTATTTGATCCGATCTCTTGTCACTCCAGGTTGATCTTCGATAATCGCTTCGCGACGTCCGATAAGTCGATTGATTAGTGTTGACTTGCCAACATTAGGCCTACCTATTACCGCAACTATTGGTAATTTGTCGGAGCCATCACTCATGTGCGCCGCTGACATCTGACAACTTTAACTCATGTACAAGGTGCAAAATTGCCGTCACCACTTGTTCAAGAGAGAGATAGGTAGCATCAATGACAACTTGATCAGGAGTCTGGCGTAGCGGTGACGTTGATCTGGTCGAATCAATAACATCGCGAGCAGCAAGAGATCTTTGTACTTCGCTATCTGTAAGCACCTCTTGTAATTGTGCATTACGCCGCTGCGCTCGTGCATCCAAATCAGCGGTCAAGAAGATTTTCAATTCTGCATCGGGCCAGACTGTTGTACCGATATCTCTACCTTCGACAACTATCCCGCCACCGAAAGCATGAGCTTCGTTGATGATCGAACGTTGCAAGGCCAGCAGATAGGCGCGCACAGCAGGGTCGGCGGCAATTTCGCTCACCTTTTCAGTGACACGTTGACTTCTGATCTCGTCATCGATTCGCTGACCACGCAACGAGATTCCTGGTTCGGCGGGATTGCCCACCCACAACAAATCTGCTGCCGTAAGTTGCTGCGGGATTTCGTGAGCGTGCTCTAGTTGGGATTCCAGCGCAAAGAGTGTGAGCGCCCGGTAGAGCGCTCCGGTGTCGAGATAACTCCAACCACAGCTCGTGGCAACGGCACGGGAAACACTGGATTTACCCGCCCCGCTTGGACCATCAATTGCCACCACTGCCATCTCTTCACCCCTTGCCAAATTGCTTACTAATAAGTTAATGAATAAATCGATTTATAAGTTAAACACCTTTCGAGAGGACCGTGCTATGCCATCCCAGAGTCGATAAATAGTCATTTAATGTCGATAAATCGTCCGGTTTTACGAATAGAGAGATCAGGCCAGTTTCCTGCCCTGGAGAGTGCTCTATTCGCAAATCTTCGATATTGATTTCCGCATCTGCGCAATGGTTAAAGAGTCGGGCCAACTCTCCAGCTCGATCAGGAATTACAACGCTAATCGATCCATAAATCCGTTGCGAGCCGCCATGTTTACCGGGAACTCTCTCTGCTCCCTCTGCTCCTCGCTGCATAAAAGATAAAACACTTTGCTTGTTAAAATGTTTATCTTTAAGTTCATTTATCGATTTAATAACCGCATCCAGCAATGGAGAGATTTCTGCTTCATTCCCTTCAAGAATGGGCTGCCACATCGCAGCATCGGAGATAGCAAGGCGCGTCATATCGCGCAGCCCCTGACCGGCAAGATCGAGCGGGGTGTGTAGAACCCCAGCCAGAGCGCTTGAGAGCAGCTGTGGCAGGTGCGAGGTCATCGCCACCTGTCGATCATGCTCCTGCGGGCCTAACTCATGGCAAGTTGCACCGAGCGCCCCGATAAATGCGGTTGCTTCACTCACGGCCATTGGGGAGGCTTCTGGGTGGGGCGTCAGAGCCCACACCCTCCCCTCGAAAAGGTCAGAGCGTGCCCCGTCAGGTCCAGAGAGTTCTCGACCGGCCATCGGGTGGCTCGGAACAAAATTCCTCATCAGATTCTCATTGGATGATTTTGCTAAATATGCCCAAACCTCATGTATAACTTTAGTTTTTATACTGCCAGTATCTATAACTGTCGCATGTGGATGTCGAATCAATGCATCAGAAATGACTACTGGCAGAACATCAACAGGGGTGGCCGCTACAACGAGATTAACCTGATCGTTCTCTGTGAGGAGTGCTCCGCCCGCAAGGCCATTCGCCACCCTTTGGTGTGCCTCATTCGGGTCTACAAGCCTCACCAAACCGCCAATCTGAGCCACTTTGAGGGCTATTGAGGTACCAATAAGGCCTCCCCCAATGACCAAAACCCGCCACTGTGAGCGCATCATGGGGCGAGGTCTGGGCGTAGGACTGTGGTTCCGCCTCGATACACGTGGCTGATTTCGTTACGAGGGGTGGGACTTTCTGCATGAATCATCACTCGAACGGTCCTAGGTAGGGAGCCTGGAACGGCGATCTCCACCGCACACATCATGGGAATGTCGCCCCATCCGGCTTTTCGGGCCGCCGCAGCAGGAAACTCGCTCGTTAAATCGGCAGTTACGGTGAATAGGGCCGAGATAACCGAATCAAGGGTGAGCGAATTGCGAGCGAGGATTTCGGCAAGTAGCGCACCTACCTCTCGATGCATCTCCTCGCGAGTATCCGAGGAGAGTTGGGTAGCCCCGCGAATCGCCCGAACACTCATGGCGGTAGTCTACGCGAGTCGAGCTTGGGAATGAGTGTTGGCTCCTTTCAATGAAAACTAATTTGCTGTTTTAACGCCTAAACAATAAATCTATAAACATTTTTAAGCCAAAAAACAGATGTCGATAAAAAGATATTTTGTTCGTGCTGTTCTTGTTTTTAAAAGATTTATTTATCGATATAAACTGCTCTAAAGATGCAGTTCACGGCTGTCATAATAACGTTTTATCGACTTTAGCCGGATCACAAACGCTTTGAAAATATCGACTTACTTGTATTTTGCAAAAACTGTTTTATTGACGAATTGCTAAAGCGTTTTGTAATGATAGTAATTCAGCGCCTTTGATTTCACGCCATTTTCCGGGGGTCAACTCCCCTAACTTCACCGGCCCCATTCCGATTCGAATCAGCCGCTCAATGGTCAAGCCAGCTGCCGCTGCCATCCTTCGCAGAATCTGATTCCTCCCATCATGGATCACCACGTCGAAAAGGGTTCGTCCGGGCTGCCCCTGCAAGACGGTCAATTTGTCGACTTTTGCCATGCCGTCTTCTAATTCGATTCCACTTCGAAAGGAGTCTGCAACTTCCTTACTGACGACTCCCTTGATTTCGAGAAGGTAATTCTTAGGCAGTGAGAATGAGGGGTGGGTAGCGCGATGTGCCAAATCGCCATCGTTGGTTAACAGCAGAAGCCCCTCGGAATCCTTATCAAGGCGCCCTACATGGAAAAGGCGTTCACTTCGATCTCTTAAAAGGTCGCCAAGATGGGGGCGATTCTCCGGGTCTGAGAGGGTAGATAAAATTCCTCGAGGTTTATTGAGTGCTAGATAAATCTTGGTTTTTTTGACGTTTATTGCCTCACCGTCAACTGTTACTTCAGACTTTTCGGGGTCGACCTTGGTACCAAGAGTTCGGATGACCTTCCCATCGACCATAACCCGGCCATCGAGGATCATCTCCTCTGCCTTTCGGCGACTGGCAACACCGGCTTCGGCCAGAACTTTCTGAAGACGACTCTCCATGACAGGAGAGCCTAGGGGCGTTCGTGGAATGGGTCTAATTTGAGTTCAGCGTAAAGGCTCGAACTATTTAGTCGGTCAAAGTATCGAGAACTGAGTCCAGAGCATCGATATTGGGCAGATGTGGAGCCAACTCCGGAAGATCAGCGAGTGAAGCGATCCCAAGACGCTCAAGGAAATAGGAGGTCGTTTGATACAAAATCGCACCCGACTCCCCCTCTATACCGGCCTCCTCGACAAGACCCCTGTTCACAAGGGTTTTCATGACCGCTTCAACATTCACTCCGCGGATGGCTGAAACTCTCGCCCGCGACACTGGTTGTCGATAAGCGATGACCGCCAAAGTCTCAAGCGCTGCTTGGGTCAATTTTGCCTGCTGCCCCTCTAGCACGAAACGCTCCACCGAACTGGCGACATCGGGGTGGCTATAAAAACGCCAGCCACCAGCGACCTCCCTCAGCTCAAAGCCACGCTCTTCCTTGGTGTAACTTTTGGCAAGAGCAATCAGCCTGCTCCGCACATCATCTGTGGGAACCTCAAGAACTTGAGCCAGGAGCATCTCGGTGACTGGTTCATCGAC
>CAZBCF010000009.1:0-11732 GCA_964490435.1 uncultured Bifidobacterium sp. | reverse complement strand
CTGTGGGAACCTCAAGAACTTGAGCCAGGAGCATCTCGGTGACTGGTTCATCGACGACCATCAAAATTGCCTCAAGCGCTCGCTCAATGCTGCGATCACTCATCTACCCCACCCCGCTCCCCTGACTCGCCCAGTGTTTCATCGCCCGTTTCATCGCCGACCGGAGGCCGATCGAATTCGTCGGTCAGAGAGATCTCCCCCTCGGCGCTACCTATCCAGCGTATCTGCAGATCACCAAGAGGTGTTACCTGGTCAAAATGCAAGACGCCCTCTTTGTACAGCTCAAGCAATGCCAAAAATCGGGCCACAATCACCAGGGTATGTTCGGCGTCGGAGACAAGTGCTCGGAACGTTGCCGTGCCGACGCGACGCAGATGAGCAATCACATGCTGACCTTCTTCGCGAACGCTCACCGCAGGGCTATGGAGGTGCGAAATACTGAAAATAGGCGGTGTTTTTGGAGTGAGTGCGCGTGTTGCGATGAGAGCAAATCGCTCTACGCCAACGCCGATCAGCACCTCAGGAAGGAGCGCGGCGAGCGTGGGATCAAGGGCCACCAATCGTGGGTGGCGCTGTGCTTCAGCATCAATCCACTCCTGAAAGGTCGCTGCAATCTCTTTATACGCCTTATATTGAAGTAATCGAGCAAAAAGCAGGTCTCGCGCCTCGAGGAGTGCTAAATCCTCCTCGTCATCGACCTCGCCGGAAGGTAGGAGTCGGGCCGCCTTCAAATCAAGCAGAGTCGCTGCAACGACGAGGAATTCGGTCGCCTCGTCGAGTTTCCAGCCCCCCTCCATCGCCTTGATATGGGAGATGTATTCGTCGGTCACCACACTGAGGGCAACTTCAGTGACATCCATCTTGTGGCGAGCGATGAGTTGAAGGAGTAGGTCAAAAGGGCCTTCAAAGTTCTCTAACCGGACGGAGAAGCCAGGCACTCGCTCCCCCTCATGACTTGGGTGCGTCGCGGCGCCTGAACCCTGCTCTATCTCAATCACAGGCGAACGGTATCTGATTACTGTCCGCGAAGTCTGCGAGCAAGGATGCTCGATTCTCCCTTTGCTTCAAGATCGGCGACTATTACTGCGACCGCTTCGCGCACAATTCGACCACGATCGACGGCCAAGCCCATATCTCCGCGTAACGTCAACCGCGCCTGCTCGAGATCGAATAGCTCTTCTGGTGAGAGATATACGGTGATTTTTTCATCGTGGCGTTCGCGTCCCGATGGGGCGCTGGCGCTGCGCGAAACTCGTCGGCGCGCAGTGGTCCGGACGGGTGCCGGCTTCTCGCTCCGTGGAACGGCTCCCACCGCACTGGGCGATGTCTTCGCCTCGCCCTCCCCCTCGCGGGTCGGGGCGGGCACCGCCGCCAAGGTGGTGGATGTAGTGCGAAATAACTCTTCTGCACCAGGCAAACTCACTCGTCGACTCATGCGGTTCCTCCTCGGGCGATTACCTCACGGGCCAACCGCCGGTAGGCGGCAGCTCCCGTTGATGATGAGGCATAGCTGGTGATCGGTTCGCCAGCTGCAGTTGTTTCATTAAATCGAACGGTCTTGGAAATGACCGTATCGAAAACTTGATCTGGAAATGCTTCATAAATACGGGAGAGAACTTCTTTGCTATGAGCGGTTCGCTCGAACATCGTTGCGACTATTCCAATGATGCGAAGGTCAGGATTTAGTCGTTCTTGAATCTTCGAGGTGATTTCCTTGAGTAATTTGAAGCCACGAAGTGCGAAATATTCACATTGCAAAGGGACCAGAACCAAGTCCGCTGCCGTGAGAGCGTTGACTGTTAAGAGACCCAAAGAGGGCTGACAATCAATCAGGATCACGTCGTAATCTGGCGCAACTGTGGCCAAGATCCGTTTTAAGGTCTGCTCGCGGGCGACCTCATTAACAAGGCCAATCTCAGCCCCCGAGAGCATGATGTCGCTAGGGATCAAATCCATCCCTGGCACGCTGGTCTTAAGTAGTACGTCATCAACGCTGGCGCTTCGATCCATAAGAAGGTTGTAAATCGAACTTTCCAGCTCGTCCGTGACCACGCCTAGACCAATGGAGAGCGAACCCTGAGGATCAAAATCCACCAAAAGAACCCGACGACCCAATTCGGCAAGGCTGGCCCCAAGACTGATGGTTGTCGTGGTCTTGCCCACGCCACCTTTCTGGTTGACCACCGCGATGGTCTTTGCTGGCCCGTGCTTGCCTTTGGCATCGATCTTCTTCGCGGCGGGGATGCTCTTCGAGCGCCCCTTCATCAACTCGTGAACCGAGACGACATCCTCTGCGCGGGCGGCTATTGTCGATTTAGCATTCAAGCGAGAAACCTCTCTTTGGGCTAGCGGGAGCCTAGAGGGCAGGTCAGTGGCCAGGCAACTATTGACCATACGTTAAGAGTCGCGTGTTTCACCGAGCCCTGGGGTGAGCGAGCAGATATGCCTCGCGTAACCGGTCAATCGTGACCAAGGTATAAATCTGGGTCGTAGCAACGCTGGCATGTCCCAACAACTCCTGCACCGTGCGGATGTCCGCGCCCCCATCGAGCAGGTGGGTTGCAAACGAATGTCGAAACGAGTGCGGACTCAACTCTGACGTAACGCCCGCCTTTGCTGCTGCGCTACGAACTATCTCCCACGCACTTTGTCGAGAGAGTCCGCTCCCGCGCATATTGAGAAGCAAGCGACGCTCACGTCCAGAAGCAGCGCCTTTTGCTCCAGAGAGGAGTGCAGGTCGGCCACGAACCACGTAATCATCAACCGCGCTACTTGCAAATGAGCCGACGGGCACTACTCGCTCTTTCCCGCCCTTGCCAAAGAGTCTGAGCGAAGTCAAAGGTCGTTTGATCTGATCTATCTCGACATTGACGATCTCACTCACACGGGCGCCAGTTGCATACAGCAGCTCAATCAGCGCTCTATCTCGCAGCGATTGTGGCGTTCGCCCATCGCCAGCACCAGCGATTATCCGTTCGATTTCGGCGATTGAAAGGGCTTTCGGAAGTCGTCTTCCTGGAGTCGGTGGACGAACGTGCGTAGACGGATCTACCGTTGCGTGCTCTCGTGCGTAGAACTTGTGAAATCCTCGGACCGCGATAATTGATCGCGCCGCAGAGGAGACTGAGAGCGGCTTACGTTCGCCGCTGCCGCTCCGAAGATAAGTCAGAAAGTCCTCGATATCACGTTCGGTTGCCTCTGAAACGCTCAACGCGCGCGAGTCCAGAAAATCACAGTAACGAGTGATATCTCGACGATAGGCCAAAAGAGTATTGCGCGAGAGCCCGCGTTCAACGGTGAGGTGATCTAAGAAAGTATCGATATCAAGCGATGAGTTCATGAACGTCTCGTACTGGCAGAGCGAGCGCGTGCGCGACTTCTGGGCAATAGAGCGAACCAGCGTGGGTAGTCAATCCGGCCTGAAGCGCCGCGCTCTCCTGCATCGCCTTCCGCCAACCAAGATTAGCTAAGCGAAGTAGGTATGGGAGCGTTGCGTTTGTTAAGGCCAAGGTAGATGTTCGCGGTACCGCTCCTGGCATGTTTGCAACGCAGTAGAAGAGCGTGTTATGAACCGGAAAGGTGGGTTCAGCGTGGGTCGTGGGTTTCGAATCCTCGAAACAACCGCCTTGATCGATCGCGATATCTACTAGGACGCTGCCGCTCTTCATCTTCGACACTGTCGAGTTCGAAACCAACTTTGGTGCTTTATCGCCACGAACTAATACCGCGCCGATGATGAGATCGGCTTCTAAGGCTAATTCTTCGATCGTTGCACTAGTCGAGTAAATCGTTTCGACATTGCCGTCAAAGATCTCAGCCAATTCGCGCAGTCTTTCAATGTTCCGGTCGAGAATCTGAACATGAGCGCCCATGCCATAGGCAATATGCGCGGCCTGAGTGCCAGCAACGCCACCACCCAATACAAGTACTCGTCCCGGTCGAACACCCGGCACGCCACCGAGCAGAACTCCGCTACCTCCTGAAGCCTTTTGCAGGGCGTGCGCGCCGACTTGAGGCGCCAACCGACCGGCCACTTCGCTCATCGGAGCCAATAGCGGAAGGTGGCCATTCTCGGTGACAGTCTCATAAGCAATACTCGTTATTCCGCTCCTCAGCAGGGCCTGGGTACATTCTCGCGATGCCGCCAAATGTAGGAAGGTGAAGAGCAATTGATCTTTGCGCATCAATGGATATTCGGATGGCAGCGGTTCCTTAACCTTGACGATGATGTCACTGGTCGTCCAAATCTCTTCAGCGTTATCAATAACTTGGGCGCCGGCGCGAACGTAGTCCTCGTCTGAAAAACTAGCGCCCACACCGCCGCTACTTTGAATCAGAACTTTGTGTTGCGACTTTACTAACTCGGCTGCCCCTTGTGGAGTCAGCGCGATTCTAAACTCTTGTGGTTTTACCTCTTTTGGTACGCCGATGATCATTGTCGAAATAACACATCCTCAATCCTAAGCAGCGGAGACGCCAGTACGGATTGCCAGCGCAGCACCAATCAAACCAGCAAAGAGCGGATGTGGCCTGGTCGGTCTGCTCTTGAATTCTGGGTGTGCTTGAGTGCCTACGTAAAAGGGGTGCACGCTCTCAGGTAACTCTACGAACTCAACCAGGTGGTTATCTGGCGAGAGTCCAGAGAAGACGAGGCCCGCCTTCTCAAGTTGATCACGGTATTTGTTGTTCACCTCATAACGGTGGCGGTGGCGCTCTTCGATTACTTCAGCTCCGTAGAGTCTTGCGACAATAGATCCAGATTTTAAATGTGCTAGATAGCGGCCCAAGCGCATCGTGCCACCCATGTCCCGCTCGCCTCTGATCACATCTTCCTGCGAAGCCATCGTGGCGATCACTGGGTACTGGCTCGACTCGTCGAACTCGGCGGAGTTTGCACCTTTCATGCTGGCCAGGTTGCGTGCTCCTTCAATGACCATACATTGAAGTCCAAGGCAGAGACCTAATGTCGGTATCCGATTTTCGCGTGCATACGTTAGGGCACCGATCTTCCCCTCTAAACCTCTGACGCCAAATCCGCCAGGCACACATATCGCATCTATCCCGGCAAGTTCGTGAGCTGCACGTTCAGGGGTGTCACAAGAATCACTGGCAATCCACTTGATGTTCACCTTCGCCGAGTGTGCAAAGCCCCCCGCGCGCAGCGCTTCTGTGACTGAAAGGTACGCATCAGGCAAGTCAACGTACTTTCCCACCAAAGCAACGTTGACTTCATGCTTTGGGTGGTGCACTTGAGTAAGTAATTGATCCCAATCACTCCAGTCGACATCTCGAAATGGCATCCCTAAACGTCGGACCACATAAGCATCGAGACCTTCGCGGTGCAGGACTTTGGGAATGTCATAGATTGAAGGCGCATCAGAGGCGCCCACACATGCTTCGGTATCGACATCACACATCAGTGAGATTTTTCGCTTCACACCATCGGGAATCTCGCGATCTGACCTGAGCACAATCGCATCAGGCTGTATGCCGATACTTCGGAGCGCAGCGACGCTATGTTGAGTTGGCTTGGTCTTAAGTTCGCCCGAAGGACCGATGTAGGGCACTAAGGAGACATGCAGGAAGAAAACATGTTCGCGTCCAAGATCTTGGCGTACTTGGCGCGCCGCTTCGAGAAAGGGCAGGGATTCGATATCTCCTACCGTGCCACCGATCTCGGTGATGATGACATCAATGCTCGATGCCGCTCCAGCGCGCATCCGTTCTTTGATCTCGTTGGTGATGTGCGGAATCACTTGAACGGTGTCACCAAGATATTCGCCACGGCGCTCTCGCGCGATTACTCGCGAATAAATCTGACCGGTAGTGACATTCGCTGAACCAGCGAGATCAACATCAAGAAATCGCTCGTAATGGCCGATATCGAGATCTGTTTCGGCACCATCATCGGTGACAAAGACCTCGCCGTGCTGAAATGGATTCATTGTTCCCGGGTCTACGTTGAGATAAGGGTCGAGTTTTTGCATCGTGACCCGAAGTCCTCGCGCTCGGAGCAAACGACCTAAAGAGGAGGCTGTGAGACCTTTGCCGAGAGAGGAGGCGACGCCGCCGGTGACGAAAACATGCTTGGTGATATGGACCGAAGCCATCATGGAGGACCAGTCTATTGCTCTGACGAGGAATTAGGGTAATTACGAGTAATCAGGCGCGTTTACCAGGACGAGCCTTGGCTCGCCCCCGCTCGCTCGCCACGAAGTCGAGCAATTCCTGCGCGTGTTCTTGAGCCAGCGATGACTCCTCGCGTCCGGCCATCATTCGTGCCAGCTCATGCGCGCGTTCTGCCCCGTCGATGAGAGCCAAATCGCTACTTGTGACGCTCTCTGAAGAGCTCTTGCGAATGGTGTAGTGCGTGTCAGCCCATGCCGCCACTTGCGGTAGGTGGGTGACGACCAAAACTTGAGAGTGCTGCGCGAGCCTAGCCAATCGGCGCCCCACCTCTACCGCAGCTTTACCACCTACGCCAGCATCAACCTCGTCGAAAATATATGTAGGGATAGTCGATCTGCCTGCGAGTGCGACCTCTATTGCCAACATGATCCGTGAGAGTTCGCCGCCACTAGCGCCCTTGTTGATGGGCAACGGCGTCGCTCCTGCGTGCGGGATAAGCAAGAGCGTGACGAGATCTGCGCCAGTGCGCGTACAGAGAGTGGAATGGTGGGTTTCTACTTCGCCATCGCCGATAAGTAGCCCTTCATCAGCGGGTTCAATCGAGACGATAATTCGTGAGGAAGGCATGGCGAGTTGGGTTAATTCAGTGGAAATCTCCTGCTCCAAGGTTGCTGCAAACGTCCGTCGCATTTCGGTGAGGGCCTGCGCAGCAGCGAGCAGATCTCTCACTAATTGTTTTCGTTCCGCGTCTAGTTCGGATATCCCACGATCCCCATCAGATAGTTGGGCGAAGAGGTTTCGACTTCGCTTAGCCTCTTCGATGAGCGCGCTCTCGGGATCATCGCTGCGCGCATCACCAAATCGCTTGAGCAATCCTTGCACGAGAGCACGACGCGCGTGCATCTCTTCTAACTCTCCCGGTTCCACATCCAATTCCGCTTCTTGGGCGCGCAGGGTCGATGTTAACTCGTTGACTAAAATCGAAATCTCACGAGTTAATGCGAGAGCACCCTGGGCCTTCTGTGAGGAACTGTCGAGCGCATCTAATGCGCGTTTGACTTGCGATAGTTGGTTCCCGATATTTGCTTCACCCTCGGAAAGAAGATCGAGTGCGTTTGCTAGCGCTGTGCGCGTAGCATCGACGTTCTCAAGGCTGAGTATTCGTTCGCGAAGGTTCGAGGATTCTCCTGGGGTCGGATTGATTCGATCAAACTCGCCTAAGAAGAGTGAGATCCGCTCTAATTCGCGCTCGCGCGTACTTCGCAATTGCTCGAGCTCTTTGATAGTGGTGATGACTTCTCGATACTGATCGAACACGCTCTGATACGTGCGCAGCAGGTCTGCAATCTCGTTTCCCCCAAAACTATCGAGGATTTCCCGCGCCTTTTGGGGTTTAAGGAGCGTGAAATTGGCACTCTGACCGTGAATCGAGAGTAACTCGGAACCTATCTCGGTCAGTGCAGAGATGGTCGTTGATACCCCGCCGATACTCGCACGACTCTTACCCTCGGCAGTGATGGTTCGAGCGATGAGAAGTTCGCCTTCTTCGGTTAAACCACCCAATTCTTTGACTTTTACATCTATCTCTTCGTCGACAGCGAATCTGCCAACAATGTTTGCGCGTTCACTTCCGGTACGTACAACCGTTGCATCGCCTCGGGCACCTGTCAGCAGCGAAAGTGCAGAGAGGATCATCGTTTTTCCGGCACCGGTCTCTCCAGTGATGACGGTGAAGCCAGGACCGGGGGCAAAATGGGCGCGTTCAATCACTCCAAGGCCAGAAATCTCGACCTCGACGAGGTTCTTCCCTCTCACTCTCCACGCCACCCTGACACGGGAAGTTGGAACTTGGCGACGAGTCGATTTGTGAAAGGGGCGCGATTCATTCGGGCAAGGGTAAAGACGTGGCTATCACGTGTTATGCGAATAATGTCATTCTCAAGGAGCGGCTTATTGCGAAAACCGTCAGCGCTCAGCGTTGCAGTCTCGGAACGCACCGACACCGAGATATCACTTCGTGGCGAGAGGACCATCGGTTTAGCAAAGAGGGCGTGTGCTGCCAACGGGAGCAAGACCAGTGCATCGACGTCAGGCCAGACCACCGGCCCGCCGGCAGAGAAAGCGTAAGCCGTGGAACCAGTTGGTGTAGCGCAGAGCACGCCATCACAATTCCACAGCGAAAGAGGGCGATCATCGACAGATACGAATAGCTCCACCATTTGTGAAGATTCTTTCTCGATGACAATCTCATTGAGCGCCCATCCAGACTCGATGATCTGGCCATGTCTTTCGATGTCAAAGGAGATGCTCATCCGTTCTTCACGAATGAAGTCCCGATTCACAATCGCACGGACCACCTCTTCGTTTGAGGGCCGCTCCACCTCGGCAAGAAAACCCATGTGACCGACATTGATTCCGAGAATTGGAATATCTGTGCCATACGACATCTCGGCACTTCGCAACATGGTTCCGTCGCCACCTAGAACCAAGATCAACTCAAATTCTTTGATTGGCCGCCCCGAGTACCGTGTTATTTCAGGAACGCCAGCGCCATCGCTGCTGAGGTGATGTTCTACAGCGATTCCCGCTGCGGCTAATCCGCGTCCAATCTCAAGCGCAGTGGTTAAGGCGCTCTCACGTTTGGGGTGAAGGAGAAGTAGCACTCGTCGCTGCTGCTTTGCTCCGAGGCTTTGTGGTTGGGTCATTTCGGCCCCTGTGCTACAGCAACTTCGGCGCGCTCACGGGTGAGCTCGGCTCCGCCTCGACGAAGCCAGAGGAAATATTCGACATTCCCAGATGGTCCTGGCAATGGGCTCGCCGTCACACCAGCAACGCCTAATCCAACCTCCCATGCCGATCGCGCGACCTCTTCGATCGCGTTTAATCGGAGGGCAGGATCTCGGACCACTCCGCCGGCACCTAATTTCTCGCGCCCAACTTCGAATTGCGGTTTAACCATCACAACAAAATCTGAATCTTCAGTGGTGACGGCAACTAATGCTGGTAGCACGAGGGTGAGTGAGATGAACGAGAGATCAGCAACGACCAGTTCAACAGGTTCACCAATGTGTTCACGAGTGAGATGGCGAACGTTGGTTCGGTCAAGGATGCGCACGCGAGGATCTTGGCGCAATTCCCATGCAAGTTGGCCATAACCAACATCTACTGCAACGACCTCGCGGGCCCCATTTCGCAGCAAGACATCAGTGAATCCTCCTGTGGAAGCGCCAGCATCGAGTGCGCGCTTACCTGCAACGACGATCTCACTGAACACCGAGAGCGCTCCAGCCAATTTATGACCACCGCGTGAGACGAATTCATCGCGATCTTCTGCAATAACGATTGAGGTTTCAGCATCGACTTGAGTTGCGGGTTTTGTTGCTGGAATGCCGGCAACTAAGACAACCCGCGCCTCGATCAGGTCGGTTGCCGCCTCGCGTGAACGAGCCAGGCCGCGCCGTACTAATTCGGCATCTAATCGAGAACGAGCCATCTCCTACAGTCCTTCTATCTCCGAAAGCGCACGCTGAAGATCACCATGAATCTCTTCATACGCCCCAACATGTTCGTTGACGGGTTTCTCTGAAATTGCTGCAATCTTTCCCTTGAGGGATTCAATCGACTCTGGAAGCGGCGCACTCATCGGGAGGTCCGCTTCTGAGCGCTACGAGCCTTGTTCGCACCTTTGACTTGTCGGGCTTTCTGTCCGGCACCTGCGCTCTTTGCTCCACTTTTCTTTACCTTGCCAGTTTTGCTAACACCTGGGCTCGAAGGTTTTGGCTTGCTCTTCTTGGCCGCCGAAGATTTCTTAGCAGCGCCCTTCGTTAAGCCAAGGGCTTTCCGCAATTGCGCCACCTCATCTGCAAGCGCGCGAAGATCACTCTGCTTGACTAAACCTAATTTTTTAACGGCGCGTTCGGTCTCACGCTCGATTCGCTCTTTGAGCGCATCACCGCTCTCTTTAACCCAGGCGTTCACTGCTGCTGCGGCTTTCTCTGGATTGAAATCGCTGCCAAGCGCCTTTTGAGCATAGGCGCGGAAGGCTCCTATCAAATCTGTTCCTGACGGCATGGTCGCTCCATTTCTTCCGTGCGGAGGCAACGCTACCGCCTCGTCCCGTTTTAGCGCGGGTCAATCTGTGTGACCTCGACATAGGTACGCGAGAGCAGGGCAGCCCCTGCCCGCCAGTACCTGCGCCGAATGCGCCCCTCTAGCGATACCCAATCTTTGACTCTTAGACCCCGAAAAGCCCCCAGAATCTCGCTCTTTTCACACTCGAGATCGATCACCTCTCGCGCGCTTTCATTGTCAATTGCCGGGATTTCAAGGCGTCGGGCGAGCGTTCCCTCTCGCGAAGTGGTTGCAGAAGCAACCACGCCAACGAGACGAACTCGATTTACTCCGCTTTCACGCTTTCCATTTCGCTCGACTCGTTCGGCAGTTTTTCTGGGCTTCTTACTTTTCTGCATCACGCTTTTACTTCGCTTGGTCATCATGTCGGCCTCTCATTTCGTAAGGGTGAGATGATGGCGGGAGCCTCTGACAAGTGCGGAGTTCTCCGTCGAGCGTTGTGGATTGCTTTTTATTGACGCACTATCGAGATTCACATGTGTTACATAATCGAGGCAATAAGAGAATTACGACAACGCGTTCGCGCGCTCCTGAGCATCTGTCTCTTGATTGATATCCACGCCCGCTGCCTTTCCAAACCATTCACGAGCAGCATCCAATTTTCCGAGCGCTTCAAGGACATCAGCGTAGGCGTAACGTAACCGAGCCGACCAGAGCGAATTCTCTTCCCGTAGCTCTTTACATTCCAACGCGGTTAACGCCGCCTGCAACTCGCCAAGATCTCGACGGGCTCCGCTGAGCACCATGCGCATCTCAACCTGCGCATCCTTATCTAGTTTCGATGTTTCCGGCGCCTTACCCATCTCGAGAGCCTTCAGCGGTTCACCCAGACCACGTTGACAATCGGCCATCATTGGCCAGAGCGAGGGATCGCCCGTGATGCGAAAAGCGGTCTTCAACTCTCGGAGCGCTACATCGAATTTCCCCACGTTGTAGGCAGCGATTCCTGCTAATTCACGAACACGTCCAACTCGCGCTGCACGTGCGGCTGCAGCAACGCCATGTTCAAAGGCGCGTTGTGGATCCTCCACCATGAAGTGGACGATCGCCAGAAGATGGCGCGCCGTTTGTTCTGCGTTATCGGAAGCCAAGGATGAAAGTTCGTGCAAAAGCTGTTTGTCTATCTCTTCGCGGTAAATCTCTTGTGGGATTTCTGGTTCTAATCTCCGAGGTTCTTCTCTGTTCGGCTTGTTCGGTTTACTCAACTTGTTTGGTTTGTTTGGCTTGTGTCGAGAGGCGTTCGTTCCCCGAGGAGGGCGACCCGAGGATGATTGTCGTGAGTTGCCAGAGCGTGATGGTTTATTCATAAGTGGATCTCAACTCCGCCTTATCTTCTGGTTTCTACATGAGTCATTTCGAACACCTCAATGAAAATGAAAAAGGGATGCAGTGTGACACTACATCCCTTTCTCTAAAGTAAGTCCGGCGGCGTTCTACTCTCCCACAAGGTCACCCGTGCAGTACCATCGACG
>CAZBCF010000008.1:13132-44129 GCA_964490435.1 uncultured Bifidobacterium sp. | reverse complement strand
GGATCTTTCCGACTCGACTAGGCCTGCCGCCTTAGCTCAGGGGTAGAGCAACGCACTCGTAATGCGTAGGTCCCGGGTTCAAATCCCGGAGGCGGCCCCACTTACATCAAATGAGTTACGCCGCTGTATTTCTCGACCTTTAACGGATCCAATTCGATTCCGATTCCAGGGCCACTTGGTATCTCTAACATTCCTTGATTATCTAAGACCCACGGTTTCTTGGTCAGGTCATCAACGTATGGCGCGCCGGTGCAATATTCCACAAAGTTTGTGCGATGGAAAGCAGAGGCCAATTGAAGATCTGTTGCTAATCCAACAGCGGTATTCCAACCATGCGGAATCATCTGAATGCCATGGTCCTCTGCCATATTTGCGATCCGTCGCCACTCACTGATGCCACCGCACTTTACAACATCTGGCTGGATGATATCGAAAGCACCTTGAGTGATAAATGGCATGAAACTTTGTCGACGAGTAAGCACTTCACCACCAGAGATTGGTACAGGTGATGCTTTACGTAGCGTTTTAAATCCCTCGAGATCATCGGGGTGAAGCGCTTCTTCAAACCAGCCAACGTTGTACTTAGCCAACATTTGAGAGGTATTGATAGCCCAGCGGAGGCTTCCTTTCCAATATGCATCGGATCCACCCGCATCGACTGCGAGGAAACATTCATCACCAATCGCCTCGCGCGCACTGCGAACTAGTAACTCATCATTCGCGGCGTCGATACGACCAAAAGTACCCCAACCAATCTTGAAAGCGCGGAAGCCTTGTGCGAGCAGATTTCGCAAGTTCGCTTCCATGATTGGTGGTTCATCCATCAACAACGAGGCATAGGGCATCACACGCTCACGAAGTCTGCCACCGAAGAATCTGCCAATAGGTTGTTTCGTAATTTTTCCAAAGAGATCCCATAAGGCAATATCGATTCCACTGATGGTATGCGTGATTGAACCACCACGACCGAGCCAGAAAGTATTCTGATGCAACTTCTCACTTACTCGCTCAGGCTCGAGAGCAGTCTCTCCAATCAACAGTGGTTTTAAAACTTCGAGTGCAGCACGTACTAATTCATCGCTAGTGAAAACTGCGCCAATACCCACGAACCCTTCGTCGGTATGGATTGCCACGAGTGTGTGAACGACATTCTCTGGTTGAAGTTCCTCGCTCCACCCGCCCTTTGGGGTGGCACCGCGAAGCCCGGCAATTCTGATTTCCGTTATCTTCACTTCGACCCTTTCATTATTTTCTTTGGAAACTTGTCTTGAGAAAGATAGTTGTGGAATATCTGGTTAATTGCGGAGAGCGTAACCAATCGCAAGTGATGAGGCTACTGAGACCCAGATTTGATAGGGAAGTAGCGCGAGTCCATAGCCAATCGAGGCTCGGAAGGTAAGAGCCGTTATTGGGATAGTGATGAGTGCAGTGATGGGCAACGCAATTGCAGCGCCGGTGAGATTGTGCGGAACGTAGAAGAGGTAAGACCAGAGCAGTGCTGCGATGACGCTTACAGCAAAGAGTGCGAGCCAGGTGATTACTAAGCCTTTTGTTAGGTTTCGCGCGACAACAAATGCACAGATTCCGAGGACGATGAAGTTGTATGGCCAGATGACCCCAAAGATCCACGATGGTGGTTGCCAAGGTGGACGATTAAGTGAGAGATACCAACCGGAATTACTGCTGACCCAGAAGCCAGAACCTATGGCATATAACGCTACGAGAATAATTCCCACAATCGCGGCAACAGTGCGCCAACTTTCCATGTAATAAATCTATCAGCGTGCGCTACCTTTTACTTTATGGATTTCGCAAATCGGGTACGTGCGCAGTTAGAGCTGTCGCAAAAGAGTGAATTGCGAGTCTGCATGGTCTGTCTTGGCAACATCTGTCGTTCACCCATGGCTGCTGCGGTGTTACATAACCGGGCGGATGAAGTGACATCATTCAAAATACACGTCGATAGCGCGGGCACTGGCTCTTGGCACGTAGGCGAGGGTCCAAATTTCTCGTCGGAGGCGACTTGGCAGAAAGCCGGTTACCAATACGAGCACACCGCAAAGCAATTTAAGGCTGATTTCTTTACGCAACGCGATTTAATTCTTGTTATGGATTCGAGCAATTATCGCAACGTAATGAACATGGCGACTTCATCGGATCATGGAGCGAAGGTCTTCTTTCTTCGTCAATTCGACCCAACTCTTAGCCACATATCCCCGATGGGGACAGATGCGAGCCGCCTAGAAGTTCCCGACCCTTATGGCTTGGCTGAGCGCGCCTTTGAAAAGGTGCTTGAAATGGTAGAAGATTCCGTTGAAGGCTTACTCCAAGTTCTCAAAGGTTAAGGGGAGGCACGATGCGCGCAGCACGATTTCACGGTGCAAAGGATCTACGTATCGAGGATGTTCCTAAGCCACAAGTGCCTGATGGACACACGCTCGTTGCCATGGAACGAGTAGGAATATGCGGCACCGATCTTGAGGAGTATTTGATTGGACCAGTAATCATTCCTAGACACCGCATGCCGATGATCATTGGCCATGAATACTTAGGTCGAGTCATCGAGGATCCGCTGGGTAAGTTGAAACCCGGCACACTGGTTGTTCCAGATGGCATCGTTGGATGTGGCGATTGTTACTACTGCGATCGTCACGAAGAAGGAATCTGCAAAAGTTATGAATGCATCGGTTTAACCTGTGACGGTGGAATGGCCGAATTCATGGCAACTGACCCAACGCGTTGGATTGAAGTGCCAAGTCATGTATCTGCTGATGTTGCGGTATTCGCTGAGCCAATGTCCGTTGCAGTACGCGCGCTCAACAAGATTTCCACGCTACCGGGGACGAAAGTCGCGGTAACCGGCGGTGGCACAGTTGGCTTACTCATCGCACAGGCTGCTCGCTCCTTCGGTGCCGCCCAAGTCGTGGTCTATGAACCAAACCCTGTGCGACAAGAGGTCGCTCGCATGCTCGGCTTTGAGACGCTGAATCCGCTTAAGGAGAGCGAATGGGCGCATTACGATGAATTCGATTCGCTTTTAGAATGCTCGGGCGTCAAAGGCACCACTGCAAAATCTCTTGAGAAAATCCGTAACGGTGGGACTTTAGTTTTGGTTGGTTTCAGACCTGAAGAAGAGAGTTTTCATTTGCTCAATTTCGTCTTAAGTGAGAAGCGAATCCAAGGAACCGCTGCGCATATGTGGGATGTTGATATTGCTGCCGCAATCGCGCTGTTGGCGGGGCCGTCAATTGATACCAAACCTTTGTTAACGGACGTCATTGCCCTCGATGAGGTCATCACCAAGGGATTCGACCGATTATTGAATGATAAAAATGCATTTAAGATCGTAGTTGATACGACTCGATAAGCAGCCTAGTTCTGCGGGAAACCTAGATTGATTCCGCCATGGCTCGGGTCTAGCCATCTGCTGGTGACGACTTTACCGCGCGTGAAGAAATGCACTCCTTCAGTTCCATGTGCGTGTGAATCACCAAAGAGGGAATTTTTCCAACCACCGAATGAGTAGTAAGCGACCGGAACGGGAATAGGAACATTAATTCCCACCATGCCTACAAGCACCTCATTCTGGAACTTGCGTGCTGCACCGCCATCGTTAGTGAAGATTGCAGTGCCGTTGCCGTATTGATGAGAGTTGATGATGTTTAATCCCTCTTCATAGCTTTGCACGCGAATGATGCTCAAGACTGGGCCAAAAATCTCATCTTTATAGATAGACATCGCGGGAGTCACATGATCAAAGAGTGTGGGCCCGAGCCAGAAGCCATCGGTTGCACCATCGATGGCAATTTTTCGACCATCTGCAACGAGCGTGGCACCTTCGTTTACGCCGGCATCTAAGTACGAAGCGACCTTGTCGCGATGAGCCTTGGTAACCAGCGGTCCCATGTCGGTACCTTTTGTGCCATCGCCAGTTTTTAGGTTCTGCATTCGTTCATGGATCTTGCGCACTAATTCATCACCAATTGGTTCGACTGCAACCACCGCAGAGATTGCCATGCACCGTTCGCCTGCAGAACCGAATCCAGCATTGATTGCCGAATCTGCGGTGAGGTCAAGATCGGCATCAGGAAGTACGAGCATGTGATTCTTAGCCCCTCCGAGCGCCTGCACGCGCTTGCCGTGCTTGGTGCCGTTCTCGTATACGTACTTTGCTATCGAGGTAGAACCAACAAAAGAAATCGATGCGATATCAGGGTGTTCCAACAAGCGATCCACTGCCACTTTGTCACCGTGGACGACGTTGAATACGCCATCAGGAAGTCCAGCCTCTTTCCATAACCTTGCGACGAAGTTAGATGCAGAGGGATCTTTCTCGCTGGGCTTGATGACCACAGTGTTGCCGGAGGCAATTGCAATGGGAAAGAACCACATTGGGACCATCGCTGGGAAATTGAACGGCGAGATAATTGCGCACACACCGAGGGGTTGGCGCATCGAATAGACATCAACTCCTTGTGAGACTCCCTCTGAATATCCACCTTTGAGCAGATGTGGGATCCCACAGGCAAACTCGACGACCTCCAAGCCGCGCGTCACCTCACCAAGAGCATCGGAGAGGACTTTGCCATGCTCAGAGGTGATGATTGCTGCCAACTCCTCTTTCTTTGCGTTGAGCAAGTGTCGGAATGCGAAGAGGATTTGCACCCGTTTGGTCAATGATGTCTGACTCCACGACATGAATGCGTTCTTTGCATTCGCTACCGCCGAATCGATTGTTGTGATGTCGGCAAAGTCGACAGTCTTGGTGACCTTTCCTAGTGCGGGATTGAAGACTTCTCCATGGCGTCCGCTCATACTTACACTCTCAGCGCCATTGATCCAATGCTTGATCTGTTCCACGAATCCTCATCTTCCTGAGCGTCCAATTCCCAGCCGCTAGTATTCCAGTATTCCGGCTGTCAGAAAACAGCCGGCACATTCACGGGAGATTGCAAGGCAAATTCACGAGATAGCAAATTAGGGAGTGCGCTTGACGAGTCGACGATGGTTGGTGCCATATCTCTTGTTGAGCCTGACATGGGGATTGTCCTTTATGTTTATCGAGCTGGCGCTGCCAGTTTTCAGCCCATTTGGAATCGCTTTCGTACGGAACGTCCTTGGCGCCTTGGTGCTCTGGAGTTACCTCTTCTACAAGAAAATCTCGATCCCGCGCGATAAATCAATCTTCGGCTGGATATTCTTGATTGGACTCTGTTCCAATATCATTCCAGTTGTCATCGTGCCTTTTGCTCAAACGCAAGTCACTTCTTCATTGACCGGGATTGTCAATGCGATGTCGCCGATTTTTGCAGTCATCTTCACGCTGCTACTTTTCAAACATGAACCAGTGAAGCCACTCCAGATCTTTGGCATTTTGCTAGCCTTTTTCGGAGTCGCGGTTGTGTTCGGAATCTGGGATATCGAATCAGCGCCATGGTGGGCTTATTTATTTCTGCTCATTGCGGTTACCTCTTTCGGATTGGTCGCCCCAATTATCGCAAAGTACATTTCACCGAAGAATTACCCACCAGTTGTGCTCGCAACTATTCAGGTGTCGATTGCTGCCGTCGTGCTCCTCCCGACATTTATCTTGTATGGATTCAATTCGTACGATTTTTCCTTTGAGCCAATCTTCGCAATGGCAATCATTGGAATCTTTTCAACAGGTTTTGCATTTGCATGGAATTATCGGATTGTTTCTTTAGTCGGAAGTTCAGTTGCGGCAACAGTGAATTTCGTTACGCCTATAGTGGCTGTACTCGCTGGCGTGATTGTCCTTAGCGAACCACTAACGTGGAATGAGCCTATTGGTGGGGCGATTGTGATTCTAGGAAATGCAATTACACAACGAGCACGAGCCAACCGGTAATTCTGACTATGAAAGATAACAGTGTGAAAAATTGGTTACCTAGCTATATCGCTTTGGGAATAGTCTGGGGGGCTTCTTTCCTGTTTATTGAGAAATCTCTGACATTCCTCACTCCAGTTGGGGTGGCATTTGTTCGATGCCTACTCGGAGCGTTTTCATTGTGGTGTGTGGTCTTATTCAAACGGCTCGTGGTGCCGCGTAAAGCAGGTTTGTTTCTTCATCTGTGGATAGTTGGCTTGCTATTGAATGTGGTGCCTGGGGTGTTATTTGCCTTCGCTCAGGAGCGCGTGTCATCAATTCTTGCTGGAATCATGAATGCGATGACGCCCATCATGAGCGTTCTGATGATCCTTACCATTTTCCGGAGTGAGAAGTTGAGTGCAAATCGCATTATTGGAATTGCGCTTGGTTTTATCGGAGTACTGGTAGTGCTTTTGGTTGGCGAATCACTCGGGCAGTTCTCGTGGAGCGCGACGTGCGCACTTTTATTGGCTGTAATTTGCTATGGAGTTGCGTTTCCCTACTCCACTAAATATGTGATGTCGTATCAAGAGTCGCCGGAAGTTTTGGCAACGATGCAAGTCTCACTCTCTGCAATCACTTTGATTCCGTTCTTCCTCTATCACGGGGTTGATTCGTATCAACCATCGCTCCAAGCGGTTCTTGCCATCCTTGCCCTTGGTATTCTGGGAACAGGTGTGGCATATATCTGGAACTTTAGGAATATCTCTTTGGCTGGCCCCTCTATAGCCAGCACGGTCACATACCTGACGCCACTTGTTGCGGTGCTTCTCGGTTTTCTCGTGCTCGGTGAGCCGCTGACTTGGAATGAACCAATTGGCGGTTTAATTGTCCTTATCGGAAGCGCGATGGCACAGGGTCGAATCCGGATTTTCAAGTAGTTAAAGGAGTCGTTATGGCAGCGGTCAGCAACATATTTCTCGTCCTACATTTTGTTGGTCTGGCTGCACTTTTTGGCGGCTTTCTCACCCAGATGAGTTCGCAGACGAAGCAAGTCACTAATGGCATGCTGCATGGTGCGCTCCTTTCACTGATTGCTGGCTTGGTGCTTGTGGGAGTTCGCTATCCGCTCAATGATCAGGATGCTGCGGCGTATCCACTCTATGATAATGGCAAGATTGCAGTAAAACTTCTCATCTTGCTTGTGATCTTGATACTTGGTTACACGAGTAAGAAACGGAGTAAGGATTCAGCCCAAGGTGATACTCCAGCATGGGCAACCGTTGGGCTATTGACCTTCACCAATATCGTTATCGCTGTCTTTTGGTGAGAGGTGCTGTAGCCCCCAGGCATACATCGCGATTGCACCCGCTGCCGATGCGTTAATAGATCGTGTCGAACCATATTGTTCGATTGCAAGTACAACTTCGCAGACCGCAACTGCCTCATCGGACATGCCAGAGCCTTCCTGGCCAAAGAAGAGGATGCAGGCTCTTGGTAGCGGACGGTGTTCTAAACGTTTACTGACCTCGATGTTATCTATCCCGATAATCGGAAGATTCTGATTTTTCGCCCAGAGTGCAAACTCTGCGACCGTCGGATGATGCTGCACGCTCATATACCTATCGGTAACCATCGCACCTCGACGATTCCAATCCCGCTTTCCGACGATATGAATTCCCGCGACATTGAAGGCATTTGCGGTTCTGATGAGCGAACCAATATTTAGATCGTGCTTCCAATTTTCAACAGCGATGTGAAGTGGATTACGTTTCTTATTTAGATCAGCGACAATCGCTTCAACGGTCCAGTAACGATACTCATCAAGGACATTTCGCTGATCGCCGTGCTCGAGTAATTCCAGGTCGTATTGATTTCCGACAGGCCAAGGTTTCGGATGGGGTCCGACGCCAACGAAGGGATAGAATTCCCCTGCACCTGGCTCTGTTGTCATGTGCCTTCGCTCCAAATAACCTGTAAATCTCGATTTACTTACCTGCGATGAGGGGAGTCTAGTGGCGCCGCTTCTCGCTCTAATCTCGAGTCTGACCTGGGGGCTCGCCGATTTTCTCGGTGGCCTTGCCTCTCGCCGGACTCGAATCGTTCGCGTGCTGCCCATCTCCTATCTTTCTGGCGCAATCATCGTCACCTTCTTCTCAATATTTCTCATTCCAGGCGAGCTGAACCGAGATTCTTATTTATATGGTTTTGCAGCGGCCATCTTTGGCGTGCCAGCGATTGCGCTGCTCTACGTCGCACTCAGTCGTGGGCCAATGGGTATTGTCTCCCCAATCACTGCCTTGATGGCAGGTTTCGTCCCCGTAATCACCGGTCTGCTCCGTGGCGATCAGGTATCAGAGATCGGATATCTCGGAATGGCGCTGGCAGCGCTATCGGTGATTCTCGTAAGCCAAGAGAAGAAGAGTGATACAGCGCAGCGGATCACACTGAGCACCTTGTTGATCTGCGTTGCCAGTGGAACGTTGATCGGCTCGTATCTCACTGTTCTAGGTTTAGCACCAACGAATCAAGGAATCTGGACCTCAACGGTTGCACGTTGGTTCGGATTCATATTTGTAGGTGCATTCTTCTTGATACGCCTCAAGAAGATTTCTAAGGATGAGCAGAAGCAACCTTTCCCGTGGACCCTCGCGATTGTCGCTGGCGTTTTTGATGCATCGGCAAATGGCATCTATCAGATTGCAACACAAACGGGAGTTCTGGCAATTGTCGCGGTCTTGGCCTCGCTCTATCCGGCAGCCACTGCACTTCTTGCCCGCTATATTCTGCATGAGCGACTCAGATGGATTCAAAATGTTGGCGTGGTGCTCGCGCTTGCTGCCGCTGCATGTCTCACAATGGCGTGATGATGCCTAGGGGAATGAAGCGCGCGTTCTTGTTCGTGGCACTAATCGTTTCTCTGTTCGGCAATCTCCAACCGAGTAGCGCTATCACATCATTGAGTGAATTAGCGATTCCGGATGAAGAAGTTCTCGCTATTCAGGGGAGATTTAACACGCTGGTTTCGACTATCACACCACTTATTGGAAGCACGACATTCGCCCGAGAGGAGTTCCTCCGGTTACGTTCGGAGTCTGGTGGAAAGGGACAAGAATTCCAAGCCGCGCAGAATTTCTTTCGTAATCAAATCCAAAGACTTAATAAGACGCTCGCTGGTGAACTACAAATCAAACGTCAAAGCAACGTGCTCTTCGATAAAATCCTGAAAAGTCCGAGCAAAGTGGGCGAATTCATCGCTGCTCGCCCGACCGTTTACTTACCACCAGAGTGTCCTGCCGCGATTGCATTAGATGGTGAGTCGATTTGGGAGACCGGCACCGTCATAAGAGTCGAAGATGGCGATACCGTCGATGTTCAAACGTGTCGTGGGCAATTGAATGTTCGACAAATCGGTATTCAAGCGCCCGAGACAGTTAAATCGACGCATTTTGCCCAATGCGGAGGTGCAGAGGCATCAAATTTCATGAAAGCACTGTTACCGGTTGGTAGCGAAGTTCAGTTGCGTTCGAACAACTATGCATCAGCAAATAATTATGAAGCATTGGCCCGACCCTACCGATATATCTTCGCAAAAGATTCTCAAGGTAACTTCACTATCGATGTGCAAGCGAAGTTACTTGAGGCCGGTTTGGCAATGTGGTTTCCTAATGAGAACGAGTATGTTCGAAATCAGAAGTATTTAGAGTTGCTCAACGAAGCCGCAAAGAAAAGAGTTGGGCTGTGGTCTGGCGCTTTATGCAAGAATGAAAGCGATAAAACCTCGATGGATGCAATCGAACTATGGGTGGAGACCGATTCTCCACTGCCTAACGAGAATCCGTTTGGCGAGTATGTGGTCCTTCGAAACACGACGAATCAAAAGATTGATCTGTCTGGTTGGAGTATTCGAGATACTTCGTTAGATCTCTTTGATAACAAGTTCGCAATACCGAGCGGAATCGCTCTTGCGCCACAAGGTACGCTCACGATCTACCTTGGTGAACCGTTGAATAATTTCCCGATTACAGTGGATGAGATTGCTTTGGGATTGAAGAAAGCAATCTTGCAAAATCCCTCTCCTCCTGGAGGTAAATACACTGGCGATGGCATCTATTTGCAAACGCCTTTGCGCGCTAACGGTGGTGGAAATATGCGCGCGTGGATGCATCGACCATGTATCCCGAACGATTGCCCAAAGCCAGAGTGGCTAACTAAAAATCTCGATGGTACGCCACGAGCCATTCCACTCCCAGTGACGCTCTCGATTGCACTGAACCCTGGGAAATTTGGGCGGGTGGTTCCTGATATGACGGGCCTAACAGAGGAACAGGCAAAGTTGGCGCTCGCTCCGCTCCCGCTTAATGTCGCTATTGTCGATCGAAGTGGCGTCGCTGCAGGTGAGTCGAGTGTGGCGAAGAGCGTGGTTGATCAAAGCCCTAAAGCTGGCGCGAATCTGCCTCCTAACGCCACGGTTACTGTCTATATAGATGTGAAGCGTTAATCCACGGTTTTTCGCGGGTGCTGTTTTATCCTTAGCCATAGAGAAGCCGCGACTTCCCCGGCCCAGCGGCAGTGAGAGCGAGAGTGCTCGTGTTTCAAAAACGCGCATTATCAGTGGCGCTCGCTGCTGCTTTGATCCTTCCTATCATCACGGTGGCTCCTGCCGACGCTCGCACTCGTAAACCAAGCATCGCCGAGATTAACGAGGCAAAGAAGAAAGAGGCGGCAAAGAAAGCGGCTGCCGAAAAGGCTAAAGCACAATTAAAAGCGGCTTCCAATCAACTCAAGTTGCTCACCACGAAAGCAATCGCGGCTCGAAATCGTTATTTACAAGAGGTGAAGAAGTTAGAGATTGCGACTAAGAAGGCTGAGGCGGCTCAGAAGAAGGAAGATATCGCAGTAGCGAAGTCAAAGAAAGCCGAGAGCGCCGTAGTTGACTCGAAGCAGCACATCGGCAAAGTTGCAGCCAATGCCTACATCATGGGTTCGGGTTTTACCGATTTTGATTCGATTCTACATGCCGATGGGCCGCAGGATCTGATGGATCGTCTCTCTACTCTCGATGCAGTCGGTGAGAACAACAGCAGCATTCTCTTAAGACTCAAGGTCGCCGAGGAATCTGCGCGTCTGGCAAAGATCGATGCTGAAGAGGCGCGCGCTGAAGCGGTCGCTGCTCGCAAAGAGCAAGCCGATGCCACCGCAAGAGTTCAGGCTGCGAAGAAAGAGGCCGATCAGGCCCGGGATGCGCAAGAGACCGAAGTGAAGAAATTGCAGAAGATGCAGAATCAACTTATTGCAGAGCTCCTGAGCGCTCGCAAGAAGCGCGTTACGCTTGAACAACAGCGTCAATTAGCGATCCTTGAAGAAGCGCTCGCCGCGCGTGCAGAGCAAACTTCCGGACAAGCAAAGATCTGGCCAGTCAATGGCATCGGATTTAGCAATGGCCGAACAACTATTCGTTCTACTGAGCAGATTCGCGCAAACGCAGTTGAATACGCGAAGAAGCAAGTAATGGCGCGCAAGCCCTATGTATGGGGGAGTGAAGGTCCGAATAGTTTTGATTGTTCCGGTCTGGTGTTCGCTGCATATCGCTCCGCTGGACTGGGTTATCCTGGCTGGGATCGTGTGAACTCCCGGATCTATTACAGCTGGACCAAGCGCATTCCGATTAATGAGTTGCAGCCCGGTGATTTACTTTATTACTCGTACAAAGCCGATATCAGCACCATCCATCACATCACAATCTATGCAGGCAATGGAATGATGTGGGAAGCGCACAATACGAGAAAGGGCTTGCTCTATAGCTCTATCTACTCAATTCCTGGCTTAATTCCATTTGGAGGCCGGGTCTAGGCTATAGCCATGATCACGAAGGCTAGGTCAGCGCTCAAGCAAGCGCTCACTTCACTTCAACCTGGCGACCATGTAGTAGCGGCAGTTTCAGGCGGTGCCGATTCACTCCTTCTCGCATATTGCCTAAAGATTGAAGGCGCGGAACTTGCATTAGATATCCATGCTGTCGTGATTGATCATCAACTTCAGGACAACTCCGCTGAAGTCGCAGCTGATGCAAAAGTTGCTTTAGCACGATTAGGAATCACGTCGACCGCCATCATTCCGGTTGACGTGGTCAAGAGAGATGGAATCGAAGCAGATGCGCGTCGGGCGCGTTATGCAGCTCTCGAAAGTTATGCGAAGTCAATAAATGCGAGCGCCATCTTTCTCGGTCATAACCAAGATGATCTGGCTGAGAGCGTATTGCTTGGTTTAACTCAAGGCGCTGGTACTAAATCCCTGGCGGGGATGAAAACGAGAGATGGGCTCTACATCCGCCCGTTCTTATCCGTTACCCGCGCTGAAATCATCGAAGCGTGCGCAGAGGCACGAATCGAATATTGGAGTGATCCACAAAATGCGGATGAGCGATTTACTCGGGTCAAGATCCGATCCACGATCATCCCAATGCTTGAAGACGAGATTGGACCGGGAATCAAAGAGGCATTGGCGAGATCTGCTCGAATCTTCCGCGAAGATTCCGATGCGCTCGACTTACTCACAGACGAGATTTTTGACACGATTGCAGACCCGACCTCCATTGAGATCTCGCTTCTAGAGCCTCTTCCTAGCGCAATCCGCAAGCGGGTAATCCGGCGCGCCCTGGCAGGGCTGGGCGCTAGCCGAATCACTGCTGAGCAGCTCGGCTGGGTTGATGCACTGGTCAGCCAATGGCATGGCCAGCGAGAGGTGGCGCTGCCAGCCGGTGTTACAGCGCGGCGAGAGTCGGGCAGACTAGCGCTCTCAAAGCAGTAGCGAGAGAGGACGAGAGCGAACGTGGATCTAGCCAAAGTCAAAGATGACATCACTGAGGTAGTTGCTACAAGAGAAGAAATTCAGCAACGTATCAGTGAAATTGCTGCGGCAATCTCAAAAGATTATGGTGATAAAGACTTATTGCTAGTAGGCGTACTCAAAGGCGCTGTTATGGCAATGGCAGATCTAGCCCGAGCGATGCAGCGTCACGTAGAGATGGATTGGATGGCCGTCTCATCTTATGGTTCTGGGACTAAATCAAGTGGTGTAGTCCGAATCTTGAAAGATCTTGATCGCGATATCACTGGTCGCGACGTTTTGATTGTCGAGGATATTGTCGATTCTGGCTTAACGCTCTCGTGGTTACAGACAAACTTGCTCTCGCGCGGTGCAAAATCAGTTGAGATATTTACAGTCTTCCGTAAGCCTGATGCGGCAAAGGTTCATGTCGATGTGAAATATGTCGGCTTCGATATTCCGCCTGCATTCGTCGTTGGGTACGGACTTGATTTCTCTGAGAAGTACCGAAATCTCGATTGCGTCGCCGTCCTAGCGCCAAAGATGTATTCATAAATATGAAGAGTAGATTCTTACGAGGTTTACGAAGTCCGATCACCTGGATCCTTCTAGCAATCATGCTCTTCTGGGGATACTCCCAGATTTCGAATGCTGGAAAATCTTTCAAAGAGGTTGAAACCCAGACCATCATCGGTGCGATTACTGCCTCGCAGGTCGACTCAGCCTTGCTTCTAGCGCAGGATCAGCAGATTCGCGTTGTCTTGAAGAGTGGGGTAAAGATTGCTGACTCAAGTCGTTTGCAGGCATCTTATCTAGCCAACCAAGAGACTGAATTAGTCAAGATTCTTAGCGAGAACCCGCCACCAAATAAATGGGATGTAAAAGTCTCGAGACAATCGCTCCTTGTCTCACTCTTGTTCACGATTATCCCCTTCCTTTTGATTGCCTTCATCTTCTTCTGGCTGATTTCTCGCGCACAGGGCGGTGGCCGAGCGTTTCAATTTGGTCGCTCACGTGCGAAGTTAAATGCAAAAGATAAACCGCAGACTAAATTTTCCGACGTTGCCGGAGCAGATGAAGCAATCGAAGAGCTTCGCGAAATCAAAGACTTTCTTGTTGATCCAGCCAAGTATCAAAAACTCGGTGCGAAGATTCCAAAAGGTGTGCTGCTGTATGGCCCCCCGGGAACTGGTAAGACGCTGCTTGCCCGCGCCGTAGCTGGCGAGGCGAATGTGCCATTCTTTTCGATCTCAGGGTCGGATTTCGTCGAGATGTTCGTTGGTGTAGGCGCGGCGCGAGTACGAGATATGTTCACTCAGGCGAAGGCAAATGCACCAGCTATTGTCTTCGTCGATGAGATTGATGCCGTCGGGCGCCATCGCGGCGCTGGCATGGGTGGTGGCCATGATGAGCGTGAGCAGACGCTCAATCAGTTGCTCGTCGAAATGGATGGCTTCGAGGCGAATGGCTCCGTAATCATGATCGCGGCGACGAACCGTCCCGACATCCTTGATCCTGCGCTATTACGTCCAGGGCGTTTTGATCGACAGATTCCCATTGATCGCCCCGACCTCAAAGGGCGTGAGGCGATTCTAAAAATACATGCGAAGAACAAACCGCTTGCACCTGATGTCGATTTACTCAGTCTTGCTCGTCGAACTCCAGGTTTCACCGGAGCCGATCTTGCAAATGTCGTTAATGAGGCGGCGCTACTCACTGCGCGAAAGAATCTTGACCAGATAACGAATGAGTCTTTGGGTGAATCAATTGATCGAGTGATGGCCGGTCCGCAGAAAGTCAGTCGACTTATGAATGAAAAGGAGCGATTGATCACTGCATATCATGAAGGTGGACATGCGCTCGTTGCGCATGCGCTCCCGGATACAGACCCGGTTCAGAAGATCACGATCATGCCTCGAGGACGTGCCCTTGGCTACACGATGGTCTTACCGGATGAAGACAAATATTCGAAATCTCGAAATCAGATGCTCGATGAACTTGCTTACACGCTTGGTGGTCGCGCCGCAGAGGAATTGATATTCCACGATCCAACCACTGGCGCTGCAAACGATATCGAGAAGGCAACCGCGCTCTCACGTGCGATGGTCATGGAATATGGACTGAGCGAAAGGATTGGTGCAATCAAACTTGGTTCAGTGACGGGTGAACCTTTTGTTGGGATGACTTATGGACATCAACGTGATTACTCGGAAGAGATTGCTGCAATCATCGATGAAGAAGTTAGGAATTTGATTGATGGTGCACATCAAGAAGCCTACGAAATTCTCGTCGAGAATAGGGAGATTCTTGATAGCTTGGTTCTCGAATTAATGGAGAAAGAAACCTTGGAGAAAGAGGAAGTCGCGCGCGTTTTTGCCGAAGTAAAAGAGCGACCCGCACGTAAGCCGTGGACCGGTTCGAAAGAGCGAAAGCCATCAAAGCAACCACCAGTAGTATTCGAAAAAGAGAAGAAAGCCTGAGTCAATTTCGGATGGATGAGATAACGCCCATTTCCTTCACCTCACCATTCGCTGGCAAAGCGAGCGCACCGTTTGATCAGAAGCGGGCTGAGGCGGCAGTTCGAGAGATCCTCTTCTCAATCGGAGAAGATCCTGATCGGGATGGTTTGAAAGATACCCCTGCTCGGGTTGCACGAGCCTTGCAAGAGAATTTTGCGGGATTGTGGATGTCGCCAGAGGAAGTGCTTACCACTACCTTTGATGCCGGACATCGAGAATTGGTGATTGTCCGCGAGATTGAGGTCTTCTCACATTGCGAGCACCACCTCACACCTTTTCATGGCGTCGCGCATATCGGTTATATCCCAGGTGAATCAGGTCGAATCACTGGTCTATCAAAATTAGCGCGAGTAGTCGATCTCTTTGCTCGTCGACCTCAGGTACAAGAGCGGCTCACCACTCAGATTGCTGATGCACTTGTTGAGATTCTAGAAGTCGCAGGTGCAATCGTGATCATTGATGCCGAACACCTATGTATGTCGATGCGCGGGGCAAAAAAGCCAAAGGCACGAACAACCACCAGTGCTGTTCGTGGGATTTTGCGCGATCCAACGACGAGAGCAGAAGCGCTCAGCCTGATTTTAGGCAGATAGTGGCAGTTCATGGGAGATAGCGCGCGAATTCCTACTCAAACTCTCGTGATGGGAATCCTCAACATCACGCCAGATTCATTCGCCGATGGCGGACGTCACTTCGCGCTCTCCGATGCTCTGGCACGTGCAGAACAGATGGTCGCTGAAGGCGTCGACATTATCGATATTGGTGGTGAATCCACTCGTCCGGGGTCGGCACGAGTCTCTGCCGAAGAGGAGTTCACTCGAGTAATTCCAGTTGTGCAGGAAGTATGCAAACTTGGTGTTCCGGTGAGCGTGGATACCACGCGTTCTAGCCTTGCTCACAAAGCGATTTCAATGGGTGTTGAGTATATAAACGATGTCAGTGGTGGATTGGCCGATCCAGCTATGGCAGCACTTATTAAAGAGAGTGGAGTCCAATATATTGCGATGCACTGGCGGGCACATTCTATCGAGATGATGAACCACAGTAATTATGAGAATGTGGTAACTGACGTACGAAAAGAATTACAAAATCGGGTGGAAACTCTTGTCTCTGTTGGCGTCAAACCAGAACAGATAATCATCGACCCTGGTATCGGATTCTCGAAAGAACCGGAACAGAACTGGGAGTTACTTCGTGGTTTAGATCAATTAATGGCCCTTGATTTTCCGATTCTTGTGGGAGCATCACGCAAACGATTCTTAGGCCCCGCTCTCGCACCGGAAGCGCGTGAGGCTGCAAGCATCGCGGTCACTTCATTTTGTGCTGCACAAGGAGTTTGGGCGGTACGAACCCATTCAGTGAAACCGCATAAAGATGCGATTGCGCAAGTGGCCAAGTTGCAGGTGACTCTTAATGGATGACAATGGATAAATTAGTTATCACCGGAATCCGAGCCGTGGGTTTTCATGGCATCTTGCCGGAAGAACGTCGCGATGGTCAGAGTTTTGTCGTAGATTGCGAGTTACACATCGACCTCGATGGTGCAATCAAGAGTGATGACCTTTCAAAGACCGTTGACTATGCTGAAGTCTCACTTCTCGTCAGAGAGATTGTTGAGGGTCCTGCGCTAAATTTGATTGAAGCGCTGGCAGGCAAAATCGGGGAAGCAATTCTCGATCGACATCAAAAAGTTCAGAAGGCTGTGGTAACCGTGCACAAACCTGATGCGCCAATTCCGGTTGATTTTCTCGATGTCGCAGTTGTCATCGAGCGTAAACGGTGAGAGCGGTCTTGTCGCTCGGTTCAAACCTGGGCGAGCGTGAATGGAATGTGATGTCGGCGGCTGAGGCGCTCAACGAAGTAGGAGAGGTAGTTGCGTTTTCGAGTTTGGTAGAAACTCGAGCGGTTGGTGGTCCACCTCAACCCGATTTCATCAATGCGGTACTGATACTCGACACCCAACTTGAACCTGATGAGTTGCTCCGGGTATGTCAGGCAATCGAAAGGATCTTCGGCAGAACAAGAGAGGTGCAGTGGGGGCCTCGAACCCTTGATATAGATTTGATTTCGTGTGATGACCAGATATCCGAGAGCGCGACATTGACGTTGCCACATCCACGTGCAAGTGAGCGCTATTTCGTTCTCGCACCATGGCTTGAAATAGATGACCAGGCACATCTACCCGGCAAGGGAGCAGTCGCAGAACTTTTGGCGAACCTCCAGGAATAGCGCTACCCTTAAGGAGCCTGGTACCCCAAGCGGACTGGAGCCGAAAATGAAGCACTTGACGCACTTTGCCGAGCCAATAGACGCGCTCGCATTCGTGCCGACGATGGGTGCGCTTCATGAAGGACATCTGGCGCTCATCAAAAAAGCTCGACGTCTTAGCGACCAAGTTTTAGTCAGTGTGTTTGTGAATCCAACCCAATTTGAATCTGCTGATGATTTGGCAAAGTACCCAAAGACTCTGGCTCGAGATCTTGAACTAGCCGAGCACGCTGGTGCACACTTCGTATGGACGCCGAATGCCGCTGAGATATATCCAGAAGGCTTGGCGAATGTTCCCATCATCGACGCGGGCCCGATAGGTGAGTTGTATGAAGGAGTATCGCGTCCAAACCATTTTTCAGGAGTGCTCACCGTCATCAACCGTCTCTTTAGCATAACGAAACCAAACATTGCGATCTTTGGTGAGAAAGATTTTCAACAACTCTTCTTAATTCGTCAATTCGCGAGCAATAATTTTCCAGAGATCAGAATAATTTCGGGTGAAACTGTGCGAAACAACAATGGCATCGCACTCTCTTCGCGAAATGCATTGCTGAATGTTAGAGAGATGGAGATTGCTCAGGTTCTGCCAGAAGCACAACGTGCTGCGCAACATGCGTCAACGGTCCATGTACTCAGAAGCACGGTAAATCAGGTGCTCAATGCGCAGGCAGGATTTGTTTTAGATTACGTGGCAATCGTGGACCCGAGCACTTTGCTTGCGGTTCCTGATGATTTTCAAGGGCGAGTTCAAGTCTTACTCGCGGGATGGATAGGATCGGTCCGATTAATCGATAATTTTCCACACGAGATATTAGGAGTGAGTGGGGTGCCGACTTAAACATGAGACTTCTTGCACCGTCCCCTGGTTGGACCATCACTTCGGATGTCATCATCGTCGGCTCTGGGATTGCTGGACTGACTACTGCGCTGCACATTCGCTCGTATGGCTATTCAGTGCTCATAGTCACTAAAGCGCGAGTCGATGAAGGCTCCACGAAATGGGCGCAAGGTGGAATCGCGGCAGCGCTCGGGCCGGGGGATTCTCCTGAAGCGCATAAGGCAGATACCTTAAAAGCAGGTGCAGGTCTCTGCGATAAGAATGCAGTTCATGCGTTGGTGACCGAAGGTCCTGATGCCGTTGCACGTTTGATTGCACGGGGTGCAGTCTTCGATCGCGCGGCAAGTGGAGAGATTGCGCTCACTCGGGAGGGTGGCCATTTAACGAATCGAATTCTGCATGCTGGTGGCGATGCCACTGGCGCCGAGATCTCACGCGCACTCTTAGCAGCAGTCACCGAGGATCCTGGTATTGAAGTGATTGAGCATGCACTCGTGCTCGATGCACTCAAAAGTGAATCTGGAAGAGTTTGTGGAGTGACCCTGCATGTAATTGGGGAAGGTTCACGCGATGGAGTGGGACGAGCACTCGCCAAAGCGGTGATTCTCGGAACCGGTGGATTAGGGCAAGTATTCGCACAGACTACTAATCCATCAGTATCAACCGGAGATGGCGTCGCACTTGCACTTCGTGCCGGAGCCGATGTTGCAGATGTTGAGTTCATTCAATTTCATCCTACAGTCCTCTATTTAGGGGCGAAGAGCTCTGGCCAGCAGCCGCTAATTAGCGAGGCGGTCCGTGGCGAAGGCGCGATCTTGCTCAATGATGCTGGTGAGCAGTTCATGATTGGTATTCACCCACTTGCAGATCTTGCACCGCGCGATGTCGTAGCAAAAGCAATAATGAGTCAGATGTTGCGTAGTGGAGCACAGCATGTCTGGCTCGATGTTAGTAACGTCCCACATTTCTCAGAAAGATTTCCAAATATCTACCAATCTTGTATGGCACATGGAATAGATCCAGAACGAGAGCGAATCCCAGTCGCACCTGCTGCGCATTACGCATCAGGTGGCGTGCGCGTCGATCTTTCGGGTCGATCTTCGGTTCCTGGCTTGTATGCCTGTGGAGAGACCGCTTGCACTGGAGTACACGGAGCTAACCGACTTGCCTCTAATTCCTTGCTAGAGGGGCTAGTTTTTGCAGCACGAATCGCTGATGATATTCATCGCACACTCCGACAAATAAAACGTGATGAACCAGTGCAAAAAAGAGAGCCTGAGATTCTGATTGCTCCCGAAGCGAGGTCGAGTATTGCGCAATCAATGAGTTTTGGTGCTGGCGTTATTCGTACGAAAGAGTCGTTGGAGCAGACGCTTCGCGACCTATCCAAGTTAAAAGACCAGACGAGCGCTAATCCATGTGTCGAGGCGTGGGAGGCAACCAATCTCTTTACATTGGCTAGTGCGATTGTTGCCTCAGCGTTGATGAGGGAGGAGACTCGCGGCTCGCACTGGCGCGAAGATTTCCCAAACGAATCTGATGCCTGGCTTAAGAGGATTATCGAGCGGATGGATAGCGAAGGCAGACTTTCGCAGCGATTCGAGGAGGTTGCCCATGATTGATCGTCAATCACTCATATCACGCGTAGATCAGGCTATTGCTGAGGATTATGTCGGCAACCTAGATGTCACTACTGCACCAACCATTCCGCTGACACAACGCTGCATCGCAGAGTTTCGTACTCGCAAAGGTGGAGTTGTCTCTGGCATCGATATCGCAATCGTCGTTTTAGACCGGGTGTGCAAAGGTGGATATGAGATCTTGTCACGAATCTCAGATGGGAATGTAATCGGCAAGGATGTCACGGTTTTGAAAGTTTCAGCGCTAACTCGTGAGTTATTGGTCGCAGAGCGAACTGCTTTGAACTTTCTCTCTCGACTATCGGGTATCTCCACTGCGACCCATACATGGGTCGAGGCAATTGCAGGAACTAGGGCAAAAATTCGAGATACGCGAAAGACAACTCCAGGCTGGCGCGATTTAGAGAAGTACGCAGTGCTCAAGGGCGGTGGCGTGAACCATCGTTTGAACCTAGCCGAGAGTGCGTTAATCAAAGATAATCACATTGCAGCTGTCGGCAGCATCACTGCTGCAGTCAAGGCAATTGCGATGCAATCGCCAGGCATCGTAATTGAAGTGGAAATCGACAGGTTAGATCAACTCGAAGAAGCAATCTCTGCCGGTGCTGACGAAGTACTACTCGACAACATGACGCCGCAAATGTGCGCGCAGGCGGTAGAAATCAACCGCGGCAGAGTCAAACTCGAGGCATCTGGTGGCATCACGCTAGAGACAGTGCGGTCTTATGCAGATACTGGGGTCGATTTCATTGCAGTTGGGGCAATTACTCACTCAGCGCCGATACTAGATATCGGTCTGGATCTAAGCGAGGTCAGTTGATGTTACTTACTATTGATGTCGGAAATACCAACACGGTTCTCGGTATCTTTGATGAAGACGAGATTCTGCAATCATGGCGAGTCAAGACCGATACCCGTGATACTGCTGATGAGTTATGGCTGAAATATCGCTCACTCGTAGAAGAGTACGAAGTAGATGGCATCTCGCTCTGTTCGACCGTTCCAGCTGTGCTACGCGAACTACGCACGATGCTCACACGTCACTACGCCGATATTCCCTCGACGATTCTGGAGCCAGGTATCAAGACCGGTGTACCACTACTGGTGGATAACCCAAAAGAAATCGGATCCGACCGAATAGCAAATACGTTAGCAGCACATACCCTTTTTGGCGGTGCAGTAATTGTCGTAGATTTTGGTACATCTACCAACCTTGATGTCGTCTCCGTCAAAGGAGAATTCTTGGGCGGAGCACTTGCTCCCGGTATCGAAATCTCAGTTGATGCGCTGGCATCTCGTGCAGCGCAACTGCGTAAAGTTGAATTAATCAAACCGCGTTCTCCAATCGGCAAGAACACTGTCGAAGCATTGCAATCGGGAACCATCTATGGTTTTGCTGGACAAGTAGATGGATTAGTCCGACGCATCAGCGATGAACTCATCGAAAGTGGCGCAGGGAAGATAACTGTGGTGGCTACCGGAGGACTCGCTGGGCTTGTCATAGGTGAGTGCGAAACCATCGACTTCCATGAGCCAGATCTCACCTTGATTGGTTTGCGACTTGTCCACGAGCGGAACCGCTGAGCCGGTACCCTCTACCTATGACGCAAGATGGGGCGGGTTCAGGTCCGGATGTAGGTGCTGATGATCTTCCGGAACAGATGCAGGTCCGTCGCCAAAAACGCGATGCCCTCTTAGCTAATGGCGTAGAACCTTTTCCAGTTTCGGTAGCGCGCACCTCATCACTGAAGGCGATTCGGGAACGTTTTGGCGCACTCGAGACTGATGTAAAAAGTGGTATCACTGAGAGCGTCACGGGCCGAGTTATCTTTAAGCGCGACACAGGAAAACTAGCATTTGCAACCTTACGTGAGGGTGATGGCACTGAATTGCAAGCAATGTTCTCACTTGATCAAGTAGGCGAGGCGGTTCTTGAGCAGTGGAAATCATTTGTCGATCTCGGTGATCTGGTCAGCGTTACCGGAGAGATCATCACCTCCAAACGAGGTGAACTCTCTGTCCTTGCTACACGTTGGCAGATGGCAGCCAAAGCGCTCCGGCCACTGCCGGTGGAACACAAACCTCTGTCTGAGGAGACTCGAGTTCGCCAACGCTATGTCGATCTAATTGTTCGGCCTGAAGCGCGCACTATTGCTCGGCTCAGACCAGCAGTCATGACTTCACTTCGTGCTTCGTTCGCAGAACGTGACTTCATCGAAGTCGAGACCCCGATGCTACAAGTACTTCATGGTGGTGCGGCTGCGCGCCCGTTCACAACTCATATCAATGCGTACGATATGGAACTCTTCTTGCGTATTGCACCAGAGTTATATTTGAAGCGTTGTCTAGTTGGCGGCATCGAGCGAGTATTTGAGATTAATCGAAACTTTCGAAACGAGGGGGCAGATTCCAGCCACTCGCCAGAGTTCGCCATGATCGAGTCTTATCAAGCCTACGGAGATTGGCGCGATGCCATGGAACTAACTCGTGGATTGGTGCAAGAGGCAGCACGCTCAGTCTCTGGTTCGACCACGGTTCGACATTTTGATGGACGCGAGAGCGACCTTGGCGGTACTTGGGATGAGATCTCACTCTTTGATTCGGTCTCACGAGCATTAGGTGAAGAAGTCTCTTCAAGTACGCCATATTCGAAACTCACCGAATACGCGAAGAAAGTCAACTTAAACATCGATCCCAAATGGATTCATGGCAAATTGATTGAGGAGTTGTTTGAGCATCTTGTTATCAAAGGCTTTACTCGCCCGACTTTTGTGATGGGCTATCCGGTCGATACCTCACCACTAGTCAGAAATCATCGTGAAATACCTGGCGTCGTCGAAAAATGGGATTTATATGTCGATGGATTCGAGTTAGCTACAGGTTATTCGGAGCTTGTCGACCCAGTCATCCAGCGCGAACGGCTCGTCGCACAGGCGCAACTTGGTGCGAAAGGTGATTTAGAGGCGATGGTTCTCGATGAGGACTTCTTGCGCGCGCTCGAAGTGGGAATGCCTCCAACTGCCGGCATGGGTATGGGTGTAGATAGATTGTTGATGGCCCTTACTGGTTTAGGTATTCGCGAGACGATCCTCTTTCCATTAGTGAAACCAGAGTGATTCGAGTATGACTCCGATCATTCGACCCGCAAAAACCTCAGACATTAAAGCAATTCGAGAGATGATTGATGAATATTCGGCCCAAGGTCGCCTGCTATCAAAAGTGACGGTAAAACTCTATGAAGATGTCCAAGAGTTCACCGTCGCAGAACTCGATGGCGAAGTTATCGGATGCGGTGCGCTCCATGTCTTGTGGGAAGACCTGGCTGAAGTGCGCACAATGGCGGTCCGTGAGAATCTTCGAAAGCAAGGTATCGGTCATATGATTCTTGATCGAATCATCACCCGTGCGAATGAAATCGGAGTCAAACGACTCTTCTGTCTAACTTTCGAGACAAAATTCTTTGCCAGGCATGGATTCACAGCGATAGAAGGCGCGCCAGTAGAGCCTGAGGTATACAAGGAAATTTTACGCTCATATGATGAGGGTGTTGCTGAGTTCCTTGATTTGGAATCTGCAAAACCAAATACCCTTGGCAATACCCGAATGTTGAAAGTCCTCTAAACCACTTGATTAATCAGACGCTCTTTCTTCACGGCGGAAATGAATTCCATGCTGATTCTGCCGAATTTGATCAAATTTTTGTCGATGCAGTTAGTGGTGCTCGGATAGGTATCTTTCCGGGTGCAAGTACGAGTGAGCGTGATCGAATCGCAACGGTTGCGTTTGCCTCTGGATATTTCTCGTTGTATGGAATCGAACTTACTGAAGTCGCACCCACGCAATTTGCCGGAATTGATGCACTCATCCTGCCCGGTGGTTCACCACACAAACTTCTCGATGAGCTCACGCCACATGTGAGTGAATTGCGTGATCTGTATTTGCGTGGAGTCATCTATGGGGCGAGCGCGGGAGCGATGGTCCTGGGTCGCGGCTTCACGCTGGCTGGCGCATCAGGAGGTTCAGGAAGCTGGCGGGCTGGACTTGCCCTGGGAGACTTTGAGGCCGTAGTGCACTTTCAAGGCTCGCTACCGGAGCGAACAGGGCTTTTATACGGACTTCCTGAGGGTGGGGGACTAGTGCTAGCGAAATCCGGCGAAATTTTGGCCAAATCTAGGGGTGTCGAAGTTCGGGCATAAGCAGCCCAGATCGGGCGTTATATCGAGATGAAGCCGACCGAGCCTGGCAATAGGCTTACTCTGCTGGAGCCTGCTGAATTCATTAATACCAAAGGAGCACCATGTTTGAGCGTTTTACCGACCGAGCCCGTCGCGTTGTCGTCTTGGCGCAAGAGGAAGCTCGCATGCTCAACCACAACTACATCGGTACCGAGCACATCCTGCTCGGCTTGATCCATGAAGGTGAAGGCGTTGCCGCTAAGGCCATGGAGTCACTTGGCATCTCGCTCGAGGCAGTTCGTGCTCAAGTCGAAGAGATTATCGGTCAAGGACAACAGGCGCCGAGTGGACACATTCCCTTTACTCCTCGCGCAAAGAAGGTTCTTGAACTCTCACTCCGCGAAGCGCTCCAACTTGGCCACAACTACATTGGCACCGAACACATTCTCCTCGGACTTATTCGAGAAGGTGAAGGCGTAGCCGCTCAAGTTCTCGTGAAATTAGGCGCCGACCTGAATCGTGTTCGTCAACAAGTTATTCAACTTCTCTCCGGCTATCAAGGTAAAGAAGCAGTGGCAAGTGGACCTGCCGAAGGTACCCAATCGACATCTCTAGTCCTTGATCAATTTGGGCGCAATCTCACCACTGCCGCTCGCGAAGGAAAACTCGATCCAGTTATTGGTCGCGAACGTGAGATCGAACGAGTGATGCAAGTGCTCTCGCGTCGAACGAAGAACAACCCAGTGCTCATTGGTGAACCAGGCGTTGGTAAGACTGCCGTTGTTGAAGGTCTCGCACAAGCAATCGTTAAGAATCATGTCCCAGAAACCCTGAAAGATAAGCAGCTCTACTCACTTGATCTTGGTGCGCTAGTTGCGGGTAGCCGCTATCGTGGTGATTTTGAAGAGCGATTGAAGAAAGTTCTCAAAGAGATTCGCACTCGCGGCGACATCATTCTTTTTATCGATGAGATTCACACTCTGGTAGGAGCCGGTGCGGCAGAAGGCGCAATCGATGCGGCAAGCATCTTGAAGCCAATGCTTGCTCGTGGCGAACTTCAGACTATTGGCGCAACCACGCTCGATGAATATCGAAAGCACCTTGAGAAAGATGCTGCTCTAGAGCGACGATTCCAACCTATCCAAGTCTCTGAGCCAACAGTTGCCCAGACGATTGAAATCCTCAAAGGACTTCGCGATCGTTATGAAACCCACCACCATGTCTCCATTTCTGATGGTGCGCTCGCCGCTGCGGCAAACCTTGCCGATCGCTATATCTCCGACCGATTCCTGCCCGATAAGGCAATTGATCTCATCGACGAGGCAGGTTCGCGCCTTCGAATCCGCAGGATGACGGCACCGCCAGATCTTCGTGAATTCGATGATCGAATAGCGTCGGTTCGACGTGAGAAAGAATCGGCAATCGATGGCCAGGATTTCGAGAAGGCTGCTTCATTGCGCGATAAGGAGAAGACTCTCATCCTTGAGAAGGTTGAGCGGGAGAAATCATGGAAAGCTGGTGATCTCGATCAGGTCGCTGTGGTCGATGAGGAGCTCATCGCTGAAGTTCTCGCATTCTCTACCGGAATTCCAGTTGTAAAGCTCACCGAAGAAGAGACAGCGCGCTTGCTAAAGATGGAAGATGAATTACACAAGCGGGTTATCGGTCAAGAGCAAGCGATTAAGGCGCTCTCACAAGCGATTCGTCGTTCGCGGGCCGGCTTGAAGGATCCAAAGCGACCAGGTGGCTCGTTCATCTTCGCTGGTCCATCCGGAGTTGGAAAGACCGAGCTCTCCCGTACCCTCGCCGAATTCCTCTTCGGTGACGAGAGCGCTCTCATCCAACTCGATATGAGCGAATATGCAGAACGTCATACCGTCTCTCGTCTCTTTGGTTCACCTCCCGGATATGTTGGGTACGACGAGGGTGGCCAACTCACCGAAAAAGTTCGGCGTCGTCCATTCTCGGTCGTGCTTTTCGACGAAATCGAGAAGGCGCACCCAGATATCTTCAATTCGCTCTTACAAGTACTTGAAGATGGTCGCCTTACAGATGCGCAAGGTCGCGTCGTAGATTTCAAGAACACGGTCATCATCATGACGACCAACCTTGGAACCCGCGATGCTTCGAAGGCGGTGAACTTGGGCTTTGCTAACAGCGGTGATGCGCTCTCTTCATACGATCGGATGCGCGCAAAGGTTACCGACGAGCTGAAGTCGCACTTCCGCCCTGAGTTCCTCAACCGAATCGACGACATCATCGTCTTCCACCAGTTGATGCAATCCGAAATTATCCAAATCGTCGATCTGATGATTACCGGGGTCGATTCGCGCCTGAAGAACAAGGACATGGGAATCGAGCTCACCCCGGCAGCGAAGCAGTTGCTTGCAACAAAGGGTTATGACGCAGCGATGGGCGCTCGACCACTTCGTCGCACAATCCAGCGCGAGATCGAAGATGTGCTCTCAGAGAAGATCCTTTTCGGTGAGATTGGTGCTGGAGAATTGGTCCTTGTTGATGCCGAAGGCGAAGGTTCAGATGCGAAGTTCACCTTCAAGCCCACGCCTATTGCAACCACACCAGATACCCCAGAGGATCTGCAAGAGGCACCGACAACGTAAATCGAGTTACCCTCGATTAACTCGCAAGGCAGTATTCATTGCCTCGCTTCTCGATGAGTCCATCATCAAGGAGCGAGGCAATTGCCTTTTCATACTGAGATGGATTGCTCCACAGAGTGGCCAATACTGCAGCGCTTACAGTGTGTGAGTTGCGAAGTGCGTTCATGATTAGACCTCGACATTGTCGATCGCTCCCCTCAAAATTTCCGTTCTTTTTTATCACTTGCTCAGGTTCGGGATAGCCACGCGCTCGCCAGAGACAGAGGCTGGCAAGTGGACACTCTTCGCAGAGAGGTTTGCGCGCCTTGCAGAGTAGCGCGCCAAGTTCCATTGTGGCCGCCGCCCACGTGCCATCATCGTCAGTTGGAATTAAATCGCGGGCAAATGCGCGCTCACCATTGTTTGGCGAGCTGGTTGGCTCGCTGACTCCATACCAACATCGGGCATAGAGGCGGCGGATATTGATATCAAGGACAACCTCAGACTCTTTGAATGCAAAGGCCCGAATTGCAGCGGCGGTGTATTCGCCAATACCGGGAAGTTCGCGCAATTGGGCAAGTGAGTTTGGCACGACACCTTTATGGTCGCGAACAATTACCTGTGCGCATTGGTGAAGTCGCTTGGCGCGTCGTGGATAGCCAAGGCGACCCCATTCGCGCAAGGCATCGCTTAATGGCGCATTAGCCAAATCTTTTGGTGTTGGCCAGAGCTCCATCCAGCGTCGCCATTGTGGCAGCACTCGTTGCACTGGAGTCTGTTGCAACATGAATTCGCTGACAAGCACGCCCCAAGCGCTCGAATCACGCCATGGGAGTTCACGCTTATTGACGTGATACCAATCAACGATTCTTTCCATAGTCGATCACTTGTTATTGTGTGGAAGAAGCCTGACTTTTTCGAGCGCCTGGGCAAGGCGATGGACTTCGAGGATGTCCATGCCTGGGACTTTAACCTCGCTGCCCGCAGGAAGAATCGCTTTCTTGAAGCCAAGACGAAAGGCCTCTTGCGCGCGTTGTTGTAGCCCGTTAACTCGCCGGATCTCGCCTGCCAAACCGACCTCGCCAATCGCAATTAGATCGGGTGGGAGTGCGAGATTGACCGCCGCAGAAGCAACTGCGAGCGCAAGGGCTAAATCGACAGATGGTTCCACGAGTTTCATCCCACCTACAGTCGCGACATAGATATCTCGACCAGCAAGATTCACGCCACTTCGTAATTCGAGCACTGCAAGTGTCATCGCACATCGTGCAGAATCAAGCCCACTGGTGACACGGCGGGCATTTCCATAATCACGATCCTTCTCGAGCCCCACGAGCGCTTGAATTTCAGCAACGAGTGCACGCCTGCCTTCAAGAGCGACGGTGAGGCAAGTTCCTGGGACTGGTTCGGCATGTCGAGTCGTAAACAGACCAGTCGGATCGGCAACACCAGTGATGCCGCCATCATGAAGATCAAAGCAGCCGACTTCATCCGTTGCACCAAAACGATTCTTCACCGCACGTATCAATCGCAGTCGTGAGTGGCGATCGCCTTCGAAGTTAAGGACGACATCGACAAGATGCTCGAGTAGTCGCGGCCCGGCAATCGAACCATCTTTGGTGACGTGGCCAACGAGAATGACGGTGATACCGCGTTCTTTAGCGATACGAATCGCCGTGTTCGCGACTTCGCGGACTTGGGTCATGCTTCCGGGAGCGCTATCTAGCGCGCTACTAGCAATCGTCTGAATCGAATCGATGATCAAGAGATCGGGCTTGACGCGATCAACGTGAGAGATGAGTGCGGCAAGATCAGTTTCGGCAGCGAGCCAGAGCGCTGGGTCGATTGCTTTCAGGCGTTCGGCGCGCAATCGAACTTGAGCAGCAGATTCTTCACCGGTGAGATAGAGGCTGGTTAAGCCATTTCGCGCGCTCTCGGCAGCAACAGTGAGCAATAAGGTCGATTTACCTACGCCCGGTTCACCAGCGAGCAAGAGTACTCCGCCGGGCACAAGGCCGCCGCCGAGGGTTCGATCGAGTTCAGCGACACCGCTTGAACGTGATTGCGCTGCAGCAAGGCTGATTTCTCCGATAGGAGTTGCTGCCGCAGCGACTGCGCCTGGCAAGAGCGTGATTTTTCGTGGCGTTACACCAACGCTCTCTTCAACGCTTCCCCAAGCCTGACACTCACCGCATCGACCAACCCATTTGGTTGTGCTCCAACCGCACTCAGAACAGCGAAAGGGATCTCTCGCGGGTGCCTTAGCCATAGCCACCAGCCTAGAGTGAACTACCGACTCTTGCTCTCTTGCGCCGCCAAGGTGGCGGGATGGATCTGTAGTAACGGCAAGAGTTTGGGTGCGGCCTCACGTCGCGCCTGCATTCGCGCATCGCAGATCACCTTGAGGACGGCGTAACCCTTCGTACCCATAAGTTTTATCAATTCATAGGCATTCGAAATGTAGACCGGGTCTTTACCAATGTGTGCCTCGGAGTTACTCGTGCAATACCAATCAAATTCGACGCCGCCAGGACCCCAACCACGCCGATCGTATTCACCGATTACCGTGACACGATGTTCGATGTCGTCGCCAAGGTCTACTTTCTCAAATGATCGACGAATGGGAAGTTGCCAACAAACATCAGGTTTGGTCTCGACGAAGTGCACACCCTCTCGAATCGCAAGATGGTGGAGCACACAACCCATCTCTCCAGAAAATCCATCTGCTTGGTGACCTTTACGGTTGAGGAAGATACAACCATTCTCAATATTGCGTGTCTTGCGCTCGTTATCCTCATCGACTTCGCTGATGTTTAGCTTTCCACCTTTGCGCTTTGGTCGCGCTTGATCGTAGAACTGCCACTCACTCCGCTTTAATTTTGCCGCGTATTTCAGAACACGTTTCTCATCATCTTTATCTGAATACATCGCACCTTCGGAGCAGCAACCATCATGCGGAGTTTGTGCATAGATACCCTGGCAACCATTGCCGTAGATGCAACTCCAACTTGAGGTGAGCCAGGTGATATCGCACCGGAACATGTCAGTGCCATCGGGATCGGCAGGGTCGAGAAACTCAACCCACTCTCGGGGAAAATCGGGCTTTACCTCAGGCACAAGGAAGAACAATAGAGGTATCTGGCGATAGGCTTGAACACATGGGAACGCTCGCAATCATCGGCGCAGGTGCGATGGGTGAGGCAATCATCGCCGGCTTGGTCAAAGCAGGGCATGCCGCTGCTGATATCGGCATCATCGAGAAACGCGAAGAGCGTGCACATGAGTTGGTCGCTCGCTATGGCGTAGTGAATCTCACTGATTTAGCGGGTAGCAAGACCTGCTTCTTAGTGGTCAAACCCAATGATCTTGCAGGCACATTAGAGCGATATGGCCGAGAGTTGCCTAGTGATTGTCTCGTCGTCTCAATCATCGCAGGCAAAACCACCGCGCTTATTGAGTCGCTCATTCCGAATCGAGTCGTTCGGGTGATGCCTAACACACCTGCGCTCGTGGGTTCGGGGATGGCGGCTATCTCTGCCGGCGCCCGCGCTACAGAGAGCGACTTGAGTGCAGTCGAAGGGTTGCTTGCCGGCACTGGCAGCGTGATTCGAGTTGATGAATCACTCCAAGATGCGGTGACGGCGGTGAGTGGTTCTGGACCTGCCTATTTCTTTCTCATTGTCGAAGCGATGGTTGCCGCTGGAATGCAACTTGGCCTGACGCACGAGATAGCGACCGAATTGACAGTGCAAACCTTGATTGGCGCCGGCAAGTTGCTTGCTGAAAGTGGTGCCGATGCAGAAACTCTGCGCACTAATGTCACGAGTCCAAATGGCACAACAGCGGCTGCGATCAAAGTGCTCCAGGAAGGGGGAATCCACGAACTTTTTAGTGCGGCGCTCCAGGCCGCACGTGATAGATCTCGTGAACTCGCATCCGGATGATTCGAAAGTCCTTTCTAACTGTTGCCGTGCTTTGTGTGTCACTTTCGCTTCCTGTTAGCCCGGCGAAAGCGGCAACCAAGATTCCAGTACTTGATTCAAGCACGGGTTTTACACTCGCAAATGCCAGCGAGGTTATCTCTTTAACTCGGTTGCAGGATAACTGGGTGATGGCCGGCAGCGATGTGCAAGATCAGAGTTGGGTAGCGCTTATCAATCAAAAAGGTGAGGAACTCTGGCGGTTACGTCCGATCGTAGATGGAAAGGGGGGCGATGGCTTCATCACAGCGCTCGCCGTTGATGCACGTGGCATCGTCGTTGCAGGCGTCTCTCAAACCGAGGTTTCATTTACCGC
>CAZBCF010000008.1:0-13032 GCA_964490435.1 uncultured Bifidobacterium sp. | reverse complement strand
ATGCACGTGGCATCGTCGTTGCAGGCGTCTCTCAAACCGAGGTTTCATTTACCGCTGATGCGACTACCCAAACTCCGGCTGGCAGTTCACCAAGTACCTCGCCGGCTCCTGTTCCGACTCCAGTCCCAACTCCAACTCCAGTCCCAACTCAAAGTGTCCCTCTAGTAAATCCAGATAACGTTGTACCAAGTGAGAACAAGCCATTTCGCAGAGATATCAAAAATATTTTCGTGATTCGAATTGATCAGGATGGCAAAGTTAGCCTTGCACTTAATGCTAAAAATGAGGGTGGGTTCCTGCCGCAATCAATCGCCACACGCTTTGTTAGCGCCACCAGTAGTAGCCGATATTTTGTTGTCGGAAATCTGATGAATTCTCCGGGTGAAAGTCAAGGCGCGATCTTTGCCTTCACTGATGTCGGCTTCCAAGATTCTTATACCTATGGCGCTAAACAAACTCGCTTTCATAACGTGATGGTTACCGGGACAAAGAGTCTCACAGTCGTGGGAAGTAGTTCAGACTTACTCGCAGAACGAGCCGTTGTCGGGAAAACAGATGGCATCATCATGACCATCTCACAAGCCAATGGGAAGGTCAGCAAAATTGTTCGAAGCAGCGGCAAAGGAGCGGTCCGCTCTTGGGACTCTGTGAGTGGAAACCTTTTAGTGGCTGGCACTTCACGGGTTGGGAAGGTGATCGAAGGAGTCGTCTCTTCGTTCACACCGAAGGGAGCCGTTTCGTGGACGACAAGATTTCCACAAGCCATCAAAACACTTGCCTCCGGAAATTGCATCGCTACCGCATCGACAACTCCCGAGGTATTCATCTATCAGGTCAATACTCAAGGTAAGCAGGTGAAGCTCGCTCGAATTCCGCGAGAGGATCTGCTTGCGGTGGCAACCACGCCGACTAAGGGCTGTGCCGTCCTCACCACGGCTAGCGCCGGTGGGATTGGGGTGTCTTACCTGTAGCACATTCTGAGGTACCCTTCATCAGCAAAGAAAGCCATTAAGACGAGAGCACTAGGAGTGTGACGTGGGTTCAGTAGTAAAGAAGCGCCGCAAGCGTATGGCGAAGAAGAAGCATAAGAAGCTTCTCAAGAAGACCCGAATTCAGCGTCGCAACGCGAAGTAATCTGGAATCTGTCCGGACTTTTAGAGTTCAGGGCGTTTTAGGAAGGAAAGTTTTCCAGAGACTCCCGCAATTGCATATACAGACTTCTTCCAGGCAAACCATCTGATAGCTGAAGTCTTTGCAGTAGATGCTTCGCTCACTAGTTTGCTCTTTCGTCCGGCGAGATCGAAATTGCAGAGGCGATCTTCACAGCCGTAGATAACTGAACTCTCTGAAATTGCTATCGGGGATTTTGGCGCCACATTTAGTTTCTCTTCAACAAGAGACTCAGGATCGTTGAGATCCATCCATTTAATCCGATCTGCCTTCAATGGCGAAGCGCTCGAAGTCCCCAACCAGGCGGCAAGTATTTTCTCGCCACTTACATTGAGAGCCACATCAAAACCTGCGATTGGCGACTCACGCCTTCCCAGATCAAGCGTTGTGAATTGCCAATCACCTGGAGAGGTTGAACTTCTCGTCGCATATCTAACATCTCCTTGCGCGACGACTTTATTCGGAGCCGCTATCACTGAGTCGTAAAGCAGATGTACTTTCTTGCCGATAGATACTGCGGCAAGATGGAATGCCACGTCACCTTCAGTACGGCCACCTAGCAATGAATCACCATCGACAATCTCATACTGCCATTTTTTGCCTTGTAGGGTTGCACCAAGCAAGATGCCCTGGCTCTCATCTCGATAGAAGACTTGCAATCCCATCGGAGTTGCCACACAGGCATTCGAGATAGCGACGTTGCTCGCAGTTCGCACTCGAATTGCTTCACGATAATCCTGGATGTATTCGCCATTACCATCAATGGTTTCATAGGTGAACTTAGTCCCATTGAACTCAGCGCGAAGCAAGTCTTTCTCCACGGTGTCGGTGTAGAAGATATTCAATCGCTCGTTCTTACCTGACCCGGTAGTGCAGAGGGAGATGACCCCATTGAGATTGTTCATTCGGCGGCCACCCCGGCTTGAGTTTCCATCGACAATGGTTCGAATCCATTTCTTGCCATTCCACAGATTTAAGAAGAGGTCACCACTGTTGCTATCAGAGTAAGCAATCGCTGGGTTGCCTCGGAACATTCCTTGCGCGAGGTGTTGGCCATCACTATTGGCATCAAGCACAGTCAACGCCCACACGCTTTCGGGGACGATGATCCCAGTTTTCTCCTCAGGACCAGATTTTCCGGAAGAATTGGGTGTCACTCCGAAGTAATAGGGAAGGCCGGCGTCGAGGTTATCGACGGTGAACGGGGAACTCTTCGCGATCAAAATTCGGTTGCTTGGATAGACAACCACCTTGTATTCGGTGATCTCTTGTCGGATGGCTTGCTCTGGATTGTCAAAGAAGAGTGTGACAGATTTATTGCCTGCAACACCACGCAGATTCTGGACGGCAGAGAGCGGAGAATCCGGTGTCTTGCCGCGCATATCCTCGAACATAGCAAGCGTGATTGCGCCAGGATCATGAATAGCCTGTTGGGTGCTTATTGAGGAACTCATCAAGCCATCAGCCATGCTTTTCGGATAAATGTCATCATCTAAATGACTTACTGATGAACCTGACTTGTACTCATCAGGCGTGAAAAGTTTGATTCGTGAATTTTGATTCGCGCTCTTTCCTTTTTCACCCACCCAATACAGGTCTCCAGTCACGTAGCTTGCAAAATTTCCATCGGTGTTGGGTATATCTGAAAGTCTTCTGCCTGCATCATTTGCAACGAAACCAGAGAAAATTGTCGGATTGTTATTGCTGTAAGTCTTTAGTCGATCATTGAAAGTTTCTTGTGATATCAAACCTAGTCCGTGTCCTAATTCATGAAGAACTGCAGTGACAAAGTCGTATTGCCGAATGCCAGGTTTTGCATCTAATCCGTAGTACCAATTCACATAGAGTGAATTAGAGTTAAATCGTGCGGTAATCTCTGGGTTGACATCGTCGAGGTCTTTCTTTTCACTATTAATAGCATTCGCCAGCGCTGCTGGGTACCAGAGTTTTTTCTCGGGTGCGCCTTTGAAGTCTTGGAAGTAACCGCCACCACGGGCACCACCAGGGCGAGCGCTCCCGAGAATCCCTGGTTCTAGCGGCGACCAATATGCCTCGACGTTGATGGGAACGGGCGAGGCAAAAAGATAAGACCAAATTTTTGTTGCTCGTAAGAATGCTTTCTTGGCATCTTCGGGCCACTGTTGCCGAGATTCAGAGATAAAGGAGACAGTGAAAGTTGAGAGAATGTCGCGACCACTCTCATCGAATGTGAATGAGGAAGCACCTAGTCGAGCGCCGGTGCCCGCGTTAACACCAGTACCAGAGCCAGTACCAGTACCAGTACCAGTACCGGAATCCGCATAAGTTATCTCCCAATTTGCGGGAATAGACAGTGCGGTGAGGGCCTGGGCTGGAGTTGGTAGCGCCCAACTCGATATGACGAAAAGGAGCGTAACGCCTAGGCTTTTTAACCTCACAGGGTGACGTTATCAGGAGGTGGCAGATGTCGAATATAAGTGAAGCGGTCGCACGAGCAGAGCGCGAGTTTGCCGAGCCTACTCCAGAACCAAGCCTCGATGATCTGCGCTCTGACCTTGCCCGAGCAATTGGCGACTTTGCCAATCAAAATTTCTCGGATAGGTATGGTCCACTAGTAGGGTCAGTAGTCGAGAATACCGCTGAGCAAATTTTGCGGGATTTTGAGAGTAATGGTGCCAAGGCCCGCTCCGAATTGATTTTTGTTGCAAACGAATTAATGAATCGGATAGTCCGTGGCATCAACGGCTAACTTACTCATCGTGATTATGGCAGCAATCGTCATTATCATCACAATGAGCAGACTCTAAATTTCTTAATACACAAGCGCTTGGGTTGAAGGCTTCATTATGTCTTCGACGAAGGTGCTGGCACCAGCAATCTCGATTCCCGGAATAAGCTGTTCCGGTGTGATATTTCTTCGCTTTGCACATTGAGTGCATACTTTGACTCGGCCAAGGTCGACAATCTGAGAGAGCAATTGCTCCAGTGGTGCAGCATGTTCAAGGTGAAATTTCTCGGCAACACCAGGAAGTGCAAATGTAGTGGCATCCCCAGTCAGCCAAAGAATCACATCTGCTCCCGTTGCTGCTGCGGTTGCGGCAACCGTGAAGCCTTGCGAGCAACGCTCGGCAGAATCTTGTCCAACAGTGACTTTTACGACCAATGAATGCGTTGCCATAGCTAGAATCTACACGGAAAAACCCGATTTCCCGTACCCTTTTCCTCGTGCTGCTTCTCGACCTGGTCTTTGCTGCGATTTTGGTTTGCTTCTCATTTCTCGGCTCGCTATTCCTCATCGGCCGCTCCGGACGAGCGCTGCGAAAGTTCCAGCAGGAGAAATCTGGTGACACGATGCGTCGTAAACTAATCGCCCGTAATCAAGTTCGAAAGTTGGGCGACTGACATGGCATTTACAATTCCAGATGGGTTACATCCGGATCTATATCCACTTGCCTGGTTAGTCGGAACATGGCGAGGCAAGGGCCAGGGTGAATATCCCGGAACGAAACCTTTCATGTTCGAACAAGAGGTAACTTTCAATCATGATGGCAGGCCTTTTCTCAACTATTTCTCCCGCTCTTGGTTGGTGCAAGATGGAAGTGATGAGTTAGTTCCGGCAGCCCAGGAGACTGGATTCTGGAGAGTAAAACCAAATAACGTACTTGAAGTGATCTTGGCTCATAACTTGGGCATCGCAGAGGGTTGGGTGGGCAGGTTCGATGTGGCAAAAATCCAATTAGTGATGGATCAGGGCTACAGCGCACCATCTGCCAAACTCGTGACTGGCGGTACTCGCCTCTACGGTTTAGTCGAAGGCGAACTCTTTTATGCCTATGACATGGAAGCGCAAGGCCATCAACTTCAAGCGCATGTCTGGTCAACGATGGAACGAGTCGTGGTGTGAGCGTGCCTGAAGCGCTTGCCCATGTTATCCGAAATGAATTTATAGAGTCATCGCACTACGGCCATTTGCTTATCTCCGACTACACTCGAAATTTGATCCTCCATCGCGGTGATATCTCGGCGCCAATCTTTCCGCGCTCCTCTATTAAGCCAATACAGGCGCGGGCGATGGTCAAACTTGGACTTGAAATAGAGCCACGACTGTTGGCACTCGTCACTGCAAGTCACTCAGGTTCGATAGAGCATCTTGCGGGCGTGCGCGAAATTCTAGGGAAATTCGGAGTAGCGGAAAGTGCACTTCGCTGTGCGACAGATCTGCCCCTTGGTGAGATAGAGCGAAAGCTTTGGGGGGAGAAACCACCATCGAGAATCAGTATGAACTGCAGTGGCAAACACGCAGGAATGCTTGCCACGTGCGTGATTAATGGTTGGAATATCTCAAACTATCTTGATATGGATCATCCACTTCAAAAAGCGATAAAGAATGAGATTGAATCTTCAAGCTTAGAAAAGAGCGCTAACGATACATTTGATGGATGTGGCGCACCTTTATTTGCAATCTCGCTAACGGGTCTGTCGCAGGCAATCCATAGCGTCATTGTTGGTGACGATGTTGCATCGATTGCGGTTGTTACCGCGATGACTAACTTTCCAGAGATGGTCGCCGGAAGTCGCAGACTTTCTACGTTGTGGATGCGCGCAGTGCCAGGTTTAATCATGAAAGAAGGCGCCGAAGGAGTGCTTATAGCCGGAATGCGTGGCCATGGTGTCATCGCGTTCAAAGTAATTGATGGTTCGATGCGAGCACATGAAGTTATCGCTAGGGCAGCGCTGCAACAGATTGGCATCTTGAGTGCAAATCCGGCGTTGATAGGTGCAACAGTCTTCGGTGGACCAGCCCCGAAGGTGGCAATTCGCGCCGCTTTTTAGGTTCAGTAGACTTAGCCTTGTGTCACTTACCAATCCATTGGAATCGCTCTCGGGGGTAGTGCTCACTATCGTGAGTCTTGCCCAGTTGGGCGCCCTACTCTTTAGTCTCGGCCACGCGCTTCGAGTGCGTTCTGATGCTTTCGCTGCCGCGGGTAAACAGAGCAAGATGTTCTGGGGTGCGCTCCTTGGAGTTTCACTAGCACTTCGATTGACGATTGCCAGCCCACTTGATCTATTTGGTGTCATCGCTTCAATCGCAGCAATCGTCTATATCGTCGATGTGCGCCCGGCAATCAATGACGTCCTTCGTGGACCACGTTGGTAGTGAAGTAGGAAAATTAAGAATATGAAACCTAATGGCCGTATCGCGCAACTGATGATGCATACCTCGCCACTGGAGCAAACCGGTGCGCGTGATGCAGGTGGTATGAATGTATATGTTGTAGAGACTGCTAAAAGATTGGCAAAATCCGGAATTGCCGTAGATATCTTCACTCGTGCAACTTCTGGCGCACTACCTCCTGTCGTAGAGATTGCCCCCGGAGTAGAGGTGCATCACATCACTGCTGGTCCGTACGAAGGTTTAACGAAAGAAGATCTACCCTCACAGATGTGCACGATGGCTTCCGAATTATTACGAGTCGAAGCGAACCGACCCCGTGGTTATTACGATTTAATCCACTCACATTATTGGATATCGGGACAAGTTGGATTGTTGGCCGCACAACGTTGGGATGTTCCGTTGGTCCATACGATGCATACGATGGCAAAGGTAAAGAATCTATCGCTTGCCGATCACGATCAACCTGAACCGGTCGCACGTGCAATCGGGGAGGAGCAAATAGTTGCTGGCGCTAAAGCATTGATTGCGAATACCGATGCCGAGGCTGCCAATCTTGTGAGCCTGTATGACGCCTGCCCAGATCGTGTTCATGTCGTTGCTCCTGGGGTAGACCTTGAACATTTTGCACCGGGTGGCGGTCGGCGCGAAGCGCGTGTGCAATTAGATCTCGATAAAGAGAGTCTGATTCTTGCCTTCGTGGGCAGAATCCAGCCACATAAAGGCCCTGATGTCCTGATCAGTGCAGCCGGTGAGATGGTCAAACACGATCCAATAATTAAGAGCAAATTGCAGATCCTGATCATCGGCGGTGTCTCCGGAGGAAGTGGTGATGAGTTGAATCGCTTGCACTCATTAGCGCGCTTTTTTGGAATCCATGATCGAGTTCGGTTCATTCCTGCCGTTTCGCGCGAGGAATTACCGCACTGGTATCGTGCCGCGGATCTCGTCTGCGTCCCTAGCTACAGCGAATCATTTGGTTTAGTCGCGCTTGAAGCGCAAGCATGTGGAACTCCTGTCGTGGCGGCAGCCGTCGGAGGCTTGCGGACTGCAGTGGCAGACGGCTTCTCAGGTTCACTCGTTGATGGCCATGATCCTCGATCTTGGTCTGCTGTACTAACGCGCCTATTACAGGAACCGCAACGGCGAATTTCCCTCTCGATGGGTGCGCTGCAACATGCACGTAGATTTGGATGGGAAGCAACCGCACGTGGCACTATCGATATCTACGATCGGTTATTAGCCGAGCCAAGTGCTGCGATTCGCTCACTCGCCTAGGTGATTGATATGAAGGAAGCGCTCAAGATTCTTCGTGAATCTCTCAAAGAATCAAAAATTGACTATGAAGAACTAGACAATGCGACGTTACTAGTGACAGTACCTGGTGAGAAGAAACTTTATACGAGCGTTATATTCAAAGTGAGCGATAAGACTTTGAGTGTCAATGCATTTGTCATCCGCAAACCGGATCAAAATACTGCCCGAGTTCACGAGTGGCTGTTGCGACATAATGCTTCTACTTATCTGCTCTCTTATGCTGTTAACGAATTGGGCGATATCTATCTAGTAGGGCGTCTTCCGATTGCCTTGATCACAAAGGATGAAGTCGATCGGATTCTTGGAGCAATTCACGAATATTGCGACTCTTCATTCAACATCTTGCTGGAGTTGGGATTTGCCGATGCGATTCGCAGGGAGTGGGCCTGGCGAGTCTCACGTGGCGAGTCAGTGGCGAATCTTGAGGCCTTTACTCATTTGCGGCAGGATTGATGACATGACCTTTACCTTGATTCTGCTCCGGCATGGTGAGAGCCAATGGAATGAAAAGAACCTGTTTACCGGTTGGGTCGACGTTCCGCTCTCCGCTAAGGGCGAGCGAGAGGCGAAGCGTGCTGGTGAACTGTTCATAGAGAAAGGGTTATTACCAGAGGTAGTACATACCTCCTTGCTAAAGCGCGCTATAAACACCTCGGAAATTGCTTTGAATACATGCGATCGACAATGGATTCCCGTGCGACGCTCATGGCGCTTGAACGAGCGTCACTACGGAGCCCTACAAGGTAAAAACAAGGCCGAAACACTCGAACGTTACGGCGCGGAGCAATTTAAATTATGGAGAAGGTCTTTCGACGTGCCACCTCCGCCAATCGAGGATTCGAGTGAGTTCTCACAGTTTGGTGATCCACGTTATGCAGACTTAGGGTCTGTACTACCAAAGACCGAATGCCTACTTGATGTCATAAAGCGAATGCTTCCTTATTGGACTGAGAACATTGTTCCTGATCTACAGAGCAGAAAGAAAGTTCTAGTGACTGCGCATGGAAATTCGATAAGAGCACTGGTTAAGCATCTAGATGGGATCAGTGATAGAGATATAGCCGAGTTGAACATACCAACTGGTATTCCATTGCTCTACGAGTTAGATGAATCGTTGATACCTCTAAAATCTGGAGGTGAGTACCTTGATCCAGAGTCGGCTCAATCTGCTATTGCAGCGGTAGCCAATCAAGGTAAGAAACAATAGAGAAATTTAAAGCAAGATTACTACTCTTCGCTGTAAAATTGCCCTGTAACTAAGAAGTAAACTCTTCGTGAAATCGAGACAGCATGGTCAGCGAATCTTTCGTAATAGCGCCCGATGAGGGTCATATCAATTGCGCTCTCGATTCCATGAGCCCATTTTTCATCTAACAGCACCGCGAAAAGTTTGCGATGCAAGATGTCCATCTCGTCGTCATCTTTTTCGAGCGATTTGGCAGCCTCAGTATCGCGGGTTTCGATGATCTTGGTTGCTTTCTCAGCAATTTTGCTGGCAACTCTACCCATCTCTTGCACTGTTAAAAGTAGTTCGGGTGGCACTGCAGTTGCGGGGTAACGCATTCGGGCAAGTTTTGCGATGTGATGGGCCATATCGCCCATACGCTCAAGATCGGCGCTCATGCGAAGTGAGGTAACAAGTGCACGCAAGTCACTCGCAACAGGCTGTTGGCGAGCCATTAAATCAATAGTTTGAGCATCAAGTTGATGTTGAGCGGTGTCAACGAGGTCATCATCGGCAATCACTTTTTCAGCGAGAGCAAGGTCAGCAGTAAGCAAGGCATGGGTAGCTGAATCTAAAGCGGCCTTTATCTGACCACCTAGTGAGACTAGTGCGAGATTGATGTTCTCAAGTTCCTCATGGAAGACATCACGCATGGGCTTAGGGTACTTGGTAGACCCACCTCTTTTCTTACTGGTGGTTAAACGCTCGTTAACAGGCCCTGAACAGGAGCCAAAATCAAGGGAAAGTCCGGTTAGTCACGGTTCGGCCCTGCGCTCGGCGCTTGCCTATCTCTACGATAGTGGGGTGCTCACTTTGTGGCGGAAAAAATCACATACTCAGATCGGAGCTGCTGGCCTCCAGCCTTTGGATATTTCGCCGGAGCTTCGCTCGGTTCTCGAGGCACTTGATTCGATGTCAATAATCCTCTCGCCGATTGATCAGGTCCTCTATTCGTCGCATGAAGCAAGTCGCTTTGGAATACTCCGAGATGGTCGCATCACCAGTCAAGAATTAATGGCGCTCATTCGAGTCGTGCGCCGGACGAATCGAGCCCAAGAGGGCCATCTTGAGCTGCCGTCGACCGGATTAGCCGGAGCACCTTCTAACTTGCGGGTTCGGGTTTCACCTCTCGATGAAAGTGGGCGGACACTTGTTTTGATTGATGACGTGAGTGAGGCGCAACGTGTTGATGCAATACGTCGTGATTTCGTGGCGAATATTTCACACGAACTCAAAACTCCAATCGGCGCGCTCTCGCTGTTGAGTGAGGCAGTTGCCGGTGCGAGCGATAATCCAGAAATGGTGAAGCACTTTGCTGCAAAGATGGGAGTTACTTCTCATCGACTAACTGAATTAGTCCAACAAATCATCAATCTCTCTCGATTGCAGGATGTAAATCCACTTCAAGAGTTCGAGTTGGTATCGGTAAGCGATGTGGTAAATCAAGCAATCGCACTATGTCTTCCTAACGCAGATTCTAGAGGCATCTCTGTAGAATTTGATATTCAAGAAGAGTGCCGAGTATTTGCTGACAGAGAACAACTCGTGATGGCAATTCAGAACCTTGTCGAGAACGCGATTAATTACAGTCCTAGCAAAACCAAAGTTAATATCACTGCACGCAGCGAAGGCGAATTAGTTGAAATTCTTGTGAAGGACCAGGGCATTGGGATACCTGAAAGTGACCTGGAGAGGATTTTCGAGCGATTTTATCGAGTTGATCCAGCGCGTTCTCGAGAGACCGGTGGCACCGGCCTTGGCCTCTCGATCGTCAAGCACGTCGCAGCAAATCATGGCGGTGAGGTAAGAGTGTGGAGCAAGCCTGGTGAAGGTAGCACGTTCACGCTAATCCTCCCGAAGAGTAGAAAAGATAACGAAGGGATTGACGCTAGGTGACAAGAATTTTAGTTGTAGAAGATGAGGACTCTTTCTCCGATGCGCTTGCTTTTTTGCTGACCAAAGAAGGTTTTGAAGTTGAAGTCGCTGATAATGGTTTGAAAGCAATCGAGATTTTTGATCGTGGTGGAGCAGATTTAATCCTGCTCGACCTGATGCTCCCCGGGTTAAGTGGTACTGAAGTCTGTAGACAAATTCGTGCTAAAAGCTCAGTACCAATCATCATGCTCACGGCAAAAGAGAGCGAAGTAGACAAGGTTGTTGGATTGGAATTAGGAGCTGATGACTATGTCACAAAACCCTATTCCTCTCGAGAACTAATTGCGCGCATCCGGGCAGTAATGCGGAGAAAATCCGAGATTGTCGAGACAACAGAGTCTTTAACTGGAGGACCGGTGCGAATGGATGTTGAGCGTCACGTGGTTTCTGTGAATAACATCCCAATCTCTCTTCCTTTGAAAGAGTTTGAATTACTCGAGTTCTTGATGCGTAATTCAGGTCGAGTGCTTACTCGAACCCAATTAATCGATCGCGTATGGGGTAGCGATTATGTCGGTGATACCAAGACTCTCGATGTGCACATTAAGAGATTACGTTCGAAGGTAGAAAAGGATCCAGCAAATCCCGAACATATTCTTACTGTTCGCGGGTTGGGATATAAGTTCGCAAACTAGCGAAGGTTAATTGGCAATAAAAGTGGGGCCAACATTGGCAAACTCACCAGTTCGATCTCGAACTAGAGTTTCGAGAGTCACCGAGCCCGAGTTGCGTAAGGTGATTTGAAGCGAGACATGTCGACCTGGTTTGACGTTGAGTGCAGGGAATACTGCTAGGGCAGTTGCGCTATCGCCGGCAAAGATGAGTGGTAATTGAGGTGTAACTACCAAAGTTGCCGGTGATACCTGTGCCGGGATGCCATTAACGGTCATGTTGGTGATCAAATCTGGATTTTCACCATTGTTGATGATGGTACCGACGAGAACTGCGCTGCCATCACTCTGTTTAACAAGAAGCATATGGCGCATCTTGATGTCGCCTACTTTTGTTTCGACACCATCAGTTACTTGATTGATGAGCCGAGTCTGAGCGTTCGGACCGGCGCCACATCCAGTGAGAAGTACGAGGCTCATTGCGATGACAATCACACCTGCGCGAAACTTCGTATGTTCACTAGTCGTAATGTGCATGAGCGTAATTCTCCCCGGGAAAAGTGAAAAAAGCGAATTTGTCAACTGGAATTATCCTAGATTTATCGCAAGAAAGTGGCGAAATATCTTGGTAATGATGGTCACTCATCGGGGATTCTTTGAGTCAGTTTTGGCTGGTAGAATATGGCTCTCATCATTCACTAGGTCATAGCAGGTCATACCTAGCCAGTACGAGAGGCGGATGAAGCTCCCTATGTCATTCAAAGTCGGCGAAACTGTCGTTTATCCCCACCACGGTGCAGCGTTGATCGAAGCAATCGAGACGCGCATCATCAAGGGTGAGGAGAAGACCTACCTCGTGCTCAAGGTCACTCAGGGAGACCTCACCGTGCGGGTGCCGGCTGACAATGTCGATCTCGTGGGCGTTCGTGATGTCGTCGATAGCGCTGGGCTCGATCGAGTCTTTGGTGTGCTGCGCCAGCCCTACACCGAAGAACCTACAAATTGGTCCCGTCGATACAAAGCCAATCTTGAGAAGCTTGCATCGGGGGATGTCATCAAGGTCGCTGAAGTAGTGCGCGATCTTTACCGTCGCGATCTCGATCGCGGACTTTCAGCCGGCGAGAAGCGAATGTTGGCAAAGGCTCGACAGATTTTAATTAGCGAACTTGCGCTCGCCGAGAAGACTGATGAAGCAAAGGCAGAAGGCATTCTCGACGAGGTGCTCGCCTCCTAATTGGCTCGTCGCATGAGCCAATCACAGATAGCAGCAATCATTCCCGCCGCAGGTAGCGGCGAACGACTCGGTATTGGTGTCCCTAAAGCGCTTGTTGAAGTGGCGGGGCAAACCCTCATCCAACGCGCTGTTCATAACCTCTCCGCAATCACTGACTTCATCGTCATCGCGGCGCCACTTGGTCATGAAGATCAGGTACGCGCCCTCGTTGAAGGCGTTGCTGTTCACGTCGTCTCGGGCGGCGAACGGCGCAGCGAAAGCGTGGCAAATGCACTCAAGCTCATTCCGGCCAATGTCAATCATGTACTTATTCACGATGCCGCACGAGCATTTGCTCCAACAGAACTAGCACGTCGTGTTGTAGCCGAATTAATCGCTGGCGCCGAAG
>CAZBCF010000007.1:0-46129 GCA_964490435.1 uncultured Bifidobacterium sp. | reverse complement strand
GCTGGGTTCGATGGAGTTGCTGGGTTCGATGGAGTTGCTGGGTTCGATGGAGTCGCTGGGTTCGATGGAGTCGCTGCGCCAATCACGACAGCCGCACGAACCATCGCGTTTGGCACCGGGGCGAGCGAGGCTTGGTTACTACTTGAACCCGTCGTGGAGTGGATCATTCCCAGTACGACTGGAGTAGCGCTCGTGACTGTCGCGGTCAATGTCACTTTCTTCACCGGAAGTGTTTTTGTGGTGACTACTGGGGTCGGCTTAGCCGCTGGAGTAATCGCCGGCGTCGCAGGTGGTGCTGGTGGTGGAGGAGGTGGGGCGGCGCTCAAGGTGTAGGAACCGATTGCGTAGTTGATTAGGTAATTAGAGGCGCTTCCCGTTGAGAAGGTCGCATTTGAAGGAGTGACTGTGTACGTGCCAGCCGATGCGGGCACAGTGGTACTAGGGCCATATCCACCACCAGAGAATGTGAAGGTTGCACCTGAAAGTGCATCAGGGGCTACTAATTGCCCAGTGCCCGCCGAGACCGTGAAGGTTGTCGAGGTGCCAATGGTGCCGGTTTTATTATCAGCCGTCACAGTAATCGTCTTAGTAGTAATAGTGAGATTCGCTGAGGTGAAACCAATCGTGTATCGAGGGTTATTCGCGCTTGTGAGAGTGCCCTGGGTGATTGCGTATGTACCTACGTTCGAACCCGCTGTTCGCGACAGAGTTCCAGTCAAAGTATCCGAACCGACCAATGCACCAGCCGGAGTTGTATAGGTAAATACCGGATCCGAGTCCCCATAAACCTTGGTTTGCACGTCGGCTGTAACAGTTATTGATTTGGGATTAACGAGAATCGAAACGCTGCCCGTTGCATTCGAATAAGCCCCGTTGTCAGTCGGTGTAAATGTAACCGAGAGCGTGTGCGTTCCTGGGATGAGAATCACTCCAGAGGCAGGCGAATAGGTGAAGGAACCAGGGAGATCGGAGCCAGATCCGCACACTTCACGAGCGGTGGCATTCAATTGGGTAGCGCTAAGTTCTGTGCCGTAGGTGATGGCAGCCGGAGTGCTCCAGCAAATGACCGGAACGGTCTTGTCGCTGATGGTAAGAGTGCCAGGAATGAAAGTGATCACATAGTTGCTCGAAATGGCTAGATTGCCAATAGTGATTGCGTAAGTGCCTGGAGTGTTGGTTCCCGCGCTCGCACGCTCCAGTGCGCCGGTTACGGATTGATTTACACCAAGTCGAGTGACGATAGAACCAGAGGTCACTCTATAGGTGAGTGGAGGATCACTAGCCGTTGCAGATTTCGTCTTGTCGTCGGCTGTGAGAGTCACTGCCCGAGTGGTGATGTTCGCCAAGGGTGTACCGGCAACGGTCACGGAGTAATTCGCAGCATGAGTACCGGTCAGCACACCTGGCAACAAGGTGATGGAGACTGGCTTACCCACTTGAACATCAGGGTCTGCGAAGGCTCCGGTCACGTTACCGCCCACAATGGTGACGGTATCCCCCGAGATCACATCATTGAGCGAACTGCTTGCAATCACTGCTCCTAGTTGGCCGTCATATATCTTCTCAGCCACGGTCACGTTCATCGTGATGGGCTTCTTATTGACAGTGAAATTAGCGGACACATAGGTGATGTTGTAGTTGGGGTTACCTGCGTTATCCAATGTGTTCTGACTAATTGCATATGTACCAAAACTGGCACCGGCTGCTCGCGATAGCACACCACTGAGGGAATCACCCGAAACGAGCGCTCCTGAAGTAATGGTGTAGGTAAGGGTGGGGTCGACCGCGCCATAAATCTTGCTTGTTGCATCAGCGGTGACGGTGATTGCCTTGCGATCAATAGTCAAGTTCGCGCCCGCATAAGTAATTACGTACCTAGGGTTGTTCGCAGTGGTCACTGTTCCCTGGTTGATGGCATACGTTCCCGCACCTTCACCAACTGTGCGAACGAGTAATCCGCTCAAAGTATCTGAACCAACGAGCGCTCCGGTTGCAGTGGTAAACGTCAAAGCTGGATCAGATGCACCGTAAGTCTTAGATTTAGCCTCTGCAGTCACGGTAATTGGTTTTGGATTAACTACTAGTGTGACCGAACCAGTTGCCGAGGAGTACGTCGTGGCATCGGTTCCAGTGGGATCGAAAGTTACCGACAACGTGTAGTTACCAGGGGTGAGCACCACACCGGACAGTGGCGAATAAGTGAAATTACCGGTGAGCGCAGAACCCGCTCCACATGTTGCACGAGCCTGCGCGTTCAACTGCGTGGAACTTAGTGCAGTTCCATACGTGATGGCAGCGGGATTGCTCCAACAAACAGCAGGGATGGTCTTGTTGGTGATCGTGAAGGTTCCAGGGATTACCGTCAGAGAATAATTTGAAGAGAGCGCGAGATTGCCCGCGTTGATCGCATACGTGCCCTCCGTTTCACCTGCAACTCGAGCCACATTCCCAGTGAAACCATCTCCGGATACGAGCGTTCCAGAGGTAATGCTGTAAGTAAGAGGTGGTTCAGTCGCATTCAAGAGTTTTGTCTTATTGTCTGCAGTCACTGTAATCGGCCGCGCTGTGATGTTCGCCGAGGGGGTTGCAGTGAGCGTTACGGTGTAATTTCCTGCCTTACCGCCGAGCAGTACACCGGTATCGAGGGTGACAACAACGCTCTTACCGTCTTGCTTAGTGGCGTCTCCAAACTCGGCTCGCACCTTGGTGCCATCCACCGTGATGTTGTCACCAGTTTCGACCCCGACCAGCGCGGTGCTTGCCACCGTCGCCGCAACAGTTCCGTCGTACATCTTGTTCGAGATTCCGACGGTGATTGTGATTGGTTTAGCCGTGATATTCGCTGTAGGTGAATTTGCCAGGCTCACCGAGTAGTTGCCAGCTTTGGCACCAGTCAAAGTTGCAGCACCTAAAGTGACGGTAACCGTTTTTGTCGTTCCGACATCTGGAGTGGTGAACTTGCCACTGACCTGTGCGGCATCAATCGACACGGCATCAGAGTTGATTACCCCGGTCAGCGCGCTCAATGTCAGCGCTGCAACATCGGATGCGTTATACACCTTATTTGCAGCAGTGGCGGTAAAGGTCAATGGTTTCTTATTCACCGTCAGGCTCTGGACTACTGGGGTTGCCGCTGAGTAATTTGTATTTCCCGATTGCGATGCGGTAAATGAACATGATCCCGCAGCGAGAATCGTGACGGTTGCGCCGGTGAGCGAGCAGATACCTGTACCCGTGGTCAATGCGTAGGAGACCGCCAAACCTGAGGATGCGGTAGCAGAAAGATTAAAAGTGGGATCACCATAGGTCACTGACGTTAAGGCACCAAAAGATATTGTCTGACCGGTTGAGACTTGAAACGACACAGTGACTGAATCTGCGGCTAAGAAATTAGGCGAATTAGCGCCTTGGCTTGCCACAACCGTACAGGTTCCCACCGTCTTAAGTGAGAGATTTGCTCCAGAAGTGATATCGCAGACCGACGTAGTACTCGAGGTGTAGGTATTCGTTAATCCGGTTGCTACGACACCAGAGGCAGCACGGTATTCATTGGTACTTGTGAGCACTTGGTTTTGCGGGAAGGTCGTCACGACAACGTTTGCTTGCGTGAAGGAGATGACCGGTTTCACAAAGGAAACAAAGGTGACTGTGACATTTGTAGCGGGAGCGTAGGTGACATCGCCACCTTGCGAGGCGACAATCGTGCAGTTTCCGACAGTTAATAAGGTCACGAAGATTTCGCTCACGGTACATACGGAGGTAGTACTTGATGAATAACTCACCGGTAATCCCGATGATGCCGAGCCTGTCAGTGTTGTTGTAGTGCCAAGGGTCAATGGAGTGGGATTGATGTTCACATTTCCTTGGGTGAAAGTGATTGTTTGCCCCGTGGCTCCGGTGATCAAGAAGGATTGGGTGACCGAGGTAGCGGCATACCAAGAGCTATCTCCTGCCTGCGAAGCAGTGATGATGCAGGTGCCACCGGCGACGAGTGTGACCGTAGCAGTGGTGGTGCTGCCAGAGAGCGTTCCAGTTGCAACAGTGCAGACAGCGGTATCAACTGAAGTGAATGTGATGAGCAGGCTCGAGGTGGTGCTTGCCGTAATCGTTCGAGTGTTGGCTGACCTTTGCACATCAGTGGGTTTCGCAAAAGTAATGGTCTGTGGTTGGCCGATAGTGAATGACACTTGCACATCCGTTGCTGGTGAATATGCAGATTGCGTTCCAGCAGCGCCATTCGTCGTACCGTCCTGGGACGCCACCAAAATACATACTCCCGCGGCCGTCTTGTTTAGAGTGGTAGAACTCACTCCGCTCGAGATTGTTGGCGAGACATAGTTTCCACCTGAGATGGAGATATCACAGACTGCGGGTGTCAATGAGGCAAAGGTCACCTGGAGATTCGTGTTCGCGAGCGTGCTCGAATCGACTGAAGTTGCAGTGATTGTGATTGACGAGGATGGCGTGGTAGTCGACGTTTGATTTGCAGGCGCCGTGAAATTAATCGTCTGCAATGAACCGATGTTGATATCGACGTACACATCTGTTGCTGGGCCATACGTGGTATCGCCCGCTTGGCTGGCCACGAGCGTGCATACGCCAGTATTACCAAGGCTATTTACACGGAAGGTGTTTGCCGGGGTTATCGCCGTGACAGTGCACATAGACGTTGTCAGAGAGGTCATCGTGACTGTGAGTAAAGTGGCGGTGTTATCAGAGCGCTTAAGTGAGGTTGCCGTAAAAGTTTGATTGGTATTGATTAACATCGAGGTGGTGCTAGAAACGCTAATGTACTGACCTGCTTTGATGGTCAGGGTTTGAGTAACTTGTGTGGCAGCGTTGTAATTTGTATTCCCCGGCTGGTTGGCGTTGATAACGCAATTTCCTGAACCGACTGCAGTCACTTCATAGAAACCCGTCGAGGAGTTGTATGCGATGGTGCAAATCGATGAGCTGCTCGATGTGGTAAAGACCACCGGCAGCCCAGAAGTAGAGGTTGCCGATAACTGTGTCACCGAACTCACGCCCACGGGGTCGAGGGCGCCAAAGGTAATCGTTTGCGGCTGCTTTGGTTTGTCAGTGTTGCACGCACCAGAAAGAGAAAATGTGGTGCCATTCGTGGTCACAATCTGACAGGAAACCTGCAACGAGTTGGAACCGACGATCGTGTTACCGACGTATCCATAAGCGGTGTTCTGATAGGTGCCACTTGTCGTATTAACACACATCGTGTAACTGAAAGTTGCTGGCGTCGTACTCGTCACGTAGAACGGACCCGTCCAATGGAGTTTGGACGGAGTTTCACCTGTTATCGTGCTGGGAGCGCCGAGTAAGGCATTTGTCACTGGAGACGCGTCACTATACGTTGCTTGATTGCTTTGGGTGTCAAAGGCTGAGCCCGCTGGCGGTACGTCAACAATCTCATCGAGAGTTGCAGTGCCCACCGTTCCCGAGGCGACTCGAGCAGTAATCGTGTATCGAACTGCAAATTTGGTGCCGCTCGCACATGACGTGGGCGTGTAAGCGATAGCCGCGGCGGTCTTGGTCACTGTTAGTGGAGTCGTAAGTCCAGTCAGATTGATCGTTGACGTGCTCGGGTAGGAGCCGGTGTGTTTCATCTGAGTACCGCTTGCTATTTGTGCCACTGGTTTCACTTCAGGATTGGTCGATGCTCCCCCAATAACTCGGAATGTATACGTTGCGACGTAGGTGCTTTTCGACGTCAGTTTGGTGCTACCTGAGTTGACGCCCATGTAGACCAGAGAGTCATTGAGAGTGACTGTGTTATTGCCTTGCCTATTGATGACGATTTGAGTCTTCTCTAATCGCAGGGCGCGAGTTGGCCAGGTTGCTACCGAGGCAGGCGAGACCCACATTACGTCGCCATCGCCACCGCTTGCAGTCGATTGCCCCGCGCCACCTGTTCCAGTCGCACCGTTCACGGTGACGACAACAGTGCTACCGAGTGCAGGGGTAGTGGTCGAAACCGAAACTGAAGTCACTTTGTTTGCATTTGCAGCAATCGTCTGATCGACTCGATTGAAGGTGTAGTCGCAACCAGTTGCCGCAGCGCCGGTCGTGCTCAGACGCGGGTCGGCATTGAAGACTTCAATGGTGTGGGTTTGTGCAACTGTGGTCGACTTATTCGCTGCCAACAAGAAGTAGACGGTGTAGGAGGCGTTAGAGGCCAAACTAGGAATCTGCTGCATATTGTCGGCTGGGTTGGCGAGCGAGACGAGTGACGAACCCGAGGCTGCCGTAAAACCAGAAATCTTGACCCAGAGATTTTTCTTGGTTGACGTTGCAGTGTTTGTGATGCTGTAGGCAACATAGGATGCGTTGATACCTCGACGGGTATCGACATAAAAGATTGTTCCGTGTTCGGGAGTGATGGTTATTTTTGCAGTGTTATCAACAAGGCTCTGCGAACTTGCGTTATTTCCGAGGATGTTTCCACACGATGAATATGCGAATGCGGGGGCAACCGAAAAGACGGTAAGGAACGTTGCTGCAAGTGAGAGCGAGATTCCGAGAGATAAGAATTTACGAAGGCGGGCAACGAAAAAAGGCGCGGCTGTAGACTTCGAGTCTGCAGTTCTCACCCTTACCCCCCTTGGTTCGCCACCTCTACTCCATACGCCCTCTCTGGCGCCATGCGTATTTACGACTGGCCCGTCACCTATAAACCCGTCACCTATAAATAGGACGAGAGGTAAAGGATAGCCTTCGAACCTGGGAGTCCAGCCCTCCTGGTAGGGAGAACGTGACGTTGGTAGTCGAAATAGCTCTAGCGGTCTGCCTTGGGGCAATCATGGGCACAGCCTTGGGGCTGGTCGGAACGGGTGGGGCGATCTTGGCCGTGCCGGCTTTGGTCTATGTGTTCGATTTTCCCCCGCTCCAAGCCACAACGGCATCTCTTGTCATCGTCATTGCTGCTGCACTCGTCAGTGCTCGTGCACGCGCTAAGGCGCGACAGATTGATTTTCGCAAAGCGCTAATTCTCTGGATCATCGGAATTGCTGGCAACGCGGTGGGAGCGATTGCATCCAAGAGTGCATCCGATTTCGTCTTGCTTACTGGAATTTCTATCATCATCTTGGGCGCATCAATCAGCATGTGGATTAGATCATTTCAAGGTGAGATCGTGGCAAAGCAGCGCCATCCGATTGTGTTACCAATCATGGGCACGCTCATCGGCTTCATTGCTGGCTTTTTCGGAGTAGGCGGCGCGTTTCTTGTCGTTCCTACTCTGATACTCGCCTTCGGAGTCTCTGCTCATAGTGCAGCCGGCACCGGATTAATCGTGATGCTTCTCAATAGTTCGACCGCTTTATTGATTCGTTTTGATACCTGGTCAAAGGTCGATTGGAGCACACCAATTATCGTGCTCGTCAGTGCGGTCATTGTTGCATGGTTCGCTGCTGAAAAAGGAACGCGCTTGAAATCCAAGAGTTTAGAGCGAGGTTTCGCTGGACTCCTCTTGGCGGTTGGGCTCTTTACATTTATTGAGACAGTTTTTCTCTCCAACTAATCAACAAGTTAAGTAGACTTTCTTTTATGACCCAGGCGATCGCCAATCACCCAAGCGTGGTGCGAGTTAGAGCACGCCTTATTGAATTGAATGTTTCAGGGGAAGTGACACTTCTTGCTGATTCGGCGCGAAGTGCCCGAGAGGCAGCAGAGGCATTAAACGTACAAGTGGGTCAGATCTGCTCCTCTCTCATCTTCCTAAGCGCCGACATACCAATCCTCATCCTCACCTCTGGTCGCCACCGAGTCGATACCGAACTCGTTGCGCGCGAGCAAGGACTAGCAAAACTCGAACGTGCCGATGCCGAATTGGTCAAGAACACAACTGGCTTTGCTATTGGCGGCGTTGCTCCCATCGCGCACCTCAACCCCATCACTACTTATATAGATAACGCGCTTGATGACTACCCAATCATCTGGGCAGCAGCCGGACACCCGCATGCCGTATTCCCCACTACCTTTGATGAATTACTTCGCATCACCGGAGCAACCCCGATTGCAGTGGCTGCCGAATAAAATCGGCTCCAGTGGCAATCGACTCTCAGAGTGCGAGAGAATTGATTCATGGCCGTCACATTCCAACGCTTCGAGCGGGTGGGTGGTGCGCAAGAACGTGCATCGCAGATCCCGATTCTGCTCGTTCACGGCATGGGCTCTGCAGACACAGTGTGGAAACCGATTATTCCCACACTCCAACAATTCAGTGAAGTCATCACCTGTTTACTGCCAGGACATGGTGGGAATCCTCTCGATCCTCGAGTGGCAATGGATCCGAAATCACTTGCTCACCATCTGCATGAAGAGATGGCGCGGGCGGGAATGTCGAAAGTGCATCTTGTCGGCAATTCACTGGGAGGGTGGATCGTTCTCGAACTCGCCGGACACTTCCCCGAGCGAACTGCCACAGTCACTGCTCTTGCTCCCGCTGGCCTCTGGCTCCATCCATTCTTTATTCGAGTGCCTGGCACCGATGCCGCTAAGCGCATCGCAAATCGCACGAACAAATTCGCACATATTGGCCTTCGGCTTGGCGTTGCTCAAAAAATTGGGTTCTCGCGAGTATCCCCGCGATGGCGCGAGATTGGTTATGAGACGATGCTTGATGCAACTCGGGCAATGGCTCAATCTGATGGCTACTACCCAGCATGGGATGCTTTCCTCGATAAACGTTTTGATACTCCCATCGATGCAACGATTCCGATCACGGTCGTCTTCGGCGATAAAGATCGGGCGCTGCCAGCCAAGACTTGCCAAGAGCGCTCGCTCTTACCCGCACATACACGGTGGGTGATTCTGGAGAACACCGGACATGCGCCGATGTGGGATAGCCCAAAGGAAGTTATCGCCGAGATCTCCCGACATGTGCTGGCATGAAAATAACCATCTTCATCTGGAGAGTACGCACCAGAGCAATCCCGTTCGCAATTCTTCGTATGGCCCTTGATCGCATCTCACTTCGGAAAATTGCAGGTCTCTCTTTCTACAAATTACTTGGCACAGGCAAGGGAGAGAGTTTCACCCCACGCGATGCTGATCTTTGGCAGTGGGCGCTCCTTGTCGTAGGTAGCGAGCGCGCCATCACCGAAGTTAAAACATCAGCACTACTGGGACGCTGGAATAAGCGCGCTACTGAGTCGGCGACTTTTGACCTTGCTCCCCTCTCATCGCACGGGCAATGGGCGCGGCAAACTCCATTTTCGCAACTTGATTCAATGTCAGAACAACCAAAAAAACATGATGGTCCGATCGCAGCAATCACCCGCGCTCGAATCAAGTGGTCGAAGAATTTCCTCTTTTGGCGCGCAGTACCTCCAGTCATCGATGCGCTCGATCAGGCTCCCGGCCTCATTGCGGCCATCGGGATTGGCGAGGCCCCCATCGGATTACAAGGAACATTCTCACTCTGGAGCGACCCACAATCACTCCGGAACTTCGCCTATAAGACCAGCGCTCACAATCAAGCGATCACGGCGACACAAGAGATTGGTTGGTATAGCGAAGAGCTCTTTGCGCGTTTTGCCGTTGTATCGGCGTCAGGCTCGGTGAATGGAATCGATGTAAGCCATACGGCAGACTAACCACCGTGTCCATCCGCAACTACACCCCACGACGGCGCGAACGTCGCGGCCCGAGCCGGATTGAAAAGTGGGCTCTGTGGGGAACGCTCGCTCTCGCTATTGGATTTCAGATCTCCTATCCACTTCTTGACGGTGAAGCGCTCCGTCTCATCACGATTGGCACGGTCTACACAGCCGCACTCGCCACTCTCGTCAATGCATACCTCTCTCATGGCGCGAGCTACCTGGTGCGGTATGCAGTCATCACGTTCACCTTTGGCTTACTCATCGAAGAACTAGGGGTGCGCACGGGTTGGCCCTTTGGTCATTACAGCTACGATTCCTCACTTGGCGCATTCCTCTTCAGCATTCCATTAGTAGTGCCCTTTGCATGGATGATGCTCACCCATCCGCTACTCGTTGCCGCTCGCCAACTCAGTGCGCGTTGGACGATAGTGATTGGTGGATTCGGACTCATGGCCTGGGATCTCTTCCTTGATCCACAAATGGTTAGTGCAGGGCGATGGAGTTGGCTCGACACAAATCTGCACGTTCCCTTCCAGCCCGAGATTCCGCTCTCGAACACCTTTGGTTGGTTGCTCTCAGGGATCATCCTGATGGCGATACTGCAGGCGCTCCTACCCGTAGAGCGGCGCAAGAATGGTGTGAACACCACTGCCGGTGATGCGTTGTTACTGTGGACCTGGTTCTCTGGCGTCGTTGGGAACGTATTCTTCTTCGATCGCCCCGGTGTTGCTTTCGTTGGCGGTCTTGCCTTCGGAATCTTTCTCTTCCCCTACTTGCTCAACCGTTGGGTTAATCGTCAGTGACAACCATCTTCTACGTAATTGGCTTCGCACTTGCCATCCATTCGATCGTCAACGCCTTGCTATTACGTCGCCCCGGCAATCGAGAACCGGTGCGCGCGAAAATCGCCATCTTGATTCCGGCGCGAAACGAGGCGCTCAACATCGAAGACTGTCTTGAGAGCGTGCTCAACCAAAAGAATATAGAAGATTTCCAAGTTTTCGTCCTCGATGACTCATCGACCGACGACACCAATCGAATCGTCCGTGAGATGGCTGCCTCACATTCACGATTACATTTGCTACGCGGCCAAGCACTCCCCGAAGGCTGGACCGGTAAGAACTTCGCATGTTGGCAATTGGCCAACGCAGCGGTAAAAGAGCACGGAGCGGAATATCTTGTCTTTATCGATGCAGATGTTCGCCTTCGCTCGGATGCAGTGGTGAAATCAATCAACGCCCTTCGCAAATACTCGTGGAAATTCATCTCACCATATCCACGACAGATAGCGCGAAGTTGGAGCGAATGGTTAATTCAGCCGCTGTTGCAATGGAGTTGGATCACCACATTGCCGCTGCGCCTTGCTGAAAGATCTCTACGACCGCAACTCACCGCTGCCAATGGCCAATTCTTGATACTCGAGCGCGAAGCATACTTTGCTGCGAACGGACATAAAGCGATCCATGAAGAAGTCCTCGATGATATACACCTCGCTCGCCAGATGAAACGAAATGGTTATCGTGGAAACGTCATCGATGGCAGCGCAATTGCATCGTGCCGGATGTATCGCTCCTGGAGAGAGTTGCGAGATGGATACAGCAAATCACTCTGGTCAGCCTTTGGCTCGATACCCGGTGCGCTTCTGGTCATCATCTTCCTCGTCGCGCTCTACATCTTCCCGGTTTTTATCGCACTAGCACAATGGGATTGGGGAATAACGCTTCTGCTCTGCGCATTCATCTCGCGACTTATGTCTGCAATCCGAAGTCAATCATCGATTACAAGTGCCCTCATGCATCCGGTGGCAATCACAATCTTGTGTTACCTCATCATCAGATCCTGGTGGCTCAAACGAAAGAACCGCCTTGAATGGAAATCCCGAGCGCTGTGACAATCAACTCTGCTGGCTCTGGCAAACGAGTAGTGGTCGTCGGTGGTGGCCTTGGCGGATTGAGCGCTGCGATTCGTCTAGCCAAACGTGGTTACGACGTAGAGCTATTCGAGGCTGCACATGTACTCGGTGGTAAGTGTCGAGTCGAAAATTTCGCAGGTCATGCATTCGACACCGGGCCCTCGCTACTCACATTGCCCGCTGTCTATCGCGACCTCTTCCTGAAGACCGGCGCTCCACTTGAGAGCGAAGTGACGCTTCATCCGGTAGATCCAGCGTTTGACTACCACTTTCCTTCTGGTCAGCGCTTGACCCTACCGAACGCATCACGCGCTGGAGTCGCTGAGGCGATTGAAAAGACGTTTGGTAAGCAGAGCGCCCAAGAGTGGGTCGCCTTGATGGATCGCGCTGCATCGATGTGGGACCTCTCGCGCGAACCATTTATCGAATATGAACTCCGTGGCTTCTTGCCGCTACTCAAACGTCCGGGATTTCTCTCTAGCATCCGAACGATCTCACCATTCACTTCCTTGCGCACGATGGCAAAGCGCTACCTCACTACACCTGAATTGGTGATGCTGATCGATCGCTACGCAACCTACACCGGCTCTGATCCACGAAAAGCCCCGGCTGCTCTTTTGACGATTGCATATATTGAACAAGTCTTTGGTGCTTGGCATATCGAAGGTGGTATCGGGCAACTAAGCGCCGCCCTCGAGCGACGCGCTCGCCAACTTGGCGTAAAGATCAGCGTGAACACTCCGGTCCGCTCGATTACCACTTCAGCCAATCAGGCTTCTGGCGTGATACTTGAGGGCGGCACCGTCATTCCTGCTGACTTCGTGATCAGTAACGTCGATGCAGAAGTTACCTACGAGAAACTCCTTGAGAAGACCGAGGCAACCGCGCGGGTACTCGCCAAGACACGACGAAAGATTAAGAACACAACCCCATCGTTCTCTGGTTTTTATCTCTTACTCAGTCTCTCTGGTACATCGTCTGATCAAAAGCACCACACTGTCTCTTTCCCACGTGATTACGATGCGGAGTTTGATGCGCTCTTCACACACTTTCAGCCCGTTGTAGATCCGACTGTGTATATCTGCTCGCCGCAAGATGCTTCGATGGCCCCACCTGACTCGCAATCCTGGTTCGTACTTGTCAACGCGCCGCGACATAGCCTCACTGGCGATGGATTCGATTGGCTCACTCCAGGAGTGGGCGAGGAATATCGCGACCGCATCATCGAACTCTTAGACAAACGTGCACTTCTTGATACAACGCGCATCATTTCGACGCACTTTCGTACCCCGGCGGATATCGAGCAAATGTATAACGCTCCAGGCGGGTCGATCTACGGCAGATCTAGTAATGGTCCTACTGCCGCATTCAATCGCGCCGCTAATCGTTCGCCAGTCGCGCGGCTATTTCTTGTCGGTGGCTCAGCACATCCAGGCGGTGGCGTTCCTCTCGTAGGAATCAGTGGTGAGATAGTTGCTAATGCAATTGCCGGCGAGCCATCACACTGAATTGCGCGAATGCGACTGCTTGCAAAAGCAACCAAATAATTGCAACAACCTCGAGCGTTCCTGGGATTATCGCTGTACCGGCAAAACCACAAGCCACGAGCAGGCCACGAACGGGCCGCTCGCACACTGTCACAACGCCCAACACATTGCCCGCGATATGGGTGAGTTTTGCGCGACCGTACTCTTGGGTTGCGACCAGAACCCAAATCACGAGCAGAACCGCAGGTGAAATTCCTGCGTAGTACAACGCAGCTAACCAGAGTACTTCAGTGACGCGATCAACTATGCCATCCCAAACAGCGCCCAGTGTCGATGACTTCGCGCGAATGATTGCGACGGCACCATCGAAACCATCAACCATGAGTGAGGCCAGGATCAACAGCGCAATCAACCATTGGTTGTCAACTAAGAGGGCACCTGCGGCGAGTAAGGGCGCGAAAAGAGTCACGATGTTCGGCGACGCTCTCATGATGACCAGGGGTTGCACACAATAGAAGTTCATCGAGAGATACCCGCGAGCGATGCCAGCGACTTCTTGACCTTTGGTAAAACCATGGATCCGCGACCATGCGGTGAGATATTGACTCCGGGTCATCATCTGGTCATCACGAGAGCCTTAAATTGGATACTACTTCGCGGGTAGCCGGCGAGGAGTTCAAGGTGAAGAAATGAAGTGCATTTACTCCGATATCAAGTAGTTGCTGGCAGAGCGAAGTAGCAACATCAACTCCCGTTTTTGTCACCGCGATTGGATCGTCAGCAATTGCCTCGAAACGCTTTCGAATGGGAGCCGGTATCTCAGTTCCTGAAAGTTCGGCGAACCTGATTAATTGTTTGACGTTGGTTACAGGCATGATTCCAGGAATTAAGGTGATATTTAGTTTGGCAGCAGCAACGTCATCCATGAGCCGTTGCCAAGAATAAACATCGAAGAAAAATTGTGAAATGGCAAAGGTTGCTCCAGCATCAACTTTGCGCCGCAACGTCACAAGATCTTCTAAGCGATTAGCGCTAGCCGGATGTCCATCAGGAAATACCGCCACGCCAACTTCAAATCCCATACCAGCAGCAAGTTCAACCAATTGGTCTGCATGGTCTATCCCATCCAGAGTGGGCAACCAAGCCCCACTCGGCCCACTGGGTGGATCACCGCGCAATGCGAGCACTTTGCCAATGCGCGCTTGCTGATACTGCGCCAAGATCGACGCTAGTTCGCCCCGAGTCGAGCCAACGCAGGTGAGATGCGCAACTGTTGGGATACCAGTTCGTGCTGTGATCTCTGAGGTGATGCGCAGTGTTCGATCGCGAGTGCTACCCCCGGCGCCATACGTCACCGAGACAAAATCTGGAGCGATATCTGAAAGGTGTTCGAGCGCATTCCAAAGCCGCTGCTCTCCTTCCTCATCTTTAGGTGGGAAGAACTCGATGGATACCTGCGTTCTCACGGCAGTCAGGGTAGCGTTGCCACATGCTCTCTGGCTCTCAAGAAGGCTCGAAACGAGAGATTGACCGCGCCCTAGAGGATTTTCTCACCGGAGCAACCGAGCAGTTGCGCGCCATCGATCCGCACCTTGCACCCGTTAGTAGCGCACTGACTGAATTCCTCATCGGCGGCAAACGTCTGCGCCCGCTCTTTGCGCTTGCCGGGTATATAGGTGCCGGTGGCACTGAGGCTCCAGACGACCTGGCTGTCATCTACCGAGCCGTCATCAGCCTTGAGTTGGTGCAGGCCTGTGCGCTCATTCACGACGACATGATGGATGGATCGGATACTCGGCGCGGAGCACCCTCGATGCATCGCCGCTTCGAGAGCGCCCATGCCCATGGTTCAGGCGTTGGTGACAGTGAAAGTTTTGGAAGCGCGGCAGCGCTCTTAATTGGCGACCTCGCGCTCGTGCTCGCAACGCAAGCGCTTAACCAATCAGGTCTGACCGATAGACAACTTCGCGAGGTCAATCCACTTTTCGATGCGATGAAAGTCGAGTTGATGGCTGGGCAGTACCTCGATATACATGCAGGTAGTCGCGAACGCGTTTCCGTCGAGGATGCTCTGAAGATTGCCCTCTACAAATCAGGAAAATACACAATCGAGCGCCCGCTTCATTTTGGGGCTGCACTTGCCGGTTCAGACGCAAACGAACGAGGTGGGATCCTGGATGCATTGAGCGGATATGGGATTCCACTCGGCATCGCCTTCCAATTGCGCGATGATCTGCTTGGAGTCTTTGGTGATACATCGCAGACTGGCAAACCAGCAGGAGATGATCTGCGAGAGGGAAAGCGAACTGCTCTCATCGCACGCGCGCTTGACCAGATGACCAGCGCACAATCCGATGAGTTCTTGAAGTCATTCGGAAATCCAAGGGCCACATCAGAGGAGATCTCACGGATGCGCGAGTTGATAAATACATCAGGAGCCGTGGAATTCATCGAGAAAGTTATTGAAGAGAAAACTACCCTTGCCCTTGCAGCGAGTAATAATCAACGGATTACTCCCGCTGGCAGGCAGGCTCTCACCGAACTTGCTATCGCAGCCACCCAGAGGAGCGCTTGATGCGAAAAGTTCCCGGCGCCACCGACAAGGTGGTCATCGTTGGCGCTGGCCTGGGTGGGCTGAGCGCTGCCCTTCGCCTTGCCGGTGCCGGACGAGATGTCACGATCCTGGAGCGCGAGTCTGTACCGGGTGGTCGTAATGGGTTATTGCTCGACCAGGGTTATCGATTCGATACCGGCCCGACCGTGCTTACGATGCCCTCACTCATTGAAGATGCGCTCAACTGCGTTGGTGAGAAGTTATCCGACTGGCTCGAACTCATTCCATTACGTCCGCTCTATCGCGCCTTCTATCACGATGGTTCTCAATTAGATGTCTTTCCTGACACGAACGAGATGGAGGCTGAGATCGCTCGTGTTATTAGTCCAGCCGAGGCGCTTGGATATCGAAGGTACGTAGATTTCGTCACTAAGTTATACAAGTACGAGATGAATGATTTCATCGATCGCAATATTGACTCCCCACTGCAACTACTTACACCAAATCTGGCTCGACTCATCGCAATTGGTGGTTTTCGAAGGCTAGCGCCGAAGGTGAGTCAGTATCTAAAGGATCCTCGCACCCAGAAGGTCTACTCCTTCCAAGCGATGTATGCAGGAGTTAGCCCACAACAAGCATTGGCGATTTACGCTGTCATCGCATATATGGACTCAGTGAACGGGGTCTTCTTTCCTAAAGGTGGAATGCATGCAGTCCCACGAGCGCTTGCCGGTGCAGCCGAGAAGCATGGTGTGAAGATTCGTTACTCCACAACTGTACGGAGCGTGGCAACGCAGAAGGGCCGTGCAACCGGTGTCATCACCGATACCGGCGAACACGTTGCTGCAGATGTTGTCGTGCTCAATCCTGACCTACCAATCGCCTACAAAGAACTGCTCGATCGCGAACCTTTTGATATCAGGCGTTTGAACTACTCCCCATCGTGCGTGGTGATGTTGGTTGGGTCCAATCGACAATACGAACATATCGCGCATCACAACATTCATTTCGGCCAATCGTGGGATGGGGTCTTCGATGAACTCATCAAAAAGAAGAGTTTCATGAGCGACCCATCGCTGCTTGTCACTGTGCCAACGTATGACGACCCTGCGCTCGCGCCACGTGGTAAATCTTCGTATTACATCCTCTTTCCCACGCCGAATCTCGATTCCACTATCGATTGGCAGCGAGAAAGAGCTCGATATCGAGATGAGATGCTTCGAGTCCTCGAATCTCGGGGTTACGCTGGATTCGCAGAGAGCATCGAAGTCGAGCACCTCACCACCCCTGTTGAATGGCGCGCTCAGGGTATGGAAGCAGGAGCGCCATTTGCCAGCGCACACACCTTCTTTCAGACCGGACCGTTTCGTCCTCGAAATTTGGCTCGTGGTTTTGAGAATGTCGTTTTTACTGGCTCAGGTACGCAGCCTGGAGTTGGTGTGCCGATGGTCCTTATCTCCGGAAAATTGGCAGCCGAACGAATCATCGGTGCCGCACAAAGATGAGCGCGCGCGAACTTGATGCTGCCGGCATCGTCGATCCACGTTTGCGAGCCTCTTATCGTGAATGCAAGCGGCTAAATTCGCGCCACGGAAAGACCTATTACTTAGCCACCCTCTTACTCCCGCCCGGAAAGCGACCGTTCGTTCATGCGCTTTACGGTTTTGCTCGTTATGCCGATGAGATTGTTGATGACCTCGCCTCTACCCTGACGATTGAGGAGAAGGCTGCGAAGTTGCATGAGTGGAGCGAGCAATTGCTCAATGATCTTGCTCATGGCAAGAGCACAGATCATATTGGTGCGGCTTTGGTGGATACCGTCACTCGCTTTGATATTCCACTCGATCATTTTCGCGCCTTCTTGCATTCGATGGCGATGGATATCTCGGTGACTCGTTATGCCGACTATGCATCGCTGATGGAATACGTCTACGGCTCGGCGGCGGTAATCGGACTCGAAATGGTTCCGATACTCGGCCCACTCTCTCCTGACGCGTATCCGGCCGCCGAAAAGCTAGGTATCGCATTCCAATTGGCCAACTTCATCAGAGATGTTGGAGAGGATCTCGACCGAGGGAGGATTTATCTGCCACTCGATGAACTCCACTCATTCAACGTCACCGAAGAAATGCTAGAGGCGCGAAGACTAACTCCCCAGATAAAAGATGCGCTCCGATTTAACATCGAGCGAGTGCGCACTCTGCAGCGCGCGGCAAACCCTGGAATTGCATTGCTCGCGCCCGAGAGTAGGGCCTGCATCGAGGCTGCAAGTGAACTCTATTGTGGCATCGTTGATGAAGTAGAGAAGATTGATTATCAAATCTTCGAGAAACGGGCAAAGACCTCGACTGCGCGACGCCTTTCAGTTGCTATCCCCGCACTCATGCGCGCTCGTTCTGCACGCCGCGCGCACCCCAAAAAATCCACAGACTGATTACACCAAGAATCAAGGCGAAGCCAAAGAAGAGGTCCTCTACTGGCGCGCTAGCAATTCGGTATCCAGTGATGAATTGCTCTCGATACATGACTATCTCTCGCGAAGTAAGCCACCAATTAGTCAAGAGTTGAAAAGGAAGGATGATGGCGTAGGAAGCCCAGAACGAGCGTCGACGTACCATACGGCGCTTGGTGATAAAAAGATCGAAAAGAACCGCAACCAATACTGCCGAAAGCGCAAGTTGTGTGTACGTCATCGCTCATCTCCGAAATTCCACCGCGGATTCTTTCGTTTAACAACACTAACCGCTTCGATTGTCATGATTGCGGCGAGTGGCACGACGGTAAAGAAGAGAATCTCTTCGAACGGAATCCCACCAGGGGTGAAGATCCCTAATATCTGGCGCATATCAAAGTGCCAATGGCCACGGCTGATCGCATATAGATCCCAGAGTATGAAGGCGCCTGCGATTGGGAGGATGCTCAACAAGACGCGCTTGATACGCCGTAAGACTCCAACTTTCAAGAAAATCTCGAGCCAAAATGAGCCCACGATGGTGAACGCAATCATTGCTAAGTAGCCGAACTTGAGCACGACTAATGCTATCCTCATTGCTACACGGGAGCCGAAGTACGGCTGAGAGGGTGGCTTACCACCGACCGTTACAACCAGTCCGGTAATGCGGATTCGGAAGGGATAGGTGTCGTTCACGATGAATCTGGTTCTCTTCACGGCTTGGAACTATCAAGTGACTTTCCTAGAGTCCGCTGCTGCAACGACCTCATTAATTGCGGTCTATCTGGGCACAACAGGTCGCAGGTTGATGTGGCCATGGTGGGTAGGTAGCTCAGCGCTTTATGCAATCTGGTTTTTCGAGATGAAGTACTACGGCTCTTTTGCGACCCAATTCATATTCATTGGATGTGGAATATGGGGATGGCTAGCCTGGAAACGGACTGGCGCACAACCTGCCACGCTATCGTTGCAGGGTCGACTGATTGCAGTGCTCGTCTTCGCCGCATGTTGGATTGCGTTCGCGCCATTCTTGAAATCCATCGGCGCTGTTGCGATTTGGAGCGATACTTTTGGATTACTCGGCAGTCTCCTCGCCCAGGTGATCATGGTCAAGGAGAAATGGGAGAACTGGGCGCTCTGGTTTGCCGTTGATGTCGTGCTCACCATTCAGTACTTCCGTGGTGGTTCCTACTTCACATCGCTGGTCTACTTAATCTTCACTGGCATGGCAATTCTCGGTTGGTTCCGCTGGTATCAAAATGCATCACGCGCTCGTCGATAGCATCAGGTCGCTGCTCGAGCAGGAGCGGGCGCAGCCACGCCTCATTGTGATTGATGGACCCGCCGGTGCAGGCAAAACCACCTTGGCAGATGAGATCAGGGCTGCACTTGGCTGTGGCGAGATCATCCATTGCGATGACCTCTACAACGGATGGCAGGATGCGCTCACCTCCACCTTCGAACGCCATGTAAACGAGTGGATTCTTGAACCGCTGCAAAACGGCTTACTCCCTTGCTATCAAAAGTTCGATTGGTCTACTGATCACTATCGAGAGCAGGTGCAACTCCCCGCTACCCCACTGGTCATTCTCGAAGGTGTCGGTGCCGCGATACCAAAGGTTGCAGAATTTGCCGACCTTTCAATCTGGATAGATATTCCTGCAGCGATTGGGCTGGAGAGAGTGTTACTCCGCGATGGTTCGGGCATTCGAGAGCACATGCTCGACTGGATCGAGATTCAAGATGCATTCTTCGCGCGCCATCAGAATCGGGAGAATTGCGACGTCCACCTCTCCTACGGAGCGCCTGCCTGACCTTAACCGCCGATTTTCATAGACTTTCCGAGTGTCGGACCGAGTTGGCGAAATAATCGATGGTCGCTACCAGATAACAAGTGTCATCTCTCGTGGAGGCATGGCGACCGTCTATTCAGCAACAGATACTCGTCTAGACCGCACTGTCGCAATCAAGATCATGCACGAGCACTTAGCTCACGACGAAGAGTTCGTGTCGCGATTCATCCGCGAGGCAAAAGCCGCGGCAGCGCTCTCTCATCCACATCTCATTCAAGTCTATGACCAAGGGTGGAATCAAGGTGGAATACCCGCAGTCTTCCTTGTAATGGAATATGTTCCAGGAGCGACTTTGCGAGATCACCTCTTCGCGGTTGGTCAACTTGGTGCGAAAGAATCGCTCGAGATCCTTGATCAAATCCTCACCGCTTTGAGTTATGCCCATCGAGCTGGAATCATCCATCGCGATATCAAGCCCGAGAACATCATGATCACATCAGACGGCCGAGCCAAACTTGGAGATTTTGGTCTGGCACGAGCAGTGAGTACGGGTAACACTCTGACCGCCGATGCGAATGTACTCCTGGGAACGGTTGCCTACTTGGCTCCGGAGCAAGTACAACGCGGAATCGCTGATGTGAAGAGTGATATCTATTCACTGGGCATTGTTCTGTTCGAGATGCTCACGGGCAAGAAACCATACGAGGGTGAGACGCCAATCCAAATCGCCTATCGTCATGTACACGATCGAGTCGCCGCACCTTCAACGCTAAGCCCGTCAATCACTAAAGATGTTGACCTCTTAGTCTTACGTGCAACCGCTCCAGATCCAGGATTGCGCTATCAAAGCGCTGAAGAATTCCAAGGTTCCATTAGAAAGAGTTTGCTGCTCCTTGACCCCAACGAACAACAGTTAAGTTTGCCGCTTGGTATACCTGATGAACTAAGACGACCACAGCGCATTAAGTCCCGGGGTAAGAACAACAGCGCTAAAAGTCCAGAGCCAGGAAACAGTGGCAGTAACAGCGGCAGTAACGGCAGCAGAAATGGGCACGTCACTAATACCAGTGAAATCAGGCGACGAACCTCGCAACGCGTCCGCCGTAATCGATGGATTGCACTCGCAGTCGCCGGCGCTCTTGGTATCGCTGGGTGGTACCAACTTTTCGGTCCTGGCTCGAACGTCGCGATTCCTTCGATTGTTGGTGCGACTAAGAGCGAGGCGACGAGCACGATGGCGGAATTCGGACTCAAAGTAAAGGTTAAGAAATCAACTTTCGATGAATCAGTGCCGAAAGGCAAGATCATCAGCATGGCTCCACCGGCGGGAAGCCGGTTGGCAGAGGGCCAGACAATCTCGATAATCATCTCCAAGGGGCCAGAGCGATACAAGGTGCCAAATCTCAAAGGTAAGAACATCTCGCAAGCGACAGTGGCATTGGCGAACGAGAATTTAGTTGTTGGCAAGACTGTGACGGAATTCAATGCGAAGGTGCCCAAGGATCAGATCATCTCGATAAATCCTGAACCTGGAACAATGGTGAAAAAAAATACTGAAATTAATATCGTCATCAGCAAAGGCGAAGAGATGTTCCCGCTAGCCAACTATGTCGGCAAGAGCAGCGAGCAAGCGCTTAACGAATTAACTGATGCTGGATTTGTAGTCGTTCAAAAGGAAGCGTTCAGTCAGAGCGTCCCCCGTGGAATAATCATTACTCAAAGTCCCGAGAAGCCCGAGATTGCCAAGGGCGCAAAAGTCACGCTCACGATCTCTAAGGGTCCAGAGCAGGTGCAGGTGCCTACCGGATTACTAAAATCCGAAGAGATGGCAGCTATCAAAGTACTCGAGGATTATGGGTTTTCAGTGAAGGTCTTGAAACCTGCAAAAATTCCAAAAGGCAAGAAATTGGTTGTCATCAAAGTAACGCCGGCAGAAGGTGCTCTCGTTAAGCCAAATTCGGTGATTACCATCGAAGTCAAGTAACCTTCACCATCATGGTTGCGAAAGTGACGCATCGGATTGGTGCACATGTGCCAACGTCAGGTGGACTGGTCAAGAGAGCGCTCGGGTACGCGCAGGCTATCGAGGCAGAAACAATCCAAATCTTTGCATCGAACCCACGTGGCTGGGCGATGCCCGATGCGAATCCAAGCGCCGATTCGGAGTTTAGAGAGCGAGCCGCGGCGCTCGACATCACTACCTACGTACACGCCCCTTTCCTTATCAACCTGGGTTCCCCCACTGAAGCTACCTTCGAGAATTCGCTCGCATCCACTGAATATGCGTTGCGACGTAGTCGGGAATTAAGTGCGTTAGGCGCGGTGATTCACACTGGTTCGGCAGTAAAAGAGGAGTTCGTCGAAAGCGCGTGGCGACAAATCCACGATGGCATGATGCCGATCTTGGAGCGTCTGCGCGACGATGATCCCTTCTTATTACTCGAACCAACTGCCGGACAAGGTCAATCACTAGTTCGACGCCTTGAGGAATTGATCAAATATTTCGATGCCCTAGAGCATCATCCAAAAGTCGGAATCTGTATCGATACCTGCCATGTCTTTGCTGCCGGACATGACATCACGACCACCGATGGAGTCGATCAGATGCTGAGCGCTTTGACTGCGCTCGTTTCCAGCGATCGAATCAAATTAGTCCATGCCAACGATTCGATGGATGTCTGTGGCGCGCTCAAAGATCGTCATCAATCGATTGGCGCTGGCCATATCGGCACGAAGCCTTTTCAAGTGCTCATGGCGCATCCAGCAATGGCCGGCGTGCCATTCATCTTAGAGACGCCAGGTGAAGAACCTGAGCACGGCAAAGAGGTCAAGATCTTGAAGAAGTTGCGCGGATGACTCGTAAGGTTCAGCTCTTCGCGCTCTTTGCCCTCACCTCTGTAGCTGCAGTGTGGGGCGCCTCCTTCGTCTTAATGAAAGATGCGCTGCAAGGGCAGAGCGTCGATGACTTTTTGGCGACGCGATTCGTCCTTGCAACTGGAGCGCTGATTGTGATCAGACCAAAGGCGCTGGCCGAAATCGATCGGGAGATGGTGCGCAAGGGTTCACTCCTTGGCCTCTTCCTTGGCTCCGGCTATCTCTTCCAAACAATCGGCCTGCATCTGACCACTGCTGCAACAACGGGCTTTCTCACTGGTCTCTATGTGGTCTTCACGCCGATTCTCGCCGCCCTCTTCTTAAAATCATCAGTAACCCGGAATGAATGGATAGGTGTTGCGATGGCGACGGTCGGGCTTGCGCTCCTCTCTTTCAAAGGATTTACCATCGGCCTTGGCGAACTCTCGGTGCTACTGAGCGCGCTCTTCTTCGCCTTTCACATCCTGGGCCTTGGTCGCTGGTCGGGGAAATTCGCAACGTACCCCCTGACTATCGTCCAATTAGGCACAATCGCCATTCTCATGACGCTGCTCGCGATCTTTGACAACGGATATGAGCCGCCTAACACCGGTCAAGAGTGGAAGGCGACAATCTTCACTGCATTGTTGGCAACATCGGTGGCTTTCTTAGTTCAAACATGGTCTCAATCGAAGATGGATGCGACGATCGTGGCAGTCGTACTCACCCTTGAAGTGGTATTCGCTGCGCTTTTTGCGGTGATTGCTGGGCAAGAGGCGTTGACACTTCGAGCCACTATCGGTGGCGCGCTCATCTTTGCGGCCATGATCTTGATGCAAGTTCGAACGGCAGACCCTTCAGCTAATGAAAGTTCTGCTAGAACTCATTAATCACACCTTCATGGCGAAGTAGCCAACTCTTCTTATTGATGCCATAGCCATAATTTCCTAGCGAGCCATCGCTTCGTACTATTCGATGGCAGGGAATGATTGGCGCAATCACATTTCTCCCGCAAGCACTTCCAGCCGCGCGCACCGCTGCAGGTGACCCAGCACGTTTTGCCAGGTCGGCGTAGGAAATCACTTTCCCTGATGGGATTCTGCGCATCGCTCGCCACGCACGTTGGCTGAATTCGCTGCCGGGTTGACGCACTGTGAGCGCATTGAATACGTCGAGATCACCGTCGAAATAATCAGAGATGATTGAGGTCAACCATTTCGCATTCTTGGCGCCCACAACGTCGCGGCTTTGATCAGATATCGACAAACGCTTGTGAAGCGCGCCAAAACTTGAGAAGCCGGCTGCTATAACGACACGTTCATCGCAGATGAGGTAGAGCGAACCAAGAGGGGTCGATGTTGTGAGGTGCGTTAGCGCTGTCACGAGCCTTGGACTATCTGGCTTGGAGCATCTCGGCAACAAGAAAGGCAAGTTCAAGTGATTGGGTGTGATTGAGGCGCGGGTCGCAGGCGCTCTCGTAGCGAGAGGCGAGATCCTCGTGTGAGATCTCCATGCCACCACCTACGCACTCGGTCACATCATCGCCAGTCAACTCGATGTGAATGCCACCTGGGTGCGTCCCTAATTTCTTATGCACCTCGAAGAAGCCGCGTACCTCATCCATCACATCGTCGAATTTGCGCGTCTTGTATCCACTGGGTGCTTCGTAAGTGTTGCCATGCATCGGATCACAGACCCAAAGCACTTCGGCGCCTGCTTTCTTGACCCCTTCTACGAGTTCGGGCAGCGCTTGGCGAATTACACCTGCGCCCATTCGGGTAATTAGAGTAATTCGCCCTGGTTCGCGCTCAGGATCAAGTCTATTTATCAAGGCCAAGACTTCGTCGACGGTCGCCTTCGGGCCAATTTTTATTCCGATCGGGTTTCGAATCTTGGCGCAGAAATCGACGTGCGCGCCATCTAGTTGCCGAGTGCGCTCGCCAATCCAGACGAAATGTGCGGAGACATCGTATGGAGTGCCGGTGCGAGAATCGATGCGAGTGAGCGCCTTCTCGTATTCAAGTATTAATGCTTCATGGCTGGAGAAGAGATCGACAGAGCGGAATTGATCAGCATCAATCCCGGCTGATTTCATGAATGCAAGTGCGCGACCAATCTCATTTGCCATCTGCTCATAACGTTCACCAAATGCAGCATCTCTAATAAAACCCTTATTCCACTCGTGCACGCGACGTAAATCGGCAAAACCGCCTTGGGTGAATGCGCGCACCAGGTTAAGTGTCATCGCTGAGGTGTGATAAACCTTGACCAACCGCTGTGGGTCAGGGGTACGGGAGCGCTCATCGAAATGAAGATCATTAACGGCATCACCTCGGTAGGCCGGAAGCGTCAGGCCATCACGAGTCTCGGTGTCTTTGCTCCGTGGTTTCGCGAATTGCCCAGCCATTCGACCAACCTTCACCACCGGAAGGCTCGCACCATATTGAAGCACTGCAGCCATCTGCAAAATTGTCTTGATGCGATTGCGAATCGAATCTGCTGTTGCGCCAGTGAAGGTTTCGGCGCAATCTCCACCCTGGAGCCAGAATGCCTCACCGCGCGCAGCCTGTGCGATGCGTTTCTTCAATTCGTCGCATTCACCGGCGAAGACCAACGGAGGGAAACTCTTGAGTTCTGATACCGCCCTATCGAGAGCGGCCTGGTCGGGCCATTGAGGTTGTTGCGCTGCAACGAGCGTGGAGTCAAAGAGGCTTTCCAGTGAAGTATTCGCTGAATTCATGATCTCGGTTCCCATTCCCCTGATTACCCGAAGAAAGTCTCGGACTCGGCATAAAGCGCTGGATTGACTAACTTCAATTTCTCGGTAGCGGCTGTTAACGGAACGCGCACGATGTTAGTTCCTTGAAGGGCGACCATCGCTCCCCAGGCTCCATCATGGACCGCAGATATAGCGTGAAGGCCAAAACGAGTTGCAAGCACTCGGTCGAAGGCCGTTGGCGTGCCTCCGCGTTGGATATGACCGAGCACAGAGACGCGCGCCTCTTTGCCGGTTCGAGATTCGATCTCTTGTGCCAGCCACTCACCGATACCGGATAGCTTCACATGGCCGAAAGAATCGAGTGAACCATCTTTGGTCACGATGCTTCCCTCAATTGGAAGAGCCCCTTCGGCAACGACGATGATTGGTGCGTAGTTGTATTTGTAGCGTGATTCGACATATTCGCAGACCTTCTTGATATCGAAGGGCACCTCTGGAATCAAGATGCACGATGCACCACCTGCAAGGCCAGAGTGGAGTGCTATCCAACCGGCGTGACGCCCCATTACCTCGACAATTAACGTTCGGTGGTGAGATTCAGCAGTAGTGTGCAATCGATCGATTGCCTCCATCGCGATATTGACTGCGGTGTCGAAGCCAAATGTATAGTCAGTCGCGTTAAGGTCATTATCGATTGTCTTTGGCACACCTACGACGTTGACGCCAAGACCGTGAAGTTTCGTAGCGACTCCCAAAGTATCCTCTCCGCCGATTGCAATCAACGCATCGATGCCAGCAGCGGCGAGATTAGTTGTGATCTTCTCGACGCCACCATCGATTGCGAACGGATTGGTACGCGATGAGCCAAGGATGGTGCCGCCTCGAGGCAATAATCCGCGAGTGCTCTTGATATCGAGCGGGGTGCTTAAGCCTTCGAGTGGACCTTTCCAGCCATCGCGAAAGCCAACAAATTCATAGCCGTATTCCTTGACGCCCTTACGCACAATTGCGCGAATGACAGCATTGAGCCCAGGGCAATCTCCGCCGCCAGTGAGCACGCCAACGCGCATGGACATCCACCTTAAGAGTCAAATTCTTCGTAGGGGCTTAATGGTACCGGTGCAGCGCGACGGCGCGCTCCCATTACTCTTGGGTCAATGAAGCCGGCACAGGATAACCGCTATATCGGGTATTACCTCGCCGTCAGTGCGCTTTGGGGAATCCCCTACCTCTTCGTCGGCGTCGCAGTGAAAGAAATTTCGGTTCCAGTGATTGTCTTTACGCGCGTTTTTATCGGCGCCTTGATTCTCATTCCGCTCGCGCTACGGGCCGGTGCGCTTCGCGTTCCCCGATCGAGTTATAAATACATCGCGCTCTATGCAATCTTCGAGATGTTCATTCCGTGGACCTTGATCTCTGATGGACAACGGCAAGTCAGTTCGGGTCTGGCGGGTTTACTCATCGCAACTGTTCCTATCTGGGCAAACTTGCTTGCCGCACTTGCCGGAGATCGATCGGTTCGACATCCTCGACAAGTTTCTGGAATCATCATTGGCTTTCTCGGTGTGGTCGCACTCGTTGGCGTCGATTCATTCATGGATAGCCATGACCTCGTGGCGATGTTGAAGATTCTCTTTAGCGCCTTTTCGTATGCTTTCGCGACTTTCATGGCCGCCCGTCATCTCAGTGGCGTCTCAGGGGTGAGCGTCAATGGATTGGCAATGGCATTGACGGCAATCGTCTTCGCTGTTCCCGCATTCGGTTCGCTTCCCACCACGATGCCATCTCCGCAAGCGCTGCTCGCACTCTTGGCGCTCGGACTACTCTGTACCGCGCTAGCCTTCTATTACTTCTTCACGCTGCTCCGATTAATAGGTGCACCCAAGGCTTCGACTGTGACCTATCCGAATACCGCCATCGCAATCGCTCTGGGAGTCATCATCCTGAAGGAGCCGGTAACGGCGGGGATGCTGGTTGGTTTTCCTATGGTTCTGGTCGGCTCATACCTCGCCACATCGCGGAGCAAGGGCGCCCTCAACATTTCGACGAGCGCGAAGTAGCCCTGCGACCTACTCTTTCCCGCATGTCCTCCTCGCAACTCCGCTGTCGCTGCGGGGCGCCGTGGAGCATCACGGCCAATGGCGCAGTCATCTGCGAAGAGTGCCAGCGACCAGCCCATCCATCAGTTGCCGTGCTGGTGACAAGCCAGAGTTAAAAACCGAATTTCTCGAGCGCGCGCGGATTGCGCTGCCATTCAGATTCAACACCAACGTGTAGTTTTAAGAAGACCTTCTCGCCCCGATATTTCTCGATTGCGGTTCGCGCCTTGCTGCCAATCTCCTTTATACGTTCACCCGATTTACCTAAGAGAATCTTCTTTTGACTATCGCGCTCGAGGAAAATCTTTCCGAAAATGACTGGAGTTTTTCCATCTTCTCCAACAGTGACCTCTTCGATAGTCACCATCAATGAGTGTGGGAGTTCATCGCTCAGCAATTCAAGAGCTGCCTCACGGATGAGTTCGCTATACGTATCGAGTTCACTCTCTTCGCTGACGTATTCCTCGGGATAGAGCGCTGGCCCTTCCGGCAGATGGGCAATGAGAAGATTGAGCAACCTTTCTATCTGAAAATCTTTCTTCGCTGATACCGGGATAATCTCTTTCCACGGCGCGAGAGCGCCTACGGTTGCAAGTTTTGCCATGAGAGTTGCTGGTGCGACTCGATCCGATTTTGTCACGACGGCAATGAGCGGGGTTGTGCTCGTAATCTCGCTGATGATCCGTCGATCTCCCGGACCAATCTCCTCATCAGCAGGAAGGCAACACACGATGAGATCGACATCAGCATATGTCTGCGCCACAAGTGCATTGAGTCGCTGACCAAGAAGTGTTTTCGGTTTATGAAGCCCTGGAGTATCGACGACGATTACTTGCCCATGTTCACGATGAACAATCCCTCTGATAGCACGCCTGGTCGTTTGCGCTCGCGATGAGGTAATGGCGACTTTTGTTCCGACGAGCGCATTGAGCAACGTGGATTTGCCAGTATTTGGACGGCCGACGAGCGCAACGAAACCAGAGCGAAATTCAGTCACAGGATAATTCTCTCATGATTATCTCGCGCGCTTCTAATGGCGAGGTGACGAGCTCTGCAATTCGATCTCGGACGAGATTATGCGTGCCGCAACTTTGCGGCGCTGTTATCGGCCCAGGGATAGCGAGCACTGGGCGAAGTAGCTCCGCGCAATCGCGCGCGGTCCTGATTGCACCACTCTTGTACGCGGCTTCGACCACGATTGTTCCAAGGCTCAATCCGGCGATAAGACGATTGCGGTTGAGGAATTGTCCCTTAGCCGCTCGAACTCCAGGAGGCTGCTCAGAGATAAGGGCGCCGCGCTCGAGGACCTCACGAAAGAGCGGATGATGGCTCCGTGGATATGGCAGATCGAGTCCGCCTGCGAGGACGGCAATAGTCACGCCTTCGACAAGAAGTGCACCGCGGTGTGCGTGATAGTCAATTCCAAAGGCCCCGCCACTGACCACGCTCCAGCCGAGAGCAGCGAAATACGTGGCGAAATCACGAGAGATTTTCTCGCCATAGTGCGTGGAGTTGCGCGCTCCGACAATCGCAACCATCTGATTCTTCGTACACCCTGCAATCTCCTGAAGATTTCGCCCTCTGACGAATAGTTCTCGTGGTGGCTTGAGTAGTTGATTGAGCTGACTCGGCCATTCAGCATCAGCAGGCGTAATTGCACGAATCTCTTGATTCACGATGTACTCAGTACTCATAACTTATCCCGCAAATGCAACGCGAGCGCTCGATTGATACTTGACTGCGTTGGAGTCGGTTCACCACGGAGGTCTGCGATACTCCAGGCCACCCGTTGAATGCGATGTAAACCACGAACGGTGATCTCCTCGTCGTCTAGGGCTTGATAGAGCAACGCCAACGCTTTTCGATCTGGAGCAAAATCACTACGCAACGCCGCTGCTGGTATCTCGGAGTTGATTGACCATGGCACATCTTTGAATCGCAACGCTGCTCGCGCGCGTGCCTGCGTCACCCGAGCGGCGATCTCTCGACTCCCCTCACCAGTACGTAAGAGGTCGGCCTGCGAGAGTGGTTCAAGTTCGATGCGCAGATCTATGCGATCAAGAATTGGACCTGAGAGTCGTTCCCGATAACGGCGGCTGGCTAGCGCCGAGCAGGTGCAACGCTTCGCCTTGCCGATAGACCAACCACATGGACAGGGATTAGCCGCAAGAACCAAAGTGAAGCGAGCGGGAAAGGTCGCACTTCTGCCGAGTCGAGTCACAGTGACTTCACCAGATTCCATCGGCTCGCGCAGCGATTCGATTACTGGGCGAGAAACCTCAGGCGCTTCATCGAGGAAGAGGATTCCTCGATGGGCAAGAGAACAAGCACCGGGTGAAATCACCGCAGAACCGCCCCCGATAAGTCCGGCTCGACTAATAGTGTGATGTGGAGCGACAAACGGCGCAGAGGTGATGAGCGGCGCACAATTGTTTGGCGAGATTTTTCCGGCAATCGAATGAAGGGATGTGACCTCAAGTGAATCGACCTCTGAAAGAGAGGGAAGGATGCTCGGGATTCGCTCTGCCAACATGCTCTTACCCACTCCGGGTGGCCCGACCATTGCAATGTGATGTCCACCTACTGCGCCAATCTCCATCGCTTCTTTTGCGCTCTCTTGACCGGCGATATCTGAGAAATCAAGTGCGCTCTGATGCGAGCCGACTGATTCGTGCGCAATGAGCGGTGGTGCCAGATATTCATTTCCTCTGCACCACGAAATCAATTCGTGCAGATGCGTGAAGTGGATTATTTCAATTCCGGTTACGAGTGCTCCCTCTTGAGCGTTCTCAGTGGGAATTATTGCCCGAGTGATGCCATGGCGCGCTGCTGCTCGAAGCGCTGGGAGTATTCCGGGAACTGATTTGATTCGACCTTCCAGCGTTAACTCGCCGAGTATCACCGCTGTTGCGAAGCGTTCTACTGGCAACTCTTCAGCGGCAGCCAAAAGCGCAATGGCGATTGCGCAGTCGAATGCCGAACCTCGTTTGGGAAGTGCAGCCGGTGAGAGCGCCAATGTAATCCGCTTATTGGGCCAAGTCGCACCAGAATTGATGATTGCAGATCGGACTCGATCGCGCGCTTCCGAGAGCGCTGCATCGGGCAGTCCAAGAAGAGTGAAGGCTGGGACGCCATTACCGATATCGGCTTCGACATCGATGAGATGGCCAGTCAACCCGACCAATGAGATTGCCTGGGTGATTGCAAGCATCAGGCAATCAACCCCTTGTGATGGACCAATTCAAATCGCTCACCACGTCTGAGAAGGAGTATTGCATCGATTCGCCAAGGCGCTCTCGGCTGATGGAGCGCGATCCACTCTCGGCTGAGTTGGAAGACTCTCCGATATTTCTCTGGAGTGATAGCTTCGAATGGGTCACCGAAGCGTAAAGAACTTCGCGTCTTCACTTCGATGAAGACGATTTCACCCCTTGATGAGAGCGCAATGACATCGAGTTCACCGAGTGAACCTCGCCAATTCCGCTCAAGAATCGAATATCCGCAGGAATCTAGGTAACGGACCGCTTCATCCTCGCCTCGCCTGCCCAATAGATGTGGTGCATGAGCAATATTGTCTTCATTGTCTACATTGTCTTCGTCAGAACGCATGCGAGAAAGCTAGAGAGCGTCGGTGACGTATTGAATTTATCCTGGTAATCACTGTGAAATTCACAGGTACATGTGAATAGCGATGTCTCAAGGCGCACGACACACATAGAAAAAGCGAGCGTGCTACCCGAGTTTGGTCACCTTCGCGAGTTTGGCAATCGGTGCGAAGGAACGTCTGTGAATCGGTGAGATGCCATATTTTTCTAACGCCGCTTGGTGAGCGGCGGTTCCATAGCCTTTATGCTCGGCAAATCCGTAGTCAGGATATTTCTTATCCCAGTCGATCATCACCTGGTCTCGGAAATTCTTCGCGAGAATCGAGGCGGCACCCACCGATGGGCTTATCTTGTCGCCTCGCCAGATCGCGATTGAGGGGGTTTCAAGCCCCTCGACCTGATAACCATCTGTGATGATGTAATCAGGATCGATATCAAGTGCCATAACTGCTCGACGCATGCCCCCGATATTCGACGGTTGCAAACCATCACGATCGATCTCCTCGGCTGCTATCGAAATGATAGAAAAGGCGCGAGCCCGTTCTTTTATTTGAGCCGCGATGATCTCGCGCTCGCTGGACGAGAACTCCTTTGAATCCCCCACAACATCAAGTGGTCGCGCTGGATCAAGAATCACTGCTGCAATGACAATAGGCCCGGCATAAGCGCCTCGACCAGCCTCATCAACCCCTGCAATCACTTCAAAACCTGCAGAGCGGAGCGCTGCCTCGGGATTCATCGCACAGGTATTGCGGTCAACGCTTCTGGTCGAGGCAACAAAGTCAAATGGCGGACCGGCCAAATGATCAAGAATGCTCTCCCGACAACCTTATTTAAGGGAACCATTCCCTTGGTTGCATCTTCCTGGTGATATCGCGAGTCTTCACTCGCCGCGCGATGATCACCCATCGCCCAGATGTACCCCTTTGGAACGGTGACATCAAAGGTCATCTCGCTGGGCTTATTACCTTTATAGAGATAATCCTCTTTCACTGGTTTTCCGTTGATGACCAACGCCCCAGACTTATCGCAGCAGACGATTCGATCGCCACCAACGCCAATCACCCGCTTAATGAGATGTTGCTTCGCTGGGTCTGGAGCAAGTCCCACGAAGACAAGACCATTGCGAATCGCTTGTAACGGTGCAGAGCGCTTCTCCTCATATGCCGCAGGTAACCAACCGCCAGGATCGCGAAAGACGACCACATCACCACGTTTGACATCGCTGAAGAAGTTGCCAAGTTTGTTGACGATCACTCGATCATTGATTTCAAGCGTGGTCTGCATTGATCCTGAAGGGATGTAGAAGGCTTGAATGAGGAATGCTTTGATGATGATAGAGATGAAGAGCGAGACAACTACCAGAATCGGTATTTCGCGAAGGAGCGAGCCCTTCCGCGGAAGTTTCACTACTCGCTTTTCTCTTTCTCAGTTACCTCACTTGACTCAGCACCCGCGGCACCCTCAGCAACTCCAACGGGCTCAGTGTGTTCAGTGTGCTCAGGTGCTTCTGCGACCTCTACCGGTGCTAACACTTCCTCGGTGACCTCTTGCGCTTCGCCTGTCTCAAAGACCAAGGTCTCACTCGGTCCGAAGTTTCCACCACGGCGCTCGCGAATCTTGGAGGCCTTGCCGCGAAGCTCGCGGAGGTAATACAACTTAGCGCGGCGAACATCTCCGCGACGGACGACTTCAATCTTCTCGATGACAGGGGTATGTACCGGAAAGGTTCGCTCGACACCTACGCCGTATGAAATCTTACGAATGGTGAAGCTCTCGCGAACGCCACTTCCGCGACGTCGGATGACCAAGCCTTGAAAGACCTGAATACGGGATTTGTTTCCTTCAATAACGCGGACGTGAATCTTCAATTCATCGCCGGGGCGGAAGGAGGGTAGGTCGCGGCGAAGGGTTGCCGCATCAAGTGCGTCCAAAGTATTCATTACTATCTCGTTATCTCTAAGTAATCGCCGCAGGTCGGTTACTTCAGTTAGGACCACTCGGCGATTAGAAACTCGCTCCCCTGCGGCGGGGCGCATCTCTCGCCAAGGCCTCCTAGTCTGCCGCAGAGCGCAGAATTACTCAAAATCGAGACGAACCGTCGACTTATGTGAGCCTCTGGGCGCGCGCCCTTGCCTGCTCCAGTCGCCAGCGTGCGATGGCGCCATGATTACCCGAGGTAAGGATTTCAGGCACTTCTAGCCCGCGCCACTGCGGCGGCTTGGTGTAATTCGGGTACTCCACGAGAGCAACGCCGTCACCTTGGGGCGACGTGGGATCGCGGAGCACATGCGACTCTTCTATTAATGAATCTGGATTTCCTAAGACCCCTGGAATAAGACGGGTGATTGCTTCAATCATGGCAAGTGAGGCGACCTCTCCCCCAGCAAGAACATAATCACCTAGAGAAAGTTCTTCGACTCTAATCTGCACCACATCGCGGTAATAGTCAGGCACGCGTGCATCGATTCCCTCATAACGTCCGCAGAGAAAGAGCAAGTGCTCCGCCCGTGATAATTCCACGGCTTTCTCTTGAGTGAATCGCTTGCCCGAAGGTGTTGGGATGATCAAGACTAATTCGGGATGAGATTGCACCAGTGGATCGATTGCCTGCGCGATGGGTTCAGCCATCATCACCATGCCTGCTCCACCGCCATAAGGGGTGTCATCAACGCTCCTATGCACACCCGGCGCGTGGTCGCGCAGGTCGTGCGTTGCGATAGTGAGCAAGCCATCATCTTGTGCTTTACCCAGTAGTGAGAGCGAGAGTGGAGTGAAGTACTCAGGAAAAATGGTGACGATGTCAATCTTCATCAATCAACCCTCCTGGTGGATCGATGACCACGCGTCCGGATGAGATATCGACGGACGGCACAAGCGCCTTCACGAAAGGAATCAGAAAATCTTTGCCATCAGGTTTGGTGACTTCAAGGAGGTCCTGCGCAGACCCTTTTCGCACTCCTGTGATCTCACCTACCTCCTGGGTAAATGTCTCATCGGAGATGTGAAAGACCTTAAGGCCAAGCAACTGTTGGATGTGATATTCATCGGTATCTACGTCAGCCAGGTCAACTTCGGCGAGTAGTTGGAGATTTCGCAGACTTTCTCCGGCGTTTCGATCCGAATACCCTTCAAAACTCAACAAAAGCGTCGAGTTGTGCCAACGCACGGATGCCACCTGGAGCGGCTCTTTTCGCAGAGGTTCGGTACTGAGAACCGCACCAACATGAAAACGTTCTTCCGGTGCATCCGTCAGTACTTCAACGGTGACCTCGCCATGAATGCCATGAACGCGACCAATTCGGCCGACGGTCAGGAGCATCGTTATTCGTCAGCTTCGAGCAGGTCTACTCGAATAGGACGACGGGCGAGCGCGCTTGCGACGGTGCGCAAGGCTTTAGCAGTTCGTCCGGCACGTCCGATGACCTTGCCAATATCTTCCGGGTGCACGCGAACTTCATAGGTCAGACCGCGACGACTGTTCTTCTCGCTCACCACCACATCAGAAGGATGATCAACAATTCCCTTGATGAGATGTTCTAACGCCTCATCGATCATTGTTACTCGCTTGCTGGAGCGCTTTCAGGTGCGCTCTCTTCTGTTGGCGTTGCAGGTGCCTCTTCGGCAACGGCAGCAGGCGCCTCTGGAGTCTGTGATGGAGCCTCGGACTCTTCAACCTTTGGTGCGCTCTTCGCCGCAAGTTTCTCGGCTGCACGCTTCTTTAACGTGGTTGCGCCATCTTTTGGTTCGTTCATCGCATCTTTTGCAGCGGCTTCAAATGCAGCCCGACGATCAGGTCGCGGTGGGGCCACTTTGAGTGTGCCCTCTTTGCCTGGTAGGTCGTAGAACTTCTGCCAATCACCGGTGATTTTCAATAGCGCTTCGACTGCTGGTGTCGGTGTTGCGCCCACGCCCATCCAGTAGAGAGCACGCTCGGAGTTGACGATGATCAAAGAGGGCTCTTGCGCAGGTGAGTACCGGCCAATCTCCTCGATCGCCTTACTGTTTCGAGCAGAACGCGAATCTGCTACGACGATACGAAAATGCGGGGTACGAATCTTTCCCATACGAGCCAAACGAATTTTTGCAGCCACAAACTCTCCAAGTTCTGTTATGTAGTGAGGAAGTGGGCAACTGCCTCGAGGTGTGATGAGCACGGGAGAGAGGGCCCGTTCTCAAGGCCTCTAATCTTGCCAGCAGCCGGGCTAACCGCCAAAACGGGGCTAGCAAGCAGCCTCTATCCGCGCTCCTGTTCGGCACGTTTGGCTGGGTTGCCAGAACGGGACTTCTTCGGCGAACGCTGGGGTGGCCGGGCGCTTGGTCCGCCGCTGACCCCTGGCATTCCCGCCATTCCCGCCATCCCCGCCATCCCAGGTGGTAGCGCACCGCCTGAACCAGGGCGCATATTTTTCATCTGCTTCATCGCTTTCTGTGCGCCGGCGAAACGCTCCAGTAAGCGATTGACGCTTGAGACCTCGTTGCCGCTGCCCCGCGCAATCCGGAGGCGACGAGAACCGTTGATGACCTTCGGATTGGCGCGCTCGAGCGGCGTCATCGATTGGATGATTGCCGCAGCGCGATCTGTTTCGGTGTCGTCAATCGCTTCGATCTGCCTCTTCATTTGTGCGCCTTGAGCACCCGGCAGCATCCCAAGCAACTTTGACATCGATCCCATCTTCTTCATAGCTTGGAGTTGCTCGAGGAAATCATCAAAAGTGAACTCCTCTCCGGAAATGAATTTCTCCTCTAAGCGCGTTGCGCTTTTCTCATCAAGTGCTTGTTTAGCCTGTTCGGCCAAGGTTGCGACATCGCCCATACCCAGAATGCGCTGCGCCATTCGGTCGGGATAGAAGGGTTCGAACTCTTTGCTCTTCTCTCCTGTCGAGAGAAAGAGAATTGGCTTGCCAATAACAGAGGTAACAGATAGCGCAGCGCCAGCGCGCGCATCGCCATCAACTTTAGTCAGAACAACTCCATTGATACCGACGCCGGTATCGAATGCGTTTGCGGTATTCACTGCATCTTGTCCGGTCATCGCGTCTACTACGAAGAGCGTGTCATCGGGATTTATTGCGTTCTTGATCGCGCGCGCCTGTTTCATCAACTCAACATCGACACCCAAGCGTCCCGCGGTGTCAAAGATGATGTAGTTGAAAAGCTTCTGTTCAGCATGCACCACGCCAGCTTTCGCGACCGACACCGGATCACCGACTCCATTACCTGGTTCGGGGGCGAAGACCGGCACGCCAATCTGCTCTCCGATTATCTGTAATTGCTGCACTGCATTGGGTCGCGCTAGATCGCATGCCACGAGGACCGGAGTATTACCTTGCTCTTTGAGCCAGAGCGCAAGCTTGCCCGCTAACGTGGTCTTACCTGAACCTTGCAGTCCGGCGAGCATAATCTTCGTAGGTGGCTTCTTTGCCTCTGCTAGCGAGCGAGCATTCGTGCCAAGTACTTTGATGATCTCTTCATGGATGATGGTGATAACTTGTTGCGCTGGATTTATTCCTGACTGTTTAAGCGAGATCGCCTCTAAACCACGTCGCTGCACCTCAGAGATGAGTTGATCCACCACGCTGAGCGCGACATCAGCCTCGAGAAGTGCGGTGCGGATCTCACCACACGTTGCTTCGAGATCAACGGGGTTTATCCGCCCTCTGCTGCGCAGTCCGGCTAGGGTTCGCGTCATTCGCGAGGTCAGTGCATCAAACACTCCCCTAGCCTAACTGTCGTCTACATCTGAGCACGGCCTCAGAGCGCTGGGATACCGCGCTCTCCGGTTCGCACCCGGACTACTTCCTCTACCGGAATCGACCAAACCTTCCCATCGCCAATCGAACCGGTCCCTGCTGCGCTGACAATCGCGTCGATTGCGCCCGCGGCATCAGATGCAGCAACGAGAATCTCGACTCGCACCTTTGGAACGAACCGCACTGTGACTTCGGCCCCTCGATAGACCTCAGTATGTCCACCTTGACGGCCAAAACCGCTCGCCTCAGAAACGGTCATACCGTGGATACCTTTTGCACTCAGAGCATCTTTCACATCATCTAACTTCTGCGGTTTGATGATTGCAGTAATCAAATTCATTGTTGCCATTAGAACGCACCTCCACGAGTTCCACCTAGTTCATATGCTGATTCAGCATGCTCGGAGAGATCGATTCCCTTCGCCTCTGCATCTGGTGAGATGCGGAAGCCGATTGTCTTATCGATTATCTTCGCAATGATGTATGTGATCACGAACGAGTAGACCAAGACCGCAAGGCTTGCGATCACTTGTCGATTAAATTGATCGAAACCGCCGCCAAAGAGCAAGCCATTGACTCCCGCCGGTGCATCAGCGGTCGCAAAGACGCCAACCAAGATCGAGCCAGCGAGCCCGCCCACTAAGTGCACTCCGACGACATCGAGTGAATCGTCGAACCCGAACTTGTACTTCAAGCCGACGGCGAGCGCGCAGAGCACACCGGCGATTGCACCGAGCCCAATCGCACCGAGCGGATTCACCGATGAGCAGGATGGGGTGATGGCAACTAGACCTGCCACCACTCCTGACGCCGCACCCAGTGATGTGGCTCGTCCATCGCGAATCTTCTCCACGATCAACCAAGCCAACATCGCCGCGCCAGTTGCGACGAAAGTATTAAGGAAAGTGATTCCCGCAGTCGCGTTCGAAGCCACTGCAGAGCCAGCATTAAAGCCAAACCAACCAAACCAGAGCAGGCCGGCACCGATCATCACTAGGGTCAAGTTGTGGGGTTTGAATGCTTCGCGGCCGAAACCAACACGCTTGCCGAGCACAAGCGCTGCGGCGAGCGCAGCGATTCCGGCATTGATATGCACCGCAGTTCCGCCAGCAAAGTCGATTGCCTTTAATTGATTAGCAATCCATCCTCCGGGATCCCCTTCGCCGCCGTCGAAGTCGAAGACCCAGTGCGCGACGGGGAAATAGACCAACGTCGACCAGATCACGACGAATACCACCCAACCACCGAACTTCGCGCGATCAGCAATAGCACCTGAGATGAGCGCAACGGTAATGATGGCAAACATCGCTTGGAATGCGACGAATACCGACGTAGGTATGGTGCCAAAGAATGAATCGGCTGCAATCTGTTTCGACAGACCAGCCATCTCGAAGGGATCACCAAGTAATCCGCTGCCAAGGTCTTTACCGAATGTCATCGAGTACCCATAAAGGACCCACAAGATTGAGACGATCCCCATCGAGATGAATGACATCATCATCATGTTCAAGACGCCTTTGGCTCGAACCATTCCACCGTAGAAGAGTGCAAGTCCTGGTGTCATCAACAGCACCAGGGCGCAGCTCATCAACATCCAGGCGGTATCACCTGGGTTGAGTACAACTTCGCTCATTGAATATCTCCCATGTTCTCGGCCCCTACCCGGCTGTGCAGTAAAGGTGGGTTAACTATGCGGAGGGCGTGGTACGAGGGGGTTAGAGGCAGGTTTCCGGGTAATAAACAATCGCGCCGTTCTGTAACAGGGATGTTTCTAACTGCCCGTGGTTACTGCTCCAGTAACTGCCTTATGTAGGCATCTGCATCAAAGGGGGCGATATCCCCGACGCCCTCGCCGGTACCGACCCATTTAATGGGAATACCCAGAGTGGCTTCAATGGCAAGAGCAGAGCCCCCTCGGGTGGAGCCATCGAGTTTGGTGAGCACCAGCCCCGTCACATGTACCGCTGAGGTGAAGGCCTGCGCCTGAGCAAGCGCATTCTGTCCCGTGCTGCCATCGAGAACCAAGAGCACTTCTGTAACAGGCACCTTCTTCTCGATCACCCGGCGAATCTTTCCGAGTTGATCCATCAAGCCCTCTTTTGTCTGCAACCGACCTGCGGTATCGATCAGGACAAAGTCTGCGCGCCCTTCGACTGCTTGATTAACGCCATCGAAGGCAACAGCGGCAGGATCGGCGCCATCTTTGCCAGCAACACAGATCACCCCAGTGCGCTCAGCCCACGTTTGCAATTGTTCCCGCGCTGCGGCGCGAAAAGTATCTGCCGCGACGACGACGACCGAGCGTCGCTGCGCGGCAAGAGCGGCTGCGATTTTGCCAACGCTAGTGGTCTTGCCGCTGCCATTAACTCCGACCACCAAAATCACGGTAGGTCCAGCGACTGCTGTCACAAGCGAACGATCCTTCTTCACAAGAAGGTCGGCTAGCGCCTCATTCAAGGAAAGGTTCTTCTCAACGTGCAGTCGATCGGAAACCTGTTTCGCGAGCATGGGGCCAAGGTCAGCGCTGATGAGAGTCTGTTCGAGTTCCTTCCAATCAATAGCGTCTCGATTGGATCGAGAAAATAAGGAGGTGAACTTTGAGAAGAGCGACACTATGCGTTCTCAACTTCGCGGATTCGTTGCGAGATTACTTCAGTCACCCCATCGCCACGCATCGTCACGCCGTAGAGCGAATCAGCAATCTCCATTGTCCGCTTCTGGTGAGTGACGATGATGAGTTGCGAGTCGGCTCGCAACTCGGAGAGAACTTCTAGGAGTCGACCAAGGTTCACATCATCGAGGGCAGCCTCGACCTCATCGAGAACGTAAAACGGACTCGGCCTTGCCTTGAATATTGCAACTAAGAGGGCGACTGCGGTGAGTGAACGTTCCCCGCCCGATAGGAGCGAGAGCCGTTTGATGCGCTTTCCAGGAGGGCGCGCTTCGACATCGACACCCGTGGTGAGCCAATCCTCTGGATTGGTCAGAATCAAGCGCCCATCACCACCAGGAAAGAGCCGCGGAAAGATTTCAGCGAATGCCTTGGCGGTATCCCGATATGCCTCTTTGAAGATGGTCTCAACTCGCTCATCGACTTCACGCACGATTTCGAGTAGGTCGCGCCGAGTGTTTTTAAGATCCTCGAGCTGATCAGCGAGATATTTTGATCGCTCTTCTAATGCCGCGAACTCTTCGAGGGCAAGCGGATTGATCTTGCCGAGCAATGTGAGCGATCTCTCGGCAGCAGCCAATCGCTTCTCTTGCTGATCTCGGCGATACGGAATCATTTCAGTCGAAATGACTTGGCCTTCCTCATCGAGAACGAAGGTCGGTACATCATTGCTTGGTCCGTATTCAGAGGTAAGGGTCTGAGAATCCACACCGAATTCACTGGAAACTTTCTCTTCGAGCTGTTCGATCCGCAGTCGTTGCTCTGCACGGGCAATCTCATCTTTATGCACGCTATCGGTGAGTTGCTCCATCTCTGCAGTCAACTCCCGATTCTTGGCACGAATGGCAAGAATTTCACCTTCACGTTCGGTGCGCGCTGCCTCGAGGGCGTTTCGTTCTGCCATCGCCGCATTTATTGAGACTTCAATCTGAATGAGGGCGTCGTACGCAATCTCAGCTAACTTCTGCGCGACTATCGCGGCACGTGCACGCGCTTCACGTCGTGAGATTGCACGTACGCGTGAGTCTCGTTCACTCTGTGCGCCACGTTCAAGTTGTGAGGCACGATCTGCCAACGCATTTGCTCGTTCTTCACCCGTACGCAATGTCAATCGCGCTTCCATCTCTACTGTGCGAGCTAAAGAGACCTTCTCGCGGAGCGGATCAATATCGAATGAACTCACATCTACCGATGGTGTAATGGTCATCGGCGCGCTCTCGATCCGTTGTAGTTCGACTCGATGCTCGGTTAGTAATGCGGTTGCCTCAGCAATTGATGTGGATAGCCGATCGGCCTCTGCTTGTGCCGCGCTTCGGGTTTGACTGAAGACGGCAATCTGCTCAGCAAGGGCTGCCATTCGTGCATCAGATTCGTTAAGCGCTGCAATTAAGCGATCGAGTTCGACTCGTTCACTCTGCACCTTCTCTAACGCCTGCGCGATCTCAAATCGCATTCGCTCGCCATCGTGGGTGAGTTCGGCTTGTTGGCGTTCACTAGTCTCGATAGCAGCGTTGAGTTCGACGATGCTGGTGTCGCGCTTTGAGCCGCCACTGACGAGTTCGCGTCCCAAGACGTCGCCCTCTTTGGTGACGACCCGAACTGTCGGATATTGCTGCAAGATTGAATGCGCGGTATTCAGAGAGTCGGCGACAACAGTGTTGCCTAAAATGTGCGCCAATGGTCGTTGCAATTGTGAAGTGCGGATGACATCTAGCGCGCGATACGCCCCGTTAGGCAGTGGCTGATTAAAGAGGGTGCTTGGCATTTCATTTCCACCCACGACGATGATTTCGGCGCGACCAGCGTTCTCCCGCTTCAAAAGAGTGAGGGCATCAAGTGCATCTGAGAGTCGTCCTACTACCACTGCGTCAGCAAGGGTGCCAAGGGCTGCACCAATAGCAATATCCCAGCCAGAAGCAACTTCCATCAAAGAGGCGAGCGTTCCCATGATAGGAACTTCGTTGCGAGCACCCAAAAGTAGCGCGCTGCCATCGCGCGCTGCCACCGAGAGTTTGAGCGCCTCTACTCGCGCTTGAGTCGCTGAGCGCTCACGCTCGATCGCCCGTTCGCGATCGCGCAGACTCTCAAGGGCTGCGCTCGCCGCATCGAGTGCGCTCTTTCGACTTTGGAAATCACTATCGAGTTTCTCCTCTCCAGCGCCGTGTCCGGCAATCTCCGCTTCTTTTGCAGCAAATTGTTGTTGTGCTTGTGCTGCTCGACTCAACGCATCATCACGATTGCGGGTTAGCCGCTCTATTTCTGACTCACTCGCGTGGATTCGCGATTTAAGAGAGTTGATTTCACCCTCACGACGCGCATTGCCTTCACGAACATCGGCTGCTGCGCGCAGCGCCTGGGACAACTCATTCTCACGCGCCTTGAGCTCGCCCTCGGCTTGCGCAAGGTTGGCACTGGCAACTCGCAAGGATTCTTGTTGACTCGACAACGATTGACGCAAGCTCTCTTCTTGAGTTCTGATTCCGGCTGCCTCGCGCTCGAGGGCTTCGGGGTCGACTGTGGTGGAGAGCACCTCTTCGGAATCAGAGAGGTAGCGGGCGCGCTCACTCGCCAAGTTTGCACTTCCACGAAATCTCTCTCGGAGCGAATTGAGTTGATAGAACGTATCTTGCGCCTTGGTCAACACCGGTGCTTGCGCGAAAGTGAGTTGCTCTAGTTCACCTTCGCGAGCGCGAACGCTCTCGAGTTCTCGTTCAACTTCACTTCGCCGTGCCCGCAAGGCGTTCTCGTCTGCGACTTCGATAGTGAAATTCTCCTTCAGTTGCAGAAGATCATCGGCATAGAGTCGCAACCTCGCATCACGAACATCTGCTTGAATGGTCGCAGCTTTCTTTGCTACCTCGGCTTGCTTTCCGAGTGGCTTCAGTTGGCGTCGTAGTTCAGTGAGGAGATCTTGGATTCGAGCAAAATTGGCTTGCATCGCCTCAAGTTTGCGCAGCGCCTTCTCTTTCCGCTTTCGGTGCTTGAGGATTCCGGAGGCTTCTTCAATGAAAGCGCGTCGCTCTTCGGGGTTTGCAGAGAGGATTGAGTCGAGCTGTCCTTGTCCAACGACGACGTGCATCTCACGACCGATACCGCTATCACTGAGCAACTCTTGGATATCAAGAAGTCGTGAAGTTTCACCATTAATCTGATATTCGCTAGTTCCGTTTCGGAAAAGTATTCGCGAGATTGTCACCTCAGTGAATTCGATGGGCAGCGCACCATCGCTGTTATCGATCGTCACCGAGACCTCTGCCCGCCCAAGCGGAGCCCGACCGGTGGTGCCGGCGAAGATGACATCTTCCATTTTGCCGCCGCGCAAACTCTTCGCGCCTTGCTCTCCCATGACCCAGGTCAGAGCATCGATGATGTTCGATTTGCCCGAGCCATTCGGGCCGACCACGCAGGTAATTCCTGGCTCAAAGCGAAGTGTGGTCGCCGAGGCGAAGGATTTGAAACCCTTCAAGGTCAGCGCCTTGAGATACATCAGCCCTAACCTCCTGTCGCTGGCCCGTGAGTACCCTAACTATTTTTTACCGCTTCTTCTGGCACTTAGGGCAGAGATGGCTGGAGCGATTCATAAACCTCAACCTTTGGATGAGGGTTCCACATCGTGGGCAGGGCTCACCTGCGCATCCATAAGCGCACAGTTCGACATCAAAATAGCCACTCTCACCATTTACTCGCTTGTATTGCTCATCGATTGAGCTTCCGCCCGCCTCGATTGCGCGGAGCATGACAGCGCGTAACGCGTGGAGCAACCGCTCGACTTCAGCGGCATTCAATGAGTTCGCTGGAACCTCCGGGTGGATCTTTGCTGCCCACAGCCCCTCGTCGGCGTAGATATTTCCGACCCCACTCACCACTGATTGATTAAGGAGAACGCGCTTGATCTCACTTTTCGACGCACGAATCTTTTTGTTGAGGTCTATGAGTGAATACGAGGAAATCTGCTCCTCACATATCTCCATCAAGTCTGGGGCGATATGCGTTATTGATTGTGGAATTATGTTGCCAAGTCTTTCTGCTTCATAAGGATCATTAATCAATTCCTCGAGTGATAGGTAACCAAAGGTACGTTGATCAACAAAGTGCATCTCACGCTGGCCGGAACTGAACTCGATTCGAGCGCGCAGGTGTGGCGACTTCGCCGATGATGGGCTCTTTGGTAGTAGTACCTGTCCGCTCATTCCCAAATGAATCACGAGCGCATAGGGGCGGTCAAAGGCGAGCCAGAGGAATTTCCCCCGCCGCCTGACTGCAACGACTTTCGCGCCGATCAATGGATTCTTTGCGCTGCGCAACGAAGGACCCGCGTTGCGACGGACTGCCCGGGGATGCAAGATTTTTATCGATGAGATGGTCTTTCTAGGGAGCCATGCCGCCAGCTCACTTCGGACTGTCTCTACTTCAGGAAGTTCAGGCACGTTCGTGAGCGTTGAGATCTGTGAATGCCATCATTGCTGCAATTTGCTCAGCTTCGCGCTTGCTTTTTCCTGCGCCTTGACCAACAACTTTTCCGTTCACTATAACCTTTGCCACAAAATCCTTGTCATGATCTGGTCCAGAATCTGTCACAAGATAATCGGGTGTTCCCAAATTGCGCTCAGCGAGCAACTCTTGTAAAGCAGTCTTGCCATCTAACCCAGCGCCCTTTTCAAGAGCATTGTCGATGACAGGTGCGATCAGAGGCAAAATGACGTTCTTGGTGAACTCGAAACCTTTATCCAGATAGAGCGCACCAAAGAGCGCTTCGAGTGAATCGGCAAGAATCGATGCCTTATCGCGGCCGCCAGAACTCTCTTCACCTTTACCGATTTTGATGTGCTGGCCAAGTCCTAGCGCCCGAGCGACATCGGCGAGCGCGCTTGTATTGACGATGCCTGAACGCAGCGGACTCAAACGACTCTCTGGAAGATCTGGATAGCGCTGATACAACTCGGCGGTGACGATCAGACCCAAGACGCTGTCGCCGAGAAATTCCAACCGCTCGTAGGTTGGAAGCCCGCCTGATTCGTAGGCAAAGGAGCGATGAGTGAGGGCAATGTCGAGTAGTTGCGCATCTATTTCGGCACCGAGAGCCTGAGTGAGGTCGCGATGCATGATGAAACTTAAACCTCTAGAGCGTTACGGTCCCGGTAGGTGCCACACGTCGGGCAGGCAATGTGTTGGAGGCGTGGCTGACGGCACTGCTCGCAAAGAACGGTGTTCGCTGCGGTGGTACGCCACATGCTCCGGCGCCAACGAGTACGGGCGCGGGAGAGCTTTCGCTTGGGAACTGGCATGGGAGAACTATCCCGTATCCCGGCCCAATTTGCCAAAACAAGCGCAAATCAGCGCTCTAGTCTCGCTCTAGTCTCGCTCTAGCCGGCCCACATCGCGCAACTTTGCCCAGCGCGGGTCGATGTTCTGATGATTGTGGCCAGTGGGATTCTCGGCCACCTTTTCGCCACATTCAGGGCAGAGTCCAAGGCACTGCTCGCTGCAATGAGGTTGTAAAGGTAGATCCAAGATGACCGCATCACGGATAGGAGGTAGCAGGTCAAGTTTTTCTTCAGTGATTAATAAGGGCTCATCCTCATCTTCGCTCAGATCAGATGGGAGCGCGTAGTAGTAAAGCTCTTGGATTCGGGTCTTGATCGGACGTTCAATCGGATCCAGACAACGTACACATTCCCCTTTGGCCACCGATGTGACCTCGCAGGTCACCAACGCTCCCGTTGATACCGACTCGACTTTTCCGATGATTGTCAGATGGGTGCGTGATTCAATGGCAATGATGTCGATGCCGATTCGCTCTGAAGTGTCAAAGCTGCGATGGATCTCGAGAAGTTCTCCCGGCTGGCGTTTGAGATCATGAATCGAGACTCGAAAATCCGAGTTACCTGAGTTATCTGCACGTGGTGTGACAGGCATGTGATGAGAGCCTCGCTATTCGTCTGCCAGTTGCGAGAGCACGTCCTTCTCGCTTGCTCCAGCGATTCGCTCCCGACCTTTCACGACTGCATCCATCGTCTTAGTAAGGATTACTTCAAGCGTCGCCAAACGAGAGTCGATATATGAATCGACCTCATCGCGTTGCTCTTGAGCGCTTTGGTGGGCTTGGCTCACGATTCGTTCGGCTTCGTTTCGAGCCGCAATCACTATCTCGGTCTGCTCTACTAAGCGAGCAGCTTCTTCACGCGCCATCGCAACGAGTTGTTCGGCACTCGTGCGCCCCTCTTCGACAATCACATCGCGATCGATAAGAACTTGTGCAGCAGCATCTAGATCGGAGGGCAGACTCACCCGAACCTCATCCAAGATGCCGAGTAATTCGCCACGATGCACGACGCAAGAGGCGCTGAGTGGAACAGAGCGTGCCTCTTCGACCATAGCGATAGCCAACTGTAATTTTTCGAGCGCTTCCATTTATCTCTTTCCTCCCGAGATTCGCTCTAACAGTGCAGAGTGGACTGGTGCGGGTACGTACGTCGAGACATCTCCCCCATAGGTTGCCAACTCTTTCACCAGCGATGAGGAGAGGAATGAATATTCAGGGCGGGTGGCCATGAAAAGAGTCTCGACGCCAGAGAGTTGGCGATTCATCTGAGCCATCTGCAATTCATAGTCGAAGTC
>CAZBCF010000006.1:0-49336 GCA_964490435.1 uncultured Bifidobacterium sp. | reverse complement strand
TGTCAGATGATGACGAGCAGCCCGCAAGAACGAGAGTCGCTACAGCGAAGGCGGTTACGACCTTCCACTTGTATGACTTTTGCATTATTACCCTTTCGATTACTTTCGATTACTTTCGTTCGATGATTTCTAGAAGTACTTCTCTATCGTCACGTAAGTTCATCCCGAGAATCAGGGTGATTTCCGGGCGAAGTAATGGATGAGTATGCCAAAAGTTGGGGAAAGTTGTAAGTCGAAGAACCCGCATAAATGGCGGGCTGTAGCGCCAACAGGCCATGTTTTTTCGGGATTACAGCGGTTTTAGCAGTGGGTTAACGGCTTTGGCCATTGATGATTGCATTGGCCAACTCGACCATGGAAATCCGCTTATCCATCGCCGCTCGCTGGATCCAGGTAAAGGCTTCGCCCTCAGTCAAGCCGTGCTCTTTCATGAGCAGGCCCTTGGCCCGCTCGATGCTCTTGCGCGCCTCGAGTTTGCCCTCCAAGGTTGCCACTTCATCGGCCAGCATGACACGTTCAAAGAAGCGAGTTCGAGCAACTTCAATCGCCGGAATCAAATCGCTAATTGTGAATGGTTTGACCAGGTAAGCCATCACACCTGCGTTATTCGCCCGTTCGATAAGTTCGCGCTGGCTAAATGCGGTCAACATCACGATGGGAACCTCGCCGCGCAATTCTTGTGCGGCAGTTATTCCATCCTTGATCGGCATCTTGACATCGAATAGAGCCAAGTCGGGCTTATGTTCACGGACTAAAGCAATCGCTTCGTCGCCATTCGCAGCTTCGCCAACGACGTGATATCCCTCGCGTGCGAGCATCTCAACAAGATCCATCCGGATCAAGGCCTCGTCTTCGGCGACCACGATACGTAAGGGAGAAATCATGTGCCCCGAGTCGGATTCGAACCGACACTATGCAGTGTTTGAGACTGCCCTCTCTACCGTTGGAGTACCGAGGCGTTAACCGCTGAGTTTACCGATATGCCGGAGCGATGCCTGCCACCGCATCTCCAATCCGATGGACGCGCATCGCATTGGTCGATCCTGGGATTCCGGGCGGACTTCCGGCGACAATCACGATGTACTCCCCCACGCTCGCACGCCCGGTATCAAGAAGCGACGAGTCAATTTGCTTGACCATCTCATCGGTGTGTTTTGCAGGCGGAATGACGATGGGTTCAACCCCCCACGAGAGCGCTAATTGATGCGCGGTGCTCACCTCTGGCGTTAAGGCGAGGATTGGGATGACAGAGCGAAGGCGAGACATCCGGCGCGCCGAATCACCGCTTTGGGTGAAGGCAACCAAGAAACGTGCGCCGACCACCGCCCCGACCTCGGCAGCAGCTTTGGTGATCGCTCCAGATTTGGTGTGCGGATTGTGGCGCAACTGCGCTACCTCAGAGAGCGCTTTCTCCTCAGTTTTGGCGATGATGCGTGACATAGTCGCAACTGCTTCTAATGGGAATTTTCCTACGCTCGTCTCTCCAGAGAGCATTAACGCATCGGCGCCATCCAAGATTGCGTTAGCGCAATCGGTCGCCTCGGCACGGGTCGGCGAGGGCTGCAGAATCATCGACTCTAACATCTGAGTTGCCACGATCACTGGCTTCGCATTCTCACGTGCGCTGATGATGCACCGTTTTTGCACCAATGGAACTTCTTCGATCGGTAACTCAACTCCCAAATCGCCCCGAGCCACCATCAAGCCATCGAATGCCGCAACAATCTCATCAAGGTTCGTGACGGCTTGCGGCTTCTCAATCTTGGCAATCACAGGAACTCGAATGCCCACTCGATTCATGACTTCGTGCACTCCAGAGATATCCGAACCGCTACGCACAAAAGACAGGGCGATTACGTCGACTCCCGCGCGCAATCCCCACTCTAAGTCTGCGATATCTTTCTCTGAGAGCGCTGGTACCGAGAGCGAAGAGCCAGGCGCGTTGATCCCCTTGCTACTGCTAATTACGCCACCATTTCTAACAACTGTGAAAATTTCCGTTTCGGTAATCTTGGAAATCTGGAGCGTTACCTTGCCATCGTCGATGAGTAAGGTGTCGCCAGTCGCGCAATCTCGAGCGAGCCCTTTATATGTCGTTGAAGCGCGGGTGCTATCCCCGACAATCTCATCGGTAGTGATGACAAAATGTGCGCCCGGTTCTAGGCGATGCTCCCCATCAACCAACTTTCCCAGGCGAATCTTTGGACCTTGTAGATCGGCGAGAACCGCGACATAGGCAGCGCGCCTTTTCGACTCGCTCCGAACATAGTGGAGCAACTCCTCATGCTGCACGCGGGTGCCATGTGAAAGGTTGAGCCGAGCCACGTTCATGCCAGCATCGATAAGTTGCCCAATCCGTTCCGCGCTCGAGGTTGCTGGACCCAAGGTGCAGACGATCTTCGCACGACGTTGAGCGCTCATACCTGCAACCGCCTAGACCATCAACGGACGCGCAGTTGGCTCGATAGGTGCCGGTAGTTGAGTACGTCCCATCAAATGGCGATCCACTGCTGCCGCTGCAGATCGACCCTCGGCAATTGCCCACACGATGAGCGATTGACCACGACCAGCATCGCCAGCCACAAACACCCCTGGAACGCTGCTTTGATATTCATCATCGCGCGCGATGTTGCCACGCGCATCGAGAGTAACGCCCAACTGTGAGATCAATGGCGATTTCTCGACGCCGGTGAAACCCATTGCAAGGAAGACAAAGTCGGCCGGTATCTCCCGCTCACTTCCGGGTACTTTCTCGAATTTACCCTCTCTGAATTCGGTCTCCACAAGTCGCAACGCGCGCAGATTTCCGGCGCCATCTCCGATGAACTCCTCGGTTGAGACCGCGTACATTCGCTCGCCTGCTTCTTCATGAGCGCTTGAAACGCGATAGATCATTGGGTAGGTAGGCCATGGGGCTGACGATGGCCGTTCATTGCTTGGTCGAGGCATAATCTCAAGTTGCGTGATGGAAGCGGCGCCTTGACGTGTTGCTGTTCCAAGGCAATCGGCTCCAGTATCACCTCCACCGAGAATCACCACGTGCTTGCCAGCAACGTTGATGGGTGGTTCGGTGATCTCTCCTAGACCTTGCTTGTTTCCCCATGGCAAGTACTCCATCGCTTGGTATATGCCGTGTAATTCACGACCAGGAACTGGAAGTTCGCGCCATTGCGTCGCGCCAATCGCTAAAACAACTGCGTCGTATCGCGTTCGTAACTGTTCTCCGGTGAGTTCCCCGCCCACATCGACACCAGATCGAAATCGAGTCCCCTCGGCTTTCATTTGATCGAGTCGGCGATCGAGGATTGATTTCTCCATTTTAAATTCTGGGATTCCATAGCGGAGCAAGCCACCGATTTTTTCGGCGCGCTCATACACTGCCACGGTGTGACCAGCGCGAGTGAGTTGTTGCGCTGCGGCAAGTCCGGCTGGCCCAGACCCGACTACGGCTACCGTCTTGCCCGTAAGTCGATCGGGTATGAGCGGTTTCACGCCACCTGAAGCAAACGCCTCTTCGATGGTACGTAGTTCCACTTGCTTAATGGTGACCGCATCACGATTGATACCAACTACGCACGCTGTCTCGCATGGTGCCGGGCAGAGCCTTCCAGTGAACTCTGGAAAGTTATTTGTTGCATGGAGCCGATCGATTGCTTCGCCCACTTCGCCCCGCCAGATTAAGTCGTTCCACTCTGGGATGAGATTGCCCAGCGGGCAACCTTGGTGACAGAACGGGATACCGCAGTCCATGCACCGCCCTGCCTGCTTCTGCAATTCCGCAAATGGCTGCTCTTCGTAGACCTCACGCCAATCGCGAATACGAATGTCGACCGGCCGGCGCTTTGGAGTCTCGCGCGGAACCTTCATAAAACCTGTTGGATCAGCCATGCGTCGCCTCCATCACGTAAGTCTCACGAGGGAGCCCTTCTCTTTCAGCGCGCTCCATCGCTGCAAGCACGCGAGCATAATCTCGAGGCATCACGAGTGCGAAACGCTCGACTGCTTCCTCCCAATCATTGAGCAGTTCCGCTGCAATTGGCGAGCCACTCTCTGCGCTGTAGCGCGAGAGAATCTGGTGTAGGTCGTTCTTGTCTTTGTCGGTAAGGATGAGCAGGTCGACCATCTCGCCATTAACGTGAGCTGGATTGATATCGAGCACGAACGCGCGACCACCCGACATTCCAGCGGCAAAATTACGACCAGTCTTTCCGAGTACAACCACCACTCCGCCGGTCATGTACTCACAACCATGATCACCGACTCCTTCGACTACAGCCGTCGCACCAGAGTTGCGGACGCAGAAACGTTCGCCGACGATTCCTCGGATAAAGATCTCACCGGAAGTGCCACCGTAACCGATGACATTTCCAGCGATTACATTGTCATGCGCATCGAACTTTGCCTTCTCGTCGGGTTGAACCACAATTGTTCCGCCGGAGATTCCCTTACCCACGTAATCGTTTGCATCGCCATAAAGACGTAACGTCATGCCGCGCGGAATGAATGCACCAAATGATTGGCCAGCAGAACCATGGAAAGTTAGGTCGACAGTGCCAGGTGGTAAGCCAGCACCACCGTAACGACGAGTGATCTCTGCTCCCAGCATCGTGCCCACAGTTCTGTTGACGTTGCGCACCTCTAGGCTGGCCCGGACAGGTTGTGCATCGAGCAGAGCGCTCTGCGCTAATTCGATGAGAGTGTTATCAAGAGCCTTATCAAGACCGTGATCCTGCTTCTTCACCGCATGACGAACCCCCGGCGCAGGAGCAACCAACAAAGGTGCAAGATCTAGCCCCGAGGCCTTCCAATGTTCGATGGCTCGCTTGGTGTCGAGCACCTCCACTTGACCAACAGCCTCTTCGACGCTGCGGAACCCAAGTTGCGCCAGCAATTCGCGAACCTCCTGTGCTACATATTCGAAGAATGTCTCGACGAATTCCGGCTTACCCGAGAATTTCTCGCGCAGGGCAGGATTCTGTGTGGCCACCCCGACCGGACAGGTATCGAGGTGACAGACGCGCATCATGATGCACCCAGAGACAACCAAAGGTGCGGTGGCAAAGCCAAACTCTTCCGCGCCAAGTAGAGCCGCGATGATCACATCCCGACCCGTCTTTAATTGGCCATCGGTCTGAACCACGATTCGATCTCGTAATCGGTTAAGCATCAATGTTTGCTGTGTCTCAGCTAAGCCCAGCTCCCATGGTGCACCTGCATGTTTGAGCGAGGTGAGCGGTGAAGCACCGGTGCCACCATCGTGGCCCGAGATGAGTACCACATCAGCATGCGCCTTACTTACTCCGGCAGCAACGGTGCCGACGCCAACTTCGGCAACGAGCTTGACATGGATTCGCGCATCCTTATTCGAATTCTTCAGATCATGAATAAGTTGGGCGAGATCTTCGATTGAATAGATGTCGTGATGTGGTGGAGGTGAGATGAGCCCCACTCCAGGTGTCGAATGCCGAGTCTTCGCTACCCAGGGGTAGACCTTTTGACCTGGGAGTTGCCCACCTTCGCCTGGTTTAGCACCTTGCGCCATCTTGATCTGCAGATCATCAGCGTTCACGAGGTATTCGCTGGTGACGCCGAATCGCCCGCTGGCAACTTGCTTGATAGCAGAACGCTTTGAATCACCATTTGGTAGCGGAATGTACCGTTCTGGATCTTCACCACCTTCACCCGTATTCGACTTTCCACCAAGCCGATTCATCGCGATTGCGAGAGTCTCATGCGCCTCTTGAGATATTGATCCATAAGACATGGCTCCGGTCGAAAATCTCTTCACGATCTCACTGATTGGCTCAACGTCATCGATGGAGATCGGCGCACGTTGACCACTCTTGAATTCAAAGAGCCCACGAAGAGTCATCAAATCTTTGGAACGATTATTGACTTTGTCGGTGTATTTTTTGAAAACCTCGAACTGGCGCGAGCGCGTCGAGTGCTGCAGAAGGAAAACAGTCTCAGGATCGAAGAGATGTGGTTCACCATCACGGCGCCACTGATATTCCCCGCCGGTCGGCAACTTCTTGGTACCAGGGATTTCACCTCCCGGTGGATAGGCAATCTGGTGACGGGCAATCGCTTCGCTGGCAATGACATCGATGCCGATGCCACCTAATCGCGAGGTGGTGCCCGTGAAGTATTCGTCGACAAGATCTTGCGCCAAACCAATCGCCTCGAAGACTTGAGCGCCGGTATACGAAGCGATCGTCGAAATACCCATCTTTGACATCACTTTCAGCACGCCTTTGCCAAGCGCCTTGATCAGGTTACGAACCGCCTTTTCAGGAGAGATGTTCGTGATAACTCCTTGATGGACCAGATCCTCGACGCTCTCCATCGCAAGATATGGATTGACCGCGGCGGCACCAAAACCAAGCAGAAGGGCCACATGATGTACCTCGCGAACATCTCCAGCCTCGACGACTAATCCCACCTGAGTACGACGTTGTGTTCGGATCAAATGATGATGGATTGCTGATGTGAGAAGGAGTGAAGGAATCGGGGCATTGTCAGCATCTCCATCTCGATCCGATAGCACGATGATGCGCGCACCATTCTCGATTGCGCTACTCACTTCATCGCGTAACTCCTTGATGCGCGCTGCTAAACCGGCGCCACCTTCAGCCACTGGAAAGAGTCCACGCACGACGTACGGAGCAAAGCCACTTTGGGTCTTGTCTGCGTTGACATGGATGATCTTCGCCAATTCATCGTTATCGATTACGGGGAATGGCAAAAGAATCTGACGACAAGATTCAGGGCCAGGATCCAAGATGTTGTGCTCAGGTCCGATTGTTGCTGACAGGCTCGTCACCAACTCCTCTCGAATCGCATCAAGTGGCGGATTGGTCACTTGCGCGAAGAGTTGGGTGAAGTAATCGAAGAGCAAGCGTGGCTTATTCGAGAGCGCAGCAATCGGAGAGTCGGTACCCATCGAACCAAGTGGTTCCATTCCAGCACGTGCCATCGGTGTGAGCAGGATGCGCAATTCCTCCTCAGTAAATCCAAAGGCGCGTTGCCGTCGTAACACTGAAGCATGGGGGTAGGAGATATGTTCGCGAGCGGGTAGATCCTCGAGGCGCACGATTCCCTCATCGACCCATTTCGCATAATGAGCAGCGGAGGCAAGTGAAGATTTGATCTCTTCATCTTCGATGATTCGACCTTCTTCGATATCAACGAGGAACATCCGACCAGGCTGGAGCCGACCTTTTCGGACCACTGATGAAGCAGGGATATCAAGCACGCCGACCTCGCTCGCAAGGACGACAAGCCCATCATCGGTCACCCAGAATCGCGATGGTCGCAATCCATTTCGATCGAGAACTGCACCCACTTGATGACCATCAGTAAATGTGACGCAGGCAGGACCGTCCCATGGCTCCATGAGAGATGAGTGGAATGCATAGAACGCCTTACGTGCCGGATCCATCGTGGGGTTGTTCTCCCATGCCTCTGGGATCATCATCAACATCGCATGCGGCAAAGAGCGACCCGAGAGATAGAGCAACTCCAAGACTTCATCGAAAGATGCCGAATCACTCCCTCCTTCAGAGACGATTGGGAAGATGCGCTTGATATCACCAGGAATCACATCGCTTGCAAGTAGCGCTTCACGAGCGCGCATCCAATTACGATTTCCCTTGACAGTGTTGATCTCACCGTTATGAGCGATGTAGCGATAGGGGTGCGCGAGTGGCCACGATGGGAAGGTGTTGGTCGAGAATCGCGAATGGACCAGCGCGAGCGGTGACGCGACTGCTTCATCAGAAAGATCTGGAAAGAACTCCTCTAACTGTCCAGTGGTGAGCATTCCTTTGTAGACGATTGTTTGCGACGAGAGCGATGGAAAATAGACTTCAAGGGCATGTTCGGCTCGCTTACGGAATGTGAACAAGAGTCGATCTAAGGCAAGTCCACTCTCAGAATGGGTACCGGCAAGAAAGAGTTGCTTAAAGGTTGGCATCACAGAGCGTGCGGTCGCGCCGAGCGAGCGAGCGTTGATCGGCAGATCACGCCAACCCACGATGCTCAATCCCTCTGCCGTGGCAAGGTCGGCAATACTCTGGATGACCGCAGCACACGCCTTTTCGTCGGCCGGAAGGAAAGCGATACCCACCCCATAACTTCCACTCTCGGGAAGCGCGAATTGAACGACCTTACGTAAGAAGAGATCAGGTACACGAATCAAGATTCCCGCGCCATCACCACTGTCGGGTTCTGCGCCAGAGGCTCCCCTGTGTTCCATATTTCGTAGTGCAGTCAGAGCCAAGGCAACTATGTCGTGTCGAGCTTGACCAGTAAGGGTGGCAACCATCGCAACGCCGCACGCATCTCGCTCGTGCTCAGCGTTGTACAGCCCCTGATTCATGGGAAAGGCTGAAAAATGCGAAACGGCCATCAATGTCCCCTTGTGAAGAGTAGTTGGGACATCGTTGGCCCGAAATGTGAACCCAATACTAGCGACTAGATGCCGCTGATGTGAACCAGGGCTCCAATTCCGGCTGTGACGGCCATCGCCAGGGAGCCCCCGACGATGATGCGGATTGTCGGTGGGAGGGGCTTAGTGCCAGAGATCTTCGCTCCCGTGATTCCAGCAAGCGCCAAACCAACCATCGTGATCACAATGATGCTTACGCCTTGGTTGATGATGGTAGGGATGAAGATACCCAGCAGCGGGATTAAGCCACCAAGGGTGAAAGCTGCTGCTGAAGCAATGGCTGCTTGAATCGGACGAGCCTTGGTTAAGTCATGCTGTCCCAGTTCATCACGAAGGTGCGCTTCGAGGGCATTGTGTTCATGTAGCGCGGTCGCTACTTGCAGCGCTAACTCACGCGGGATACCGCGATCCTCATAGATCTTCGCTAATTCCAGCAACTCGCCTTCAGGGTCTAATTCAAGGTGAGCCTTCTCAATCTCACGATCGGCTCGCTCGATATCAGTTTGCGAACTTACCGAAACATATTCTCCTACCGCCATCGAAAGTGCGCCTGCAGCGATTCCGGCAAGGCCAGCAGTGATGACCGTTGCCGTACTCGTTTGTGCAGCGACAAAGCCAAGCATCAAGGATGCGTTGGAGACCAGACCATCATTGACGCCCAAGACAGCAGCACGCAACCATCCTGAGCGATGCGCTCGATGCTCGAGGTTGCGCTGATAGACCGCTTCGAGTGACATAGAGAGAAGATTAGCGCGGCTTGCGCTCGCGACGGTCGAAGGTGGCGATTGTTGCCAATATAAATAGACAGATACTTACCCAGATGTTGAACCGCAACCCAAAAATCCGTTCGCTCTCGTCGATGCGTAGCCCTTCGATCCAAAAGCGACCAAAAGAGTAAGTTGCCACATAGAGCAAGAAGATTCCGCCGCGGCGGAGGAATCCGCGCCGTGACACCCACATCAAGAGAAGAGCAACGGCGATGCACCAGAGGGATTCGTAGAGGAAGGTTGGATGGAAGGTCTCAAACTCTTGATAACCAGCAGGGCGTTTTGCTGTTGGAACGTGCAGCCCCCACGGAAGCGCCGTTGGTTTTCCAAAGAGTTCAATATTGAACCAGTTGCCCCATCGCCCAATTGCTTGGGCAAGGACTATTCCAGGAGCAAGGGCATCCATAAAAACTGCAAACGATGGCAGCAAAGGTTGAGCGGATTCAGAACCCTGTGACTCGACACTCTTTCGCGCCAACATTCGATAGCGAAGGTAGGCACCCAGTGCCCCAAGGCTGATGGCGCCCCAGATTCCGAGCCCGCCGCGCCAGATAGCGATCGCATCAAGGAACGTTCGCTCGCTATTCCACGAAGTTGCCAAATGGTAGAGGCGCCCGCCCACTATTCCCGAAGGAACCGCCCAATACGCGACATCAGTAACTACCCCAGATGCGCCACCCCGTGCGACAAAGCGGCGCTCTCCCCACCAGACCGCGACGACGATGCCGGCGATGATGCAGAGCGCATAGAAATGAATAGTCAAGGGCCCAAGGGCGATAACACTTACCGAAGGCGAGGGGATGAACGCCAACTCCATACGGTTTTACTTAATACCGTACTTCACAAGTTGAGCATTAAATCCTTCAGCGGTGTAGTAGTTGACTCCTTGTTGGTCGCTCTCCATGACATTGCCATCGATGACGACAGTAGGCGTGCCATTGATGTTTGCCTTACCACCTGCATCAGCAACGTTGGTCAACCACTTACGATACTTGTCAGTATTAAGACACGAAGCGAATTTGTTCTCATCTAGACCCATCGATGCAGCCATCGAGATTACATAAGGCTTAGTCCATGTGCCGGAGTGTTCTTCTTGCTGATTCTCGTACATGAACTTCTTATACTCAAGGAACTTGCCTTGCTCTGCGGCGCATCCGCCACCCATCCCGGCAACTACTGACTCATCTCCAAGGAAGGAGAGGGTATTAAAGACGACTTTAGCCTTACCTTGTTGAATTAATTCCAAGACCTTTGGCCCATTGGTCAATTCGAAGCGCTTGCAACTTGGGCATTGGAAATCTTCCCACACATGAATCGTTGGAGTCTTGTCGGCGTTGAAGACAATCCCATATCCGTCATCTGTGCTTGCACCAGGGGGTAGCGCGACATTTGACGAACTCTTATTGCTCACGATTGTGAACACTGCGCCGATGATCACGACGAGCGCGACCATGCCAATAACTATCCAACGCGTGATGGGATCTGGCTGATTGTTTCGTCCACCTCGTTGCGGACCACGCTTGTTATTCTGGTTATTCTGGTTATTTTTCGACGCCATGATTTCTAGCCTACTTCCCGCGATTATCCAGCGCAAAACGAGAGTGTGGTCGGAAATAAAGATAGAAACCACAGAGCGCCAGCCCGATATCGCGGATGATTTCCTCGAGGTACTTGGTCTCCTTTGGGTCGATTTGGCCACCTCCGCCAAAGCACCCGCAATCGATACTCAAACCGCGCGCCCACGCCGAAGCGATTGCTGCGATGAAAAGGAGCATCAAAAGCGCCCCAGTCACACCTGAGATGCGGGATGCGACACCGAGAATAAGAAGTAGCCCAAGACCAACTTCAAACCACGGCAGGATGTAGCCAAAGAATGAGGCCAGCGAGTTGGGAAGAAGCTCGTAAGCGCGCATCGCAGCAGCGGCTTTGTAGGGCGTTGGAATCTTGAGCGCCCCAGCGACGAGCAATACACCACCTAAAGCAAGGCGAGCAAAGAGTCCGACCCAGTCGAAGATGACTTCCTTGCGCGCACTTTCAGTATTCATGAAGCGCTCCGATGTGCAGAGCGAGTAGCGGAAGCGAGTGCGTTTGCAAGGAGACGCAATCGACGTAAACCTGACTCGAGATCAGTATCGAGAAGTTCCTTGATGAGCGCGCTACCAATAATTACTCCATCAGCGTATGAGGCAACCTCACTCGCCTGTTCTGGAGTAGAGACTCCAAGTCCGACCGCAATCGGCAGATCACTTACCTTTCGGATTCGACCCACCAGCGCTCGCGCAGAATCTGAGATAGCAGTGCGTGTTCCGGTCACGCCCATCAGGCTTGCAGCGTAGATGAAACCCGAGGTTATGCCCGCGACTTTCTTGAGGCGCTCATCAGTGGTGCTCGGTGCGACGACGAAAATGGTATTTATGCCCGCAGTTGTCGCGCTCGACTTCCATGGCTGGGCTTGTTCGAAGGAGAGATCAGGAGTAATCACTCCTGATCCACCCGCAGCTGCAATCGCGTGCGCGAATTTATCTGCACCATATTGCTCGATTGGATTCCAGTACGTCATCACTACTGCTGCGGCACCGCGCGTGGTCGTGTGGTGCAACGTCGCCATGACATCTTTTGCCTTAACACCGTTATGGAGCGCTAGGTCTGCCGCCTGTTGGATGATTGGGCCATCCATCACTGGATCACTATATGGATAACCAATTTCTACAGCATCAAAGCCAGCATCGATCAGCACATCGATTGCTGCCTTACATCCTTCTATTGTCGGAAAGCCCGCAGGAATGTATCCAATGAGAGCCGCACGATTCTGACCCTTGGCATCGCGCAAAACCTGCTCAAGTGCCGTCTCTTTCACGTTTGTCACCGCAGCCACTTACACCATTCCGAAATACTCGGCGGCAGTTTGCACGTCCTTATCACCGCGACCACTCAAGTTTATGAGCAGAACAGCCTTCGGCCCTAATTGCTTGCCTAATTTCATTGCTCCGGCAAGTGCATGGGCAGTCTCGATTGCGGGAATAATCCCCTCAGTGCGACAGAGTAATGAGAACGCCTCCATCGCTTCCTTGTCAGTGATCGACCAATACTCCGCTCGACCAATGTCATGGAGGTGTGCATGCTCCGGGCCGACACCTGGATAGTCGAGTCCTGCAGAGATTGAATGTGATTCGATTGTCTGGCCATCATCATCTTGCAACATGTACGAACGTGCTCCATGCAACACTCCTGGTCGACCACCGGAGATCGCCGAAGCATGTCGACCTGTCTCTAGACCATCACCACCTGCTTCGAGTCCGATGAGTCGCACGGCTCCATCTTCAATGAATGGATAGAAGATTCCAATCGCGTTAGAGCCACCACCAACGCAGGCCAAAACAGCGGTGGGAAGAGCGCCGGTTAATTCCAGGACTTGTGCACGCGCTTCGTCTCCGATGATGCGATGAAAATCGCGAACCATCACAGGGAACGGATGCGGACCTGCCACTGTTCCTAAAATGTAGTGTGTGGTTTCGACATTAGTTACCCAATCTCGCATCGCCTCATTGATTGCATCTTTGAGGGTACGCGAGCCTGCAGTAACCGGAACGACCGTAGCACCCAACAAACGCATTCGTGCGACATTTAGCGCTTGACGTTTGGTGTCTTCTTCGCCCATATAGACGACGCACTCGAGTCCGAGTAGCGCTGCAGCAGTCGCAGAGGCAACGCCATGTTGACCTGCTCCCGTCTCGGCAATCACTCTCTTCTTGCCCATTCGTTTAGTCATCAGCGCCTGGCCGAGCACGTTGTTGATCTTGTGTGAGCCAGTGTGGTTGAGATCCTCGCGCTTGAGCAGGATGCGAGCGCCACCGCAATATTCAGCAAAGCGTTGCGCTTCAGTGAGAATGCTGGGCCGCCCTGAATATGTCTTATGTAGGTGGCTCAACTCAGCCGCAAAAGTAGGGTCGCTCTTGAGCGATTGGTGCATCTGAGCCAATTCATCAAGGGCGGCAATCAGCGCTTCTGGAACGTAACGACCACCATATGGTCCGAATAAGCCAGCATCCACCGTTGCGGTCATGGGCTAAGCCTACGGACTCTCAGTGAATGTGCGCGATGGAGAAAATCTTTGATGGTCTGCGCGGGGTGGCCATCTTTGACTAGCGCCTCGCCTACAAGGACCCCGTCTGCTCCAACTCGGGCCAGCTCGCCCACCTCATCTGCGCTGCTAATCCCAGATTCTGCGATGAGCGGGATTGATGCTGGTATGTGCGAAACCATTTCGGCGAAGAGTCCTGAATTGATGTCAAGCGTCTTCAAGTTTCGAGCATTTATTCCGAGTAGATCCAGACTCAGTGTTCCAGATTGCACTAGTTGTAATACCCGCTCGAGCTCGGTCACTTCGTGCACTTCGATCAAGGTGCGCATGCCAAGAGAGTGTGTGAGTGTTGTGAACTGGAGCAGTTGAGCGTCGGTGAGGGCGGCGACTATCAATAGGACGATGTCGGCTCCGAATGCCCGGCTTTCGTAGATTTGATAGTCATCGACGATAAATTCCTTGCGCAAGATCGGAATAGTTACTGCTGCTCGTACCGCAGCAAGATCAGAGAGTGAACCCTTGAACCGTCGCTCTTCAGTGAGCACGCTTACTGCGCACGCGCCACCTTCTTGATACTTTCGCGCCAGAGTTGCTGGATCAGAGATATCAGCAAGGACACCTTTGCTCGGTGAGGAACGTTTAACTTCCGCGATGACACCGAACGTGCCTTGTTGGAAAGACTCGAGAACATCACGTGGCGAACTTTGCTCATTGGCGCGGGCGATAATCTCTTCGCGGGAAACTTGTAATTTTCGCGCGCCCAAATCCTCAACTACGCCACGGATGATTTCAGCTAAGACCGACATGTCAATGCGGAGAAACAGTTAGTGCGAAGTCTTCTTGCGCCCAAGCCCAGCGCTCTTCATCACCAAGCCGACGACACCACCCAGCGCGACTACGACAAAGCCCGCTATTGCCCAAGGGATATTCGCCATTGCAATCGCGAGCCCGGCAATTGTCGAACCGATGATGACGATGATGGTGGTTGCCCATGCCGCTGGAGTCTTGCCATGGTTGTTGACGGACATCGAATTCCCTCTCGTGAGCCTCGGATAGATACCTGTCGAGCCGATACATGATTATAAATGCTTGAAGAATTTTACCGCACACCGCTGTGAAGCCTGCGTTACTCCTTGGTTGGGTCCTGTCCGGCTGAGAGCGCCCGCCATGGATCCTGAACCCGTTCATATTTGCTCGGTAAACCAGAACTTTTTTGCTTGCCCCGAGAGCGCCTGACAAAGAGCGGTCGAAGCAACGTAATGAGCACGAGCAGTGATGCGCAGAACAAAAGGAGCAGCGCCCAGAGAGAGAGTTCTGAGTTGAGTGCGCGTGCTGAAATCACAAGTCCGACAAGACCGATTGCGAGAGATACTGCGCTCTTGAGTATTCGCATCACCGCACTCGTTCTCGCGCATTCGCAGTAGCAATGGCGGTGAGCACGGCTGCTGCTTTGTTGACGCACTCTTGGTCTTCGCTCTCTGGAATCGAATCAGCGACAACGCCAGCGCCGGCTTGCACATAAGCAATTCCATCTTTAATAAGAGCAGTGCGAATTGCTATCGCTGAATCGAGATTACCTCTGAAATCGATGTAACCAACGATGCCACCGTATAGACCGCGCCGGGTGGGTTCTAACTTCTCAATAATCTCCATTGCTCGTGGCTTCGGCGCTCCCGAGAGTGTGCCAGCAGGAAAGACCGCACATAGCGCATCGACGGTAGAGACATCTTCGTTCAATTCGCCAGTAACGGTCGAGACGATATGCATCACATGGGAGTAGCGCTCGATGTTCATGAATTCGACGACATCCACCGTTCCTGGTTTGCACACCCGACCAAGATCATTTCGTCCGAGATCTACAAGCATCAAGTGCTCGGCTCGTTCTTTGATATCGGCGAGCAATTCGGCGGCAAGCGCCTCATCTTCTGCTTCGGTTGCGCCGCGACGTCTCGTTCCTGCAATTGGGTGGACCATTGCCTGTCGATCAGAGATCTTCACGAGCGCTTCAGGACTTGAACCCACCACATCAAGGCCATCATCGAAACGGAGCAAATACATGTAGGGGCTGGGATTGTGGCGACGTAACATTCGGTAGATATCGAGTGAGCTTGCCTGCACTGTCGAGGCGAATCTTTGTGAGAGCACTACTTGAAAAGCCTCACCTGCAAGGATCTCTTCTTTGATGGCGCGCACCGCTTGGCAGTACTCATCTGAAGTAGTTGCGCGGGTGAACTCTGGTTCGGCTCGCTCATCAAGAAGAGAGATTCCGCTGTTTTCAAAGGACTCACTTGCGACTAAATCGCGCTCCATCTGATCAAGTCGAGCCATCGCATCTACGAATGCCTCATCAACTCGTTCGTCGCTGCCGTCCCAATTTATTGCATTAGAAATGAGCGTTACCACGCTTGTCGCATGATCGAAGATGGCCAAGTCTGAGATGAGCATGAAAGAGAGCTCTGGGATGTGCAGATCATCTACTGCTATTGAGGGCAGACGTTCTAAGCGTCGAACAGCGTCGTAACCCATAAAGCCGACCAAACCGCTCGTCAGGGGTGGAAGATCAGGCAGCGCAACAGATTTCAGGTGTGCGCTGGTGATTTCTAGCGCCTCGATAGGGTCGATGCCTTCAGGTGCACCCGCGGGTTTCTTACCGCTCCACGTTGCTCGCCCATTTTTTTCAGTGAGAGTTGCACTGCTGCGCACTCCGATGAATGAATACCGAGACCAAGTCCGTCCATTCTCTGCTGATTCAAGGAGGAAGGTACCTGTTCGTTCTTGGGCCAACTTGCTATAGAGGCTCAAGGGCGTTTGATTGTCGGCAACGAACTTACGTGTAACTGGAATGACGGTGTGTTGCTTTGCGAATTCGCGAAACTCTTCGATGCGCATCAGATGATCCGTTGCCCGAAACAGGTGTGGGATCCGGTGTGACACGCTGCACCATTCTGATCGACCATCATGAGTAAGGCATCGCTGTCACAGTCCAGGTCGATCGAGTGCATCCGTTGCGTGTTCCCTGAAGTTGCGCCTTTGACCCACAATTCATTTCGGCTGCGGCTCCAATATGTCGCAGCACCGCTCTCGATGGTGGCAAGGAGCGCTTGCCTATTCATCCATGCCAGCATTAACACTTGATTACTCTCGACTTGTTGCACGATAACCGGCACCAAGGCACCTGGGTCGGCAAGTCGCGCTTCGAGCGTTGCCGGTAATCGAGGTGAATCAGCCATGGCGCTATTCTCCCCTATTCTCACCGAATCAGGTGGCCGCGATTTCTTAGGTATTCCTTGACTGCTCCGATTCGAAAAGTGCCGAAATGGAAGACTGAGGCAGCAAGGAGCGCATCGGCTCCTGCCTTGATTGCTAGGTCGAAGTCGTCGAGGGCTCCCGCGCCACCACTTGCGATGAGTGGGACCTTCGCATATCTGCGCGCCATCGAGATCATCTCAACGTCGTAACCGGCGCGAGTGCCGTCAGCGTCCATCGAATTGAGCAGCACCTCGCCAATTCCGCGTCGGCACCCCTCTTCGATCCATGCCATCGCATCGAGATCTGCGCTAATTCGCCCGCCATGGGTGGTTACTTCAAACCCACTTGCGGTATTGGCGCGACGCGCATCGACAGAGAGCACAAGAACCTGAGAGCCAAAACGCTCGCTAATATCATTGATCAGTGTTGGCCGCTCGATGGCAGCGGTGTTTACCGAGACTTTGTCGGCACCGGCGCGCAAGAGGCGATTGACATCGTCGACCGATCGAACTCCACCACCAACCGTCAATGGAATGAAGACCTGCTGCGCACACTCTGTTACCACGTCATACATGGTTTCGCGCGCGCCACTACTTGCTGTGATGTCAAGAAAGGTCAATTCATCTGCACCCTCATCGTTATACACCTTGGCCATCTCAACAGGATCTCCAGCATCGATAAGGTTGGTGAAGTTCACTCCTTTGACTACACGCCCCGCTGTCACATCAAGGCAAGGAATTATTCGTATCGCAGGTTTCTTGCCATCCATCGTCATTCTGCCGCCGCCAGAGCCTCTTGCATCGTGAATGCTCCTGCATACAGCGCCTTTCCGACGATCGAACCTTCGATTCCGATATCTGTCAGTGCGCGTAACGCGCGAATATCATCGAGGGTAGATACGCCGCCACTTGCGATGATGGGAGCCTTAGTAGCGTCAGCGACTTCGCGAAGAAGGGTGAGGTTTGGTCCTTGCATCGTGCCATCTTTTGCGACGTCGGTCACTACGTAACGAGCGCAACCATCACGATCTAGACGTTCGATAGTCTCGAAGAGATTTCCACCTTCTTTAGTCCAGCCGCGTGCGGCGAGAGTGTGGCCGCGCACATCAAGTCCTACAGCGATCCTCTCGCCGTATCTCTTGATGACCTCCGAGGTCCACTCGGGATTCTCTAGCGCTGCAGTACCGAGATTGATACGTGCACAGCCCGTCGCAAGGGCGCGCAGCAGCGATGCATCATCGCGGATACCACCAGAGAGTTCGACCTTTATATCGAGTCTTCCGACAACCTCCGCGAGGATCTCGTGATTACTACCACGCCCGAAGGCTGCGTCGAGATCTACCAAATGGAGCCATTGCGCTCCCGAGTCTTGAAAATCGAGCGCTGCATCGAGCGGTGCGCCGTATGTGCTCTCTTGCGACAACTCCCCTTGAACGAGCCTTACCGCTCTGCCGTCTTTGACATCGACGGCCGGCAACAGAATCAACGACATGTGCCGATCCAATTCTCGATGAGCGTTGCACCAGCATCGCCAGATTTCTCAGGGTGGAATTGGGTTGCACTGAGCGCCCCATTCTCAACGGCGGCTATGAAAGCTGAGCCATAATCACTCCAACTCACCAATGCTGGCGCCAGAGTCTCTGATGGCGAGAGTTCCCACTCTTGCGCGGCGAAAGAATGGACGAAATAGAAGCGCTCATTCTCAACACCATCAAACAATCTCGATTTGGCGGCCGGCACCACTTCGCTCCATCCCATATGAGGGAGCACCTCGGCTGCAAGTTGTTCGACGCGACCTGGCCACTGCGCAAGGCCGGCACGAGTGATGCCGTGCTCTACCCCGGTGCTGAAGAGAACCTGCATTCCTACGCAGATTCCCAATGTGGGTCGGTCTGACATTAAACGCGCATCGATGATTCGTGCAGCACCCACAGCATCTAATCCATCCATGCACGCAGCGAAAGCGCCAACCCCTGGGATGACAAGTCCATCTGCTTCGATACACGTGCGCGCTTCGGAAGTGATTTCAGCGGCCAAGCCGTGCCTAGCGAATGCTCGCTGTGCCGACCTAACGTTCCCAAATCCATAATCAAGGATTGCTATCAAAGCATGACTTCACTCACTAGTAGACGCATAGAAATCAATTCTTCTTATATCCCGCGGGGCATTTTGGATTAGTGCCAGAGATTCTCTTCACAGTCTTTCCTTTTGAACATTTGATTGAAATCTTTTTCGCCACACCTTTTTTGACACTGGGGAGCGTGCTCTTTTGCGTAAGTTTAACTCTTACGGTGGGTGAGGAAAAAGTAAAACCATAAGCTGCTAGCTTCAGCCAACCATCTCTTTCGGATACTACGGTAGAGGCGATTTTTTTCTCCTCTCCAGAATCGTCCACAATCGATACTGTGGCATTAATTGGAGCTTGTGAGAATTGAAATATACATCTGATTACGTCGCTACTAAAAAGCAAATCATAAGATCCCTCAATCTCGGCTCCCTTCTCGTCAAAGTGCACACCAGCTACTTTGTACTCAAGAAAACCTTTGTTGAGCGATGGCGGCTCAGAAGAATACGCAGGAGCGTTCGTAGTCACAATTCCGCTGAGTCCGTCTCGCGGAAAGCAACCTAGAGCATTATTGGGCCACGAACTTTGTAGCGCCCAAATTGTTGAGGATTTAGTCGCCTTATCCGACACTGTATCTCTCAGGGCATCTACCCACGAGAATGCATCCCCTGTGCCGTAATTCAAATCGGAACCGGTTTGTACAAACCACTGGCCCCAAGTGGGGAGATTGAAATCCTTGGCAACCATTCCAGATTGCCTTAATTTTTCAGAAAATTCTCGGGACGGCACCTCTGTTGAAATCTGCGGAACTCGGAGCGAAGATGCATCGATAGTTAGTCTTTCGACTTTCTTTGACACAGGTTCTATTTTGATCCGAGGGTCCTTGATGCGGCCACTGAACCATCCCCATAACTCACTTGGAACTCGAACCGAAAGTGCAACCCGAGTATTCTCCGCAAAATCTTCAGTAGTGGCTAGTTTATTTTTGCCAAGATAAAGCGCGCCCTCTCCTTGTTGTATTTCCCATTGATTACCGGGCCATATTTTTCCATCAGCAACTGGTTTGAATTTTGGCGCTAAAATCTCTCGATCTAGATTGGTTACCGAGTAAGGTTCAACGTCAATACCAAAACCTGCAACACCAAATCGTGGCTTCTCGCCCCACTCAGCATTGCCCCAGTTTCCCCAAACATAGGCTCGTACGGCATAAGTATCTTGTTTCCCTGAATGCGATACCCCCGGAGCCCTAAAAAGCAGACTTCCACCACCACGAGGAAGGTTGGACTCAGTTGAGCCAGGTACCGTGAAGTCATTAGATTCACCAATCAATTGCGCTGGCGTAGGACTCCCACCTTCTCGATAAATTTCCACTTTCTCCACGCAATACAGAATTTTGTTCCCTTCACACATTGGAAGATTTACGTTGAACCAAGGATTACTGCCCGAGGTTATAGCTGGATCATCTACACAGGGATAGACTCCCCACTCTTTGCAGTACGTCCCAAATTCTTGCGTTTTAGGAGACTGTAAATAGATCCTAGAAAAACGAAAGTTGGGGTCAACCGCGTTCCTCTCTACAAATGATACTTTGGTCTTTTCCGACGGCCCTGGCTGAACACCTGAGTTGCTCTCTGCATTTGCACTTGTCAACGTTGAGGTAATTAGAAGTGAAACTAAGCTGCATAATCCAAGTTTTGTGAATCGTGGATTCATTTTTCTCCTAGTCAAATACCCCGTCATTTTGAATCAAAGGCTGCCTTTGGTGGAAGGAATTCCAGTGACTCCATCTCGTGAGACTGCATCGCGTAGTGCGCGTGCAACCGCTTTGAATTGCGCTTCCATAACGTGGTGTGCGTTTCGTCCTTCAAGAACTCGCACGTGAAGTGCGATGCGCGCTTCGGCTATAAGTGATTCCCAGATGTGGCGAGTAAGCGTCGTATCGTACGTGCCGATTAATTCGACAATCTCAGGTTGGCGATGGACTAAGTAGGGACGACCCGACAAATCGACGGCCGCTTGCACAAGTACTTCATCGAGTGGCACAACCGCATCACCAAAGCGTCTGATTCCAGATTTATCTCCCAGAGCCTCACGAAGGGCCTGCCCTAAAGCGAGAGATGTGTCTTCGACAGTATGGTGCGAATCAACCTCGACATCGCCTGTTGTTTTGACTCTGAGATTGAAGCCAGCATGCTTTCCCAATTGGCTCAGCATGTGATCGAAGAAGGGCACTTGTGTTTCGATGGAAATCTCTCCGGTACCGTCGAGTTCAAGATCAACGTGGACAGATGACTCTTTAGTAGTTCGCTCCACAATTGCGCGCCGACTCATTGTGCCCCCTTCGCTCGACTCGAATATCCGGAAATTTTACCGCGTTGGGCTCTGACCAAGGGCGCTGCTTAAGGCTGAGATAAATCGGTCATTCTCCTCAGGAGTTCCCACGCTCACGCGTAAGAGACCAGGTAAACCAACGTCGCGGACGAGCACCCCTTGGCGAAGTAACGCCTCCCACAGAACCGTTGGCTGATGTGCCACAAAGAGGAAGAAATTTGCGCCACTATCGATAGAGCCAACGCCCATCTGATCCAATCCTTTGCGCAATCTTTCGCGTTCCTTGCTCAACAACGCAACGTTTGCGAGAAGCTCTTGAGAGTATGAGAGTGCAACAAGTGCGAGCGCCTGAGTTGCGCTACTTAAATGATAAGGAAGCCTAACCAAAAACATCGCATCGATGACACTTGGATGCGCGACAAGATATCCAACCCGTGCGCCAGCAAACGCAAACGCTTTACTCATCGTGCGACAGATGATGATGTTGGGATATTGCTCGACTAAAGTCACTGCGCTCGGCGCACTCGAGAACTCTTGGTACGCCTCATCGACGACTAAGAGACCACCGACTTGCGCACTCGCGCGAGCTAGCTCTTCGATAGTGGCAAGTGAAGTAATGGTGCCTGTTGGATTGTTAGGTGAAGTCACGAAAGTAAGCGCAGGGTGATGACGAACTATGCCCGCCGTTGCAGCAGCAACATCAATCGCAAAACTCTCATCTCGCTGCACGCTCAGCCACTCAGTCCCGGTGGCGCGGGCGATGTTCTGGTGCATCGAGTAGGAAGGTGTGAATCCCAGGGCGCTTCTTTGGTATCCACCGAAGGCAAGGTAAATACTTTGGATAATCTCGTTACTTCCATTAGCGGCCCAGATGTTCGCTTCGGCAAAGCGGGTATCGCATTGTTCATTGATGTAGCGAGCCAAAGTGCGGCGCAGTTCTAGGGCATCGCGATCGGGATACCGATTGAGATGTGCACCAACCTCACTGACTGCACGTTCGAGGTCCTTTACGAGAGCCTTACTAGGGCCAAATGGGTTCTCATTGGTATTCAAACGCACTGGCACATCAATTTGTGGTGCACCATAAGGCTGTTCATCGCGGAGATTTGATCGCAACGGCAGCCAGGTCGGCCATCGTTCGTTTTTGGTACTCATTCTTCAAACCGCGCTTTGATTGCCTCGCCATGAGCGGGTAAGTCCTCAGCATTCGCAAGCGTGACCACGACATTGGCAACTTCTTGTAACGCTGCCTTCGAATAATTTATGAAATGCAAACCCTTGAGGAATGTCTGCACCGAAAGCCCACTGGAGTGGCAAGCGCAGCCCCCAGTAGGAAGGACGTGATTGGAACCGGCAGAGTAATCACCAAGGGATACGGGGGCGTACGAACCAATGAAAATAGCGCCACCGTTACGTACTTGCTTCGCATCTCGCTCAGCATTTGCGGTGTGAATCTGTACATGTTCGCCCGCGTAGGCATTAAGAACCTGAATGCCTTGATCAATGTCTTTGACGATAACGATTGCCGATTGGACGCCAGATAGTGCGGTTCGAATCCGCTCGCTATGTTTAGTCTGCGCAACTCGGAGCTCAAGTCGTTCGCGAACGCGTGCGGCAAGAGTCGCACTCGTTGTGACCAAAACGGCTGCAGCAATCGTGTCGTGTTCTGCTTGGCTGATCAGATCTGCAGCGACAAAATCCGGGTTCGCCGACTCGTCGGCGAGCACGATGATCTCTGTTGGCCCGGCCTCTGAATCGATACCAATCACGCCACGAAGGGCACGTTTGGCCGCCGCAACATAGACATTGCCTGGACCAGTGACCATATCTACTGGTGCACAGCCAACGCCATAGGCGAACATTGCAATCGCTTGTGCGCCACCAACGGCGTACACCTCGTCAATACCGAGTAAAGCGCATGTTGCAAGAATGGTCGGATGTGGTAGTCCGCCAAATTCCTTCTGTGGAGGCGAGGCAACTGCGAGTGATTGCACACCAGCAATGTGAGCAGGAATGACATTCATCATCACGCTACTCGGATAGACCGCGCGACCACCAGGGACATATAGCCCGACTCGATCTACCGGTACCCACTGCTCTTCAACTGTGCCGCCTGCCATCACCTCGACGCGAGTGCTTGGCTTCAGTTGCTCTTGGTGAACTCTTCTGATCCGTGCGATCGAGTCAACAAGAGCTGAACGAACACCACCATCTAGATTCGCTAGCGCACGCTGGATCTCTGATGTAGAAACTCGGAGCGTCTCTGGCGTGATTCCGTCGAAGCGTTTGCCAAGTTCTAATAGCGCTGGCACGCCCCCAGTGCGAACCTGTTCGATAATCGCCTCGACATCTCGCATCGCGCGTGCAACATCAAGTGAGGCGCGAGGAACTAAAGCCCGAATCTCGTCGCGCGTGCTCGCCTCAGTCAGTAGCGAGCGCACATCAACTTCTCGAATAATCGGGGATTTCACTACCCCATTCTACTCAAGAGCGCGTGCCGATGCCTTCTATTTACCTTCGCCACTCATGCAAGACAGTTCGGACCAAGTAGCGCCTTGAGGTCTGCGCTCAAACTTGCGGTGGCGCTTACTTTCAACCCTTCATCAATCGTCAGCAACGTGTTCTCGGTCGCGCTCTCTAAACGTAGATGCACGTCGGTAGTACCTGGATGGGAGCGGAGCACCTCTTTCATCCGCTCAACCACTGGAGGTGTGCAACGCGCTAGAGGTAAGGTGATGACGAGTGGACCTTTTCGCTGTTGGTTCAGATCTGGAAGGCTCATTTCCATCAGTACAAATTTCGGAACTTCTTCGCGCCGATCAACGCGTCCCTTAACAAGGACAATCACATCCTCGCCCATCAACGTCGCATATTGGTTATAGGTATTCGAAAATGCCATGACATCGATTGCGCCAGTTAGGTCTTCCAGAGTCACGATTGCCCAGGCTGCACCTTGGCGCGTGACCTTGCGTTGAATTCCCGTTATCAAGCCCGCTAACGTCACAATCTCATCGTTGTGCGAACCATGGCCTTCATCACCGGAGATGGCGCTAATCGGTTTATCCGAAATTGATGCTAATAATGATTCGACCCCCAGAAGCGGGTGATCTGAGACGTACAAACCCAACATCTCGCGTTCATGTGCAAGCAAAGTTCGTTTATCCCATTCGTCGACTGGATAATCGAGATCCATGTGTGCTACTTGTGCATCATTTGCCGCGCCAAAGAGATCGAATTGTCCAATCGCCTCTGCCCGCTTCGTCTCTGAGATGCTATCGAGGGCCTCTAAGTAGATTGACATGAGACCGCGACGCGAGTGCCCGAGCGAATCGAAAGCGCCGCCTTTGATCAATGATTCGAGCGTCTTCTTGTTACAGACTTGGCCATCGACTTTTGCAAGGAAGTCACCAAAGGAAGAGAACGGGCCTTTACTTTCGCGCGCCCTCTTGATCAATTCGACTGCACCTTCGCCGACATTACGGATTGCAGCCAATCCGAATCGAATGTCAGTACCACGCGGGGTGTAGTCGGACTCTGATTCGTTGACATCAGGGGGCAAAACTTTGATTCCCATCCGGCGACATTCGCTCAGGTAGAGCGCGCTCTTGTCTTTGTCATCGCGCACACTGGTAAGCAGCGCCGCCATATACTCGGTCGGGTAATTAGCCTTCAAATAGGCGGTCCAGTACGAGACCATCCCATAACCGGCGCTATGCGCTCTATTAAATGCGTAATCAGAGAATGGAACGAGGATCTCCCAGAGCATGGAAATCGCTCCATCGGAGTAGCCACGTTCGCGCATTCCTGCTTGGAATGGGATGTATTCCTTATCGAGAATCTCTTTTTTCTTCTTACCCATCGCTCGCCGGAGTAGATCGGCGCCGCCGAGCGAGAAGCCAGCAAGTTTCTGTGCGATGGCCATGACTTGTTCTTGATAGACAATCAATCCATACGTATCACCAAGAATCTCGGCCAGTGGCTCTGCCAATTCTCGATGAATAGGAATTACTGGTTTGCGACCATTCTTTCGGTCGGCATAATCATTATGCGCATTGGCACCCATCGGTCCTGGGCGATAGAGCGCGATAACTGCAGATATGTCTTCGAAGGAATCCGGAGCGAGCGAACGAAGCAATGAGCGCATCGGTCCACCATCGAGTTGAAATACTCCCAATGTCTCACCGCGCGAGAGCAGTTCGTAAGTTTTCTTATCATCGAGAGCCAAATCTTCGAGTGCAAAAGTCACACCCTTGTTGCTTTTGATATTCGCAAGGCAATCATCGAGCACAGTCAGGTTTCGTAATCCAAGAAAGTCCATCTTCAAGAGGCCGAGCGCTTCGCACGCACCCATATCGAATTGAGTGATTATCGAGCCGTCCGCTTCGCGGCGTTGAATCGGAATGACATCAAGGAGCGGTTCCTTGCTCAAAATCACGCCGGCAGCATGAACTCCCCACTGTCTCTTGAGCCCTTCTAGTCCGCGCGCTGTATCGATGACTCGTTGTGCATCAGCATCCCCGTCATACAAGGCACGTACTTCGCCTGCTTCGATATATCGTTCATCGTCGGGGTTGAAAATGCCGGCAAGAGAGATGTCCTTACCCATCACCGATGGTGGCAGGGACTTGTTGATCTTTTCGCCGATTGCGTACGGAAGCCCGAGTACGCGGGTGGCATCTTTGACTGCTTGTTTCGCCTTGATCGTTCCGTAAGTGATGATTTGAGCGACCCGCTCCTCGCCGTATCGAGCCGTTGCATACTGGATCATTTCGCTCCGATTTCGCTCATCGAAGTCAAGATCGATATCAGGCATCGAAATCCGCTCGGGGTTGAGAAAACGTTCAAAAAGTAAGCCATGCTTGATGGGATCAAGACCCGTGATGCCGAGCGCATAAGAAACAACTGCTCCTGCTGCAGAACCACGACCGGGCCCTACGCGAATGCCGCGTTGACGCGCGTAATTCACTAAGTCTGCGACTACGAGGAAGTAGCCAGGGAAACCCATCTGACAGATGACTTGCACCTCATATGCAGCGCGCTTGAGGTGCTCTTCTGGGACGCCGCCTGGGAATCTTTGCACCAGACCACGGGCGACCTCTTTCTCGAGCCACGACTCCTCACTCTCTCCCGCAGGAACAGGGAACTGTGGCAGCAGATTCTCGCCCTCGCGGAAGGTGACCTCACATCGCTCTGCGATGAGTAACGTGTTATCACACGCCTCGGGAATATCAGCGAAGAGTTCGCGCATTTGTCGACCACTCTTCAGGTAGAACTCATCACTGTCGAATTTAAATCTTTTTGGATCAGCCAAGATTGATCCTGATTGGATGCAGAGTAAAGCCGCGTGTGCGGCTTCATCGCTTTGTTTCGTGTAGTGAAGGTCATTGGTGGCTAAAAGTGGAAGATTGAGATCCTTTGCGAGTTTGAGGAGGTCAAGTTTCGTGCGCCGTTCGATGTCGATTCCATGTTCCATCAATTCTAGGAAGTAATTCTCGCGTCCAAAGATATCTTGATAGTCGGCAGCCGCTTTTCGCGCGCCTGCGTAATCACCCATTCGTAATCGTGTTTGCACCTCACCACCGGGGCACCCGGTTGTTGCAATAAGTCCGGCTGAATACTGAACGAGTAGCTCGCGATCCATGCGCGGTTTGTAGTAATACCCTTCAAGAGAAGCGAGGGATGAGAGTTTGAAAAGATTGCTCATGCCTGTGTTATTACTAGCAAGGATTGTCATGTGGGTATAGGCGCCACCGCCTGAGACATCGTCTTCGCCGCCTTCAGCCCACTTGACCCGCTTTCGATCATGGCGCGAACCCGGCGCTATGTATGCCTCAATACCGATGATTGGTTTGACACCCTCTGCCTTCGCGCTCTTGTAGAACTCGTAAGCGCCAAAGAGATTGCCATGGTCGGTAATCGCAATCGCCCGAGCATTGGGGTTCTCTACTTTTGCGACTTCGCCGACTAACTCCTTGACGCGAGCGGCGCCATCGAGCATCGAGTACTCGGTATGGACGTGGAGGTGGACGAAATCATTGGTGCTCACGGGTGGGAAATTTAGCGCGTTGCTCAAGTAGCGTTACGTAGGCTGGCTAAGGCGGCCGCCAGATCTGCTGGGTAGGCGCTGGTGAACGAACGTTCCCGGCCGTCGGCGGGGTGGGCGAAGGCAAGGCGGTAGGCATGTAACCACTGCCGACTCAACCCGAGGCTTTTGGCGAAAATCGGATCAGCGCCGTACATCAGGTCGCCCACCAACGGATGGCGCAGGGCAGCAAAGTGGACCCGGATCTGATGAGTACGCCCCGTCTCAAGTTCTATTTCGACCAACGTAGCACCTGCAAAACTTTCGAGCGTCTGATAGTGAGTGATGCTTGGTTTTCCCTCTGCGACAACCGCGAATTTGAATTCATCGCGGGGGTGCCTATCTATAGGCGCATCGATTGTCCCTCGAGTGGGATCAGGATGTCCCTGGACTATCGCGTGATAGGTCTTCTTGACAGTCCGCTCCCGAAATTGCTCTTTCAACGATTGATAAGCGCGATCAGATTTGGCAACAACCATGAGCCCAGAGGTTCCCACATCGAGACGATGGACGATCCCGGCTCGTTCGGTGGGCGCTAGATGTGAAAGTGAGATCCCACGCGCCATCAAGATTCCCACGACAGTCGGACCACTCCAGCCAACGCTTGGATGAGCGGCAACGCCTATGGGTTTGTTGATGACTACGACATCATCATCTTCATGGATGATCTGTAAATCCGTGAGATCTGTGACATCTATATGTGGTCCACGATTCTCTTCGTGGATGATCTCGATTTCGATGAGGTCCCCTGCCGCAAGTCGCGCAGACTTGTCAACCTGCTTACCATTGACAAATATCCCGCCACGTTCTGCTGATGCTGCAATCATTGTTCGCGAGAATCCAAGTGCACGTGCAAGTGCAACATCGACGCGCTCACCGTCGAGCCCTTCAGGAATTTCCAGAGTGCGAATGAGATTACTTTCGCGACCATGGTGAGCAGTAGTCATGGTGTCACTCCGCGATAGGTGCTGCCGCGCCACGAGAGAATTGCCATCGCCACCACAGAGAGCACAATCGCAGAATCTGCGATATTAAAGAGCGCCCAGTTGGGTAGCCCAATCCAATCAACGACATGACCTCGAAAAAGCCCTGGGTCGCGAAAGATTCGATCAGTCAGGTTTCCGAGAATGCCGCCAGCCAGCCCGCCCCATGGATAACTCCAGGCACGAACCGAAACTTCTCGCATCCGAATTGAGAGATAGAGCAAGACCGCGACGCTTATGAAAGTTAGGGCGAAAGTCGCTCCCGTGAATGAACTGAATGCTGCCCCCGGATTCCGAGCAAATTCCCAACGAACTATTTTTCCGATCACATACTGAGTGGGCCGCCCCTCAAGCGCAGCCACTGCCCATATCTTGGTGAGAAGGTCAGAGAGATAAACGGCGAGCGCAACGATGAGGATAATCCGCCAATGTGACGTGCGAATTAGCGACGCTCCTCTTTCTGTTTACAGAGCATGCAGAGCGTGGCTCGCGGAAAGACTTGCAAACGTGCCTTGCCGATTGGATTGCCACAAATTTCACACTTCGTGTACGCGCCCGAGGCAATCCGAGCAAGCGCTAACTCAGTTTGGAGGACGAGATCTTGTGCGTTGTACACCAGCGATAACTCATGTTCGCGCTCGAAAGTTTTCGTGCCGGCATCGGCTTGATCATCACCAGCGCCATCACTGGAATCTTGAAGGAGTTCGGCTGCCTGTGCTTCTGCAGTGGCCAACTCTTCTTTGTACGTTACTAAATCTTTGGTCAGACGAGCTTTCATCTCTTTCAACTCATCCTTGCTCCAGGGATTCTCGCTCCCCGCAACAACAAGAGGTGTGGGTATATCTCGAAGCGGCTTGAGCGAGTGCTTGCTCTTCCGTTCCACCTTAGGTGGTGGTGGCAGCAGTAGCCTGCGCTGAAATCCATCATTGGTCGCGCTGGTCGCGCTCGTTGCTGGAGCGCTCTTTGTGGCGGTGTTCTCTTTGCTCTCTTTACCCTCTTTACTCTTGTCTTTACTCGATTTGGCCTCTTTGCCGCCTATACCCGCGCCATTACTTGCTCCCTTACCTGCTGGCTCTGCGCTCGGTCCGGTTGCGCCCTTCTTCGGAAATGGTCGCCCCTTCACTGGTGGCTTGGCTGGCTTGATAACTTTTTTGGCTGGTTTTTTCGTTGATTTAGCTGGCTTGGCTGGCTTAGTAACTTTTTTGGCTGGTTTTTTCGCTGACTTAGTTGATTTAGTTGGCTTGGCTGGTTTTTTCGCTGACTTAGTTGATTTAGTTGGTTTGGCTGGTTTTTTCGCGGGTTTAGCCGCCTGCTTCTTTGGGGTCGCCATGGCCGAGAAGGGTAGCCTCTTTTCGGAGTTTTTTCGCACCTCTCGTCGAACATGACAGGCTAAACTGAGAGTACTCGGCGGTGTCTGACATAGCCTCGTCGAGCACCTGCGCCAGCATCGAGGCCATCACCTCGAGAGCAGATCGGAAGAAAGGGAGCGCGAGCCTTGGTGCGCGCCTTCCGACTAGAACCGAGATATGTCGAACGAGTGACCGTGTCTCATATAGGTGTCCTGACACTTCGACACGGTAATGCAGGTGGTACCGCGGTCCTCCTCACAAGCGTGAGAGCCGTCCTGCTGCTAGGGAACTAGGAGTATGCCACCCATGTCGTCAGCCACCTCAGGCAGTTACCAACCGCTCCCCACTCATGTGGATCTGCCGGCGATGGAACGCGAGATTCTGGCCTTTTGGAAGAGCGCGAACATCTTTGAAAAGTCGATCGCCGCCAGAACGCAAGCCCAACCCTGGACATTCTATGAAGGTCCACCTACCGCAAACGGACTTCCTGGCACCCATCACATCGAAGCACGGGTCTTCAAGGATGTGTTTCCGCGTTTTCATACGATGAAAGGCAGATATGTACCGCGTCGCGCCGGATGGGATTGCCATGGGCTTCCGGTGGAGTTGGCAGTTGAGAAGGAATTGGGCTTCACCGGCAAGCAAGATATCGAGAAGTATGGCGTCGCCGAGTTCAACAAAAAGTGTCGTGAATCAGTCTTACGACACGTTGATGCATTCACTGAGATGACTGAGCGGATGGGGTTCTGGGTCGATTTCGAACAGGCCTACTGGACGATGTCGAGCGAGTATGTAGAGAGCGTCTGGTGGTCGCTTGCACAAATTTGGAAGAAAGGCCTACTTGTTCAAGATCACCGCGTTGCACCATATTGCCCGCGCTGCGGCACCGGATTATCCGATCATGAACTCGCTCAGGGTTACGAGAACATCACCGATCCTTCGGTCTTTGTGAAATTTCCTATCATCTCTGGACCACTCGCAGAGATAGGCGCCTCGTTCTTGGTCTGGACTACAACACCGTGGACTTTGGTTTCGAACACCGCAATTGCGGTGCATCCAGAGGTACGTTACGTGCTTGCTGAACGGCAACTCACAGCAAATGACGACTCCGAGAAGCAGACCGAGCGACTTATCGTGGCCGAGGAACTCCTTGCTGCACTTGGTGAGGGTTTCACTGTGACTCAACAATTCACCGGAAGCGAACTCGAGCATACAAAGTACCGCCGCCCGTTTGATTGGCTCGAAATCCCCGATTCACACTTCATTGTCCTTGCTGATTATGTGACAACAACTGATGGCACGGGTCTCGTTCACCAATCCCCCGCATTCGGCGCCGATGACCTTCAGGTCTGCCGTAAATACAACTTGCCGGTGGTCAATCCGATTCGTGGCGACGGCACCTTCGAGAAATCTCTTCCACTCATCTCAGGGATGTTCTTCAAGGATGCCGACAAATTGTTAGTTCGTGAATTAAAAGGTGCAGGTCTGCTCTTCAAGCAACAGAATTATGATCACTCGTATCCGCACTGCTGGCGCTGCCACACTCCATTGATGTACTACGCGCAACCTTCGTGGTACATCAGAACGACCGCTATCAAAGATGCGCTTCTTCGTGAGAATGCCAAGACCGATTGGCATCCCAGCACGATCAAAACCGGTCGCTATGGAGATTGGCTCGAGAACAATATTGATTGGGCGCTCTCTCGAAATAGATACTGGGGTACTCCACTTCCAATCTGGCGATGCGAAAATGAACATGGCGATAACGCAATCTGCGTCGAATCGCTGGCAGAGCTCTCTCGGTTAACAGGTAGCGATTATTCGTCGCTCGATCCGCACCGGCCCTACGTCGACGATGTGACAATCCCGTGTGTGCAATGCCACGGCGTGATGCGTCGGGTGCCAGAGGTCATCGATTGTTGGTATGACTCAGGTGCAATGCCTTTCGCACAACTTGGCTATCCTCATCGACCAGGATCTGAAGGCGAATTCAAACAAACCTATCCAGCAGACTTCATCTGCGAGGCGATTGATCAGACTAGAGGTTGGTTCTACACGTTGATGACGATTGGCACTCTCGTCTTCGATCAATCCTCCTATAAGACCGTGCTCTGCCTCGGACATATCCTTGATAAGGATGGCCGAAAGATGAGTAAGCATCTGGGGAATGTGCTCGAGCCAATTCCACTCATGGATCGGCATGGCGCCGATGCAGTGCGCTGGTTCATGCTCGCTGCCGGTTCACCCTGGTCGGCTCGTCGCGTCGGGCATGATGCCATCAGCGAAGTGATTCGCAAATCACTTCTGACCTATTGGAATACTGTTTCGTTCTTGACTCTCTACGGGAGCGTTGCGAACTTCACTCCCTCGGGAAAGTTGACCTTGGAACACTCACTTGATCGATGGATCATCGCAGAACTCAATTGCACGATTGCTACCGTCGATCGCGCGCTCACTAACTTCGATTCACAAGAGGCTGGTCGTGCATTGGCGACCTTTATCGATGATCTTTCAAACTGGTATGTTCGCCGATCTCGTCGCCGGTTCTGGGATGGCGATTCAGCAGCGCTCGAGACCCTTCATCACTGCGTTGCACAACTCACTCTTCTTATGGCGCCGATGGTCCCCTTCATCACAGAACAGGTCTGGCAGAAGGTCCTTCGACCGGTAGATAGTTCACTGGCTGAGTCAGTGCACTTGGCAGATTTTCCTGTGAGCCAAGAGAGCCTTGTCGACCAATCGCTCATCACCAAAGTCGCAACAACTCGTCGTATCGTCGAATTAGGTCGCGCCGCACGAGCAACTTCCCAGGTGAAGATCAGACAACCGCTGGGAAGGGCACTTGTTGCCGGCTACGCCCTACTCGATAAGGAGCTTCAGGAGCAGATCTCCGAGGAACTTAATGTGCATCGCATCGAAGATATCTCTCAGGTCGGTGGTGACTTGGTGACCTATTCGGTGAAAGCGAACTTCCGCGCCCTCGGTGCTCGCTATGGAGCCTCAGTGCAAGAGGTAGCCAAACTCATCGCAGCCTTCGATCCGGCTGAATTGGTCCACCTGGTGCGCAGTGGTGCTGGCTCGGCAGAACTTTCAGATCGCTTTTCGGTGAGCGCCGATGATCTGGTGATAACAGAGACACCGAAAAGTGGGTGGGCTGTCGCCACTCACGATGGCGAATCGGTCGCACTTGACCTCACCCTTACCCCTGAACTCATCACTGAGGGATATGTACGTGAGGTTATTCGAGTCATCCAGGAGCAGCGCAAGCAAAGTGGCTTCCACGTCTCCGACCGAATCGAACTCACATGGAATGGCGATGAGCAAGTCGTAAAAGCCTTTGAGCGCAGCAGCACCGCGATTGCACAAGAAGTTCTTGCAGTGAGCATCACGAGGAACGAACTTTTGGCTTTCCCTAGTGGAGCAGAGGATGAAGAGTTGGCCTTCGCTCTTGAGGTGCGAAAGAGTTGACTAGAGTAATTTGACGAATGGAATGAGCAGCGAGGCAAGCAAAAAAACCGCTATGTATGCGAGATCGAAACTCACTGCTCCCATCCGAATTGGTGGGATGAATCGGCGAGCGAAATTGAGCGGCGGATCGGTGATTGCGTAGATCAATTCGACGAGAGCAAGGACGATTCCTCTGGGGCGCCAATGTCGCGCAAACATTCGAACATAATCGAAAATGAGTCGACCGATGAGAATATAAATGAATAACTGAAGAACGGTTGCAAGTAGCGACCCAATGACGCTCATAGAGCGATAGTAACCTGAATCAGCTCTGGTTAAAGAAACTTGCCTCGGCGGCTGCGACCTTCTCCTCAGCGCTCACCTTCACATTAGGTGGTGAGAGGAGGAAGACTTTTGCTGTTACCCGTTCGATGGAACCGCGATGACCGAAAACTAAACCGGCGGCAAAGTCGACTAGACGTTTGGCATCAGCATCGTCCATGTCTGTGAGATTCATGATGACGGGAGTGTGATCACGATAGTGCTCACCAATCATTCGCGCATCGTTGTAACTGTGCGGATGTAGCGTGATGATGCGATCAACGACTGGTTCTTCGCGGTAGACCGGGGTCACGCTTTCGACGGCGCGAAACCTCTGCGCTGGCGCTGCCTGAATGGGTGCAAGCGCTGGTTCTTCGTTGGATCGCGAAAAGAATCGACCGGCACCGCTCTTTGGAGCAGGGGTAGCAGCAACCGATGGTCGCGCTGCAACTGGTTGTTCTGGCGCGAGCGTCTCATCGCTGCCGTCATCGACGAGACCGAGATAGAGCGCAACCTTACGAAGTGGGCTAGACATAATGTATAAATTTACTGGCTCACCTCGCGAGAACCGAGGATTGACGAGCCTATCCGCAGATGTGTCGCACCTTCTGCAATAGCGGCAGCAAAATCCCCGCTCATCCCTGCCGAGAGAATCGTCAGCGCCGGATGCTGCGCCTTCAATTCGTCATAGATGTGATGGAGGCGAGAGAAAGCCTCTCTAGCAGGGCTTTCGAGTGGGGCGACTGCCATGACTCCGGCAATCGATATGCCCGAGAGTCGTTCACGTTCGCACGTTGCGATGATCTCCAGCGCTCCAGGAAGGTCGGTCCCGGCACGACCAGGGCTCGGCTGGGGATCGAGGGAGATTTGGATGAGGCAGGTAAGTGGAGCCGGTTTGTCGTGGGAGGCATGGCGTGGTTTGCGCAGCGCGCCATTGGAAAGTCCAGCGAGATATTTCACATCATCGACTGAATGGACCACATCAGCCCAGGAGCTGATCGAGGCGAGTTTGTTCCGCTGGAGCTGGCCCTGGAAATGCCAACGAATACCCTCCCCGCGAACCAACGGAATCTTAGAGCGCGCCTCTTGGTCGCGATTCTCACCAAAATCTCGGACTCCCAAGCGATAGAGGATCTCGATATCGCTTGCTGGAAAGTTCTTCGTCACAACTATAAGAGTTATCTCTGAGCGCTTTCGCCCAGCGCTGTGTAACGCAGCGGCAATCTCTTGCTCTACCTGATGGAGATTCTGCGCGATCTCTTGCTCACGATTCATGTACAACTACCCCTGCCTGTCGCCCAGTGATGTGTTCGCGCCGATAGGAGAAATACTCGCTCTGTTCGAAAGTACACTGCCCGTTCCACTCTGCTGAGATGAGAGTAGCGCTCGCATGTTCTTTGAGTATCGCAAGAATCGAGGCTGGAATATCGAGAGTTCGCGCGCCAACGACGAAGTTGCGCTCGATGGCTTCTGTGCGCAAGTCATCACCAACTTCGTAACATCTCCCACAGATGGTTGGTCCAATCGTGGCCGTGAATCTCTCTCCCTGCATACGTTCAAGGACTCGTTCCACGATGCCACCAAAAAGTCCACGCCAACCGACATGGATCGCAGCGCTGCTCTGCTCGCCCACCAGGAGGACCGGAGCGCAATCAGCGACTAAGACCGCCAGTGCGTTGCCGGGCGTTCGAGTGATGAGCGCATCACAGTCATGAATCTGCTGGTCTCTCTGCCGAATTCCAGTGAGTGCGTGTTCTGAGCCTGTCCGTGCTCTCTCGCTGACCTCAACGATTTCAGATCCGTGGCTCTGATTCATGAAGTGGACGCGCTCGGGCGCTATCGAAAGTTGCTCCGCAAGGCGCGCCCGATTCCTGCGGACTATAAGGGGATCATCACCAACATGAAGGGCCAGATTGAATTGCGCATAGGGCGGAGCGCTGAACCCTCCTTGACGCGAGGTAAAGAAGATCCTGCTTCCCACCGTTACTTCAGGAAGTCAGGCACATCGAGTTCTTCGAGCGAACCATCTTCCTCAAAGATGATGCGTTTGCGAGTGGCGCCGCCACCAAGCGCGCTGCCTCCGGGAACCGAAGCGGCAACTTCGAGCGGATCACTCTTTTCGCGGACAGGGGCAATAGGTGTTTCGATGACAGGCATCTCAATCTTGGTTGGTTCACCACTTTCAAATCCGGCTGCGATGACTGTCACCCGCACTTCATCGCCGAGGGCATCATCAATCACGGTGCCATAGATGATGTTCGCATCAGGATGAGCAGATGCTGCGACGAGCTCGGCTGCCTCGCTTATTTCGAAGAGTCCGAGGTCAGAGCCTCCTGCAATAGAGAGAAGTACGCCGTGGGCTCCATCGATTGAGGCCTCAAGCAAGGGACTTGCGATGGCCGATTCGGCCGCTCGAGTAGCGCGATTCTCTCCTCGGGCCGAACCAATTCCCATCAGGGCCGAACCAGCGCCGTACATCACCGAGCGAACGTCAGCAAAATCTAGATTGATCAGGCCAGGAGTGGTGATCAAGTCGGTGATTCCCTGCACGCCGGCAAGGAGAACTTGATCTGCGCTCTTGAATGCTTCAAGCGCTGTAATCGTACGATCGGAGATAGAGAGCAACCGATCGTTCGGGATAACGATCAACGTGTCGACCTCACGCCGCAACTGCGCAATTCCCTCTTCGGCCTGAGCCGCGCGTCGTTTTCCTTCGAAGGTGAATGGACGAGTGACCACGCCAACTGTCAGTGCACCTAATTCACGTGCAAGTCGGGCAACAATCGGAGCGCCACCTGTTCCAGTGCCGCCACCTTCACCTGCAGTGACAAAGACCATGTCAGCACCGCGAAGCGCTTCTTTAATTTCTTCCTCGTGATCAGTTGCTGCTTGACGTCCAACATCTGGTGATGCACCTGCGCCGAGTCCACGCGTTACTGCGCGCCCAATATCTAATTTCACATCTGCATCACTCATCAATAACGCTTGCGCATCGGTGTTGATTGCTATGAACTCGACACCTTTTAATCCCACATCAATCATTCGATTGACAGCATTAACCCCGCCGCCACCAATACCAACGACTTTTATCACTGCAAGATAATTTTGCGGGGTGACCACAGGTGCGCCTTTCGACAGGAGTTAACCCTCATTCTCTACTTGAGAGTGAGCGCTTACTCAAAACGTGGCGAGAAGGTAGAGGCAAATTCCTTTCGCTACAAACACCGCGAGCAATTTTTTTTCGTGTGTCGCGAGTTAGCGAACGGTTGGCGTGAGAGGTGTGGCGATATCAATGAAGCGCGCCTTCTTATTCGCAGGAGCGGCGAGCAACGCAGCGAGAACGGTCAATTTCGCCTCCTGTTCGCTGGCACTTCCCCAAAGGATGGTCAAACCACCGCGGAGTGTGAACGTGATGGATGCTTTGCTAGGCAGCGCAATGGAGACCACCCGGTTGCGAATCTTCTTTGGGAGCGCCTGGTAGATCTCCATCGCCTCTCGAAGGTGGCGCTGATCCCCGGTGATGACAGGTATCCCCTGTGGCGGGCGAGAAACTGAAACGAAGGTCACGCCGTTGAGATCGCCAAGGAGATATTTGCCATCTCCAGTTGCAATCGCAAGATCAATCGATCGCAAGGTAATGGCAATCTCAAGAGTATGCAACGGCTTTCGATTCACCTCTACTGTGGCAATCTCTGGAAAGGTCTGCAAATTTCGGGTAACAGTTCCAGAGTTCACTCTCGCAAGTTTGTCGCCGATAGTCACACCACTTATCTTGATGATTTTCTTTTGAGTAAGAGTCTTCGATCCCTTGATGCCCGTGACTTCAATTGTGCGAACTTCAAGAAGACTCGACCAGCCGAAGATATATCCAAGAAGAGCGACGACCAGAACTGGCGCGATGACCTTTTTAAATCGGACGTTCATTTATCGCTGCAACTATCTGAGGGGCCAGAGAGGTCACGTCCCCCGCGCCCATTGTCAGGATGATGTCGCCAGAATGTGCAGCCTGAACCGCCTTATCGATTGCGGTCATAAGATTCGGTTCGAAGTCACTCGTACCACCGATGCTGTTAATCTGCGCGGAGATTGCTGCGCTACTCGCGCCAGGAAGCGGCGCTTCGCCGGCCCCATAAATATCGAGCAGAAGCGCATAATCGGCAAAGCGCAGGGCGTGCGCAAACTGTTCGCTAAAAGCCGCTGTTCGGGAGTATCGATGCGGCTGGAAAATAGCGATGACTCGACCTGTTCCAGCAACCAGGCGGGCAGTGGCAAGAGTCGCCGTAATCTCCGTTGGGTGATGTGCGTAATCATCAAAGACCCTGATGTCCCGCGCGCTCCCTCTGAGTTCAAAGCGACGCCCCACTCCCGTGAAGCGCGCTAACTGCGCTATCGTCTCGCTCGCTGGTGCATTGACTAGTAACGCTGTCGCTAAAGCTGCAGCGGAGTTGAGGACGTTATGGCGCCCTGGAATGGCCAACTGCACCTCGCCAAGGACGCGCCCCTGCCAGGTTGCGCGGTAGAAAGAGCCGTCGGCGCCGGTATGGATGTGTGAGATTCGAAGGTCCGCATCCTCCCGCTCACCATATAGATAGGTATCTAGACCTCGTGCGCGAGCCACGAGTGCCAGGCGAGCGCTTCCTGGGTCATCGGCGCAAAGAACGACCGCACGTTTTACTGTGGTGAGAAGATCTTCGAAGGCTTGATTGATTGCGCGCTCATCAGCGAAATGATCCACATGATCGACCTCTACGTTTGTGATGATCGCAAAATCGGGGTGATACTCGATAAAAGATCCGTCGGACTCATCGGCTTCGACGATGAAGATCGAACCGGTCCCGTGGTGCGAGTTTGCCCGTGAATCGTGTGGCGTACCTCCGATAGCAAACGAGGGGTCCATCCCTAAACCCTGCAAGGTGACAGTCAACATCGATGTTGTGGTGGTCTTGCCATGGGTGCCAGCCACCGCAATCGATTGATATCCATCAAGCAACGTAGCAAGCGCCTGCGCACGGGTAATCACTGGTACGCCGAGTTCGCGCGCCGCATGTAACTCAGGGTTACTCTCCTTGATGGCGCTAGAGACGACTACAGTCTTCGCATTAGTTATATAGGAAGAGTCATGACCGGTATGCACGGTTGCGCCCTGAAGAGCGAGCGCTTGTAAAGTCGTTGAGCCCTTGGCATCAGAACCAGAGACCGCCATGCCGCGGTCGAGACAAATACGGGCAATGCCGCTCATTCCCGCTCCGCCAATACCGATGAAATGGACTGGAGCGACCAAAGCTGTCATCGCCGATCACCCAGTTCAACGATGATGCGCGCGAGCTGAGCGGCCGCCGATTCAGCTTGAGAAGGAGCAGATACAACGGAACTTTTGCCTAGGGTGGAGGGAGCCCTCATCAACTCATCGACTGCTCTGCACAACCCCTCGACCGATAACTCGTCATTGGAAATCACTCGCACATTCGACACTTTCGCTACCTGTTCTGCGTTACGCAATTGCTCACCATTGCCAATCGGAAGTGGCACGAGCACAGCAGGTATTCCAGTTGCAATGAGCTCCGCACATGTCCCGGCTCCACTTCGCGAGATAACAAGATCTGCTGCTAGGTAGGCTTGATCCATCTCAGAAATATAAACGACGGGATGATAGCCATCGCGACCGGAAACCTCGCGCTCTTTTCCACTTCCCCTGCTATGTAGAACTTGAAAACCAGATGCTAAGAGGTCTTCCAATGCACCCTCGACTACGTCATTTATTCGTGTCGCTCCTAATGATCCGCCAAAAACTAATATTGTCTTACGTTCTGGTTGTAGCGAAAGTCTGATTCGTGCCGATGCTTGTTTGCTCTTGCGTTCGCTCTCATTTAATCTGCCGATATTCCAAATGGATTTGCGAATAGGCAATCCAATAGCATCCTCTTCTCGCCACCCCGCAATCGGAAAATTAGTGAGAGCGCGAGAGGCGAAACGTCGCCCGACCCGATTGGCAAGCCCTGGCAAGATATTCGCTTCGTGAATTATCAAAGGCTTTCGCATGATTGCTGCTGCAAGATAAGCCGGTAGCGCAAGATAGCCACCAAATCCAACAACTACATCAGCGCGCTTGACTAGAGGCAAAGTACGCACAAGCGCGATAAGCAACCGTGGCAGAAAAGTGAAAACTGCAGCACCAAATTTTCGCGGGAAATCAGTCTTTGGCACGATGCGAAAATTTGCGCCAGCGTCAGACAAGATCGCGACCTCTGCTCCGGTTTTTGTCGCCAAATAGGTGGTTGTCATCGTCGAAAATTGCGCTCGTAATTCCGCCTCTGTCGCTAGCGCGGGTAGAAGGTGTCCAGCCGTCCCGCCACCTGCAAAGAGAATCGACAGCCGATCTTTCATCGTTTACGCCAATCGAAGATCTTGGGGCGAGCATCGAAGAGTTGTTTCGCTTCGGGTTCGCGCCGCGCCACACCTAATACAAATGCCAGACCCACCATCGAAGAGATCAAGGCAGATCCACCATAAGAGACTAAAGGGAGCGGGAGACCGACAACCGGAAATACTCCCGTGACTGATCCGATATTGATCGATGCTTGCGCGATGATCCAGATGGTCACACCCGCCACTGCGTATCGTGAGAAGGCGTCATGCGTGGCAATTGCGGTCTTAATCCCGGCCCAAGCAATCATGAAGAAAGCGGCGAGCACAATCGTGGTGCCGAGTAGTCCAAGCTCTTCGCCAATGACGGCGAAAATGAAATCGGTATGCGCTTCTGGCCCGAGGTTGCCCCACTTCTGCCTGCTACCACCTAAACCAACGCCAAAGACTCCACCCGTTGCCAGCGCCATTCTCGAGTGCGCCGGTTGCCAGCCAAGTCCGCGATAGTGGGCGGCTGAGAAAGGATCTAAAAATGCGGTAAGGCGCAGCAGAAGAGTTGGGCGTAACAAGGCAAGGGCAATGATGGCTGCAAGGCAGATGCCACCAATGAGAAGCAACTTAGGGACTCGCTCGCCCGAGATAAAGAGCATTCCCAGGAGAATGAGGGTTAGCACCATCACCGTTCCAATGTCTTTGCCCGCGAGAATCAAGAGTGCGATGAATCCGAATCCAGTGAGAAGCGCACCAGTCCCTTGATTTCGCAAGAACTCACCTCGTTCGACTTTTGCCAAGATAAATGCCCCCCAGATGATGAGGGCGATCTTCGAGAATTCACTGGGTTGAACTGTGATTGGGCCAAGATGAATCCAGTTTCGATTCCCGTTTATCTCCAAGCCGATTCCATCGACGAAGACCAAAGCCAACATAATTGCCGATGCAATCAGGAGTACTGGTGAAATTCGGCGCCAGCCTTTGGTGGGCATTCGGAAGGCGATAAAACCAAGGAAGAGTCCAGCGCCAAACCAGATCAGCTGGCGAAAGAGGATCACAAAAGAGGAGCCCGAGCTTGCGTACGAACGCACACCGGAGGCTGAGAGCACCATAAGCAAACCCATGAAAATCAATACACCCATCCCTGACAGCAGGACGTAGAAAGGTGCGGTGGGGTGAGTCAGTAACGATTTTCGCTCTTGTTTTTGCCCGCTCATCTCATCACTGCCCTACCAATTCACGAACTGCATCGGCAAAGAATTCACCACGTTGAGCATAAGACTGGAATTGATCCATAGATGCGCAGGCTGGAGCAAGTAGCACCGTGTCACCAGGTTGAGCACACTTGCTCGCTGCAAGTACAACATCACGCATCAATTGCTTGGCACGCTCTGCTCCTAAAAGGTTCGAGTCTTCATCGACGAGCACAATCGGAATCTGCGGCGCATGCATCGCCAATGCCGCTCGAATGGATTCTCGGTCAGCGCCAATCAACACTGCGGCGCGAATCTGATCTTTGCGCCGTTTGACCAATGTTGACATATCTGCGCCCTTTGCCAAGCCGCCAGCAATCCAAATGACCGTTTCGTAAGCAGCGAGAGACGCATTCGTCGCATGCGGGTTAGTCGCCTTGGAGTCGTTGACCCATGAGATGCCATCACGTGTGGCAATCAGCTCGATTCGATGGTGACCCGGGCTGAATCTTCGCAACCCTTCACGAATCGCATCTGGTGAGATATCAAATGCTCTCGCCAAACCGGCGGCAGCTAAAGCATTCGAGACATTATGCGGAGCAGGAGGGTTTATATCGACAAGTTCGGCGAGTTCAGTCGCGACTGTTTGCGAACCCGTGAATGCCCTATCAATCAAGAGCTCTTCGACGAGGCCAACCTCGCCGTATTGCGGGACTTGCAAGGTGAAAGTAGTCACTTCACGAGTCTTTGATATCTGGTCGATGGTGCCATGCAACCGTGCATCATCAGCATTGATGAGGATCGTCTTCGCCCCATCGAAAATCTTCAATTTGGCTGCAAGGTAGGCGTCGAAATCGCCATGCCAATCTAAATGATCATCGTCAATGTTGAGCAGGGCCGCCGCATCTAATTCAAGGGATGAGCTCCAGTGCAATTGGAAGGAAGATAGCTCAACAATCAAATACTCATAGAAATCATCGCCGGTGATGATTTCGATTACCGGGGTTCCGACGTTGCCACATGCAATTGCAGATAGACCAGCGGCCTTGAAGATTGATTCAGTCATCCCGACAGTCGTAGTCTTGCCATTAGTTCCAGTGATCCCGATCCAGATTCGTTTTGGAGTCTTTCCCTCGTGAAAGCTCAACTGATCATGGAGAAAAGCAAATTCGATCTCACCAAGAACGCGAGCGCCGTGTTTGAGCGCACTCATTAAAACAGGGTGATCGGGTCGCCAACCAGGCGAGGTAATGACCTGCTCGGGAAATTCTGTTGGAGGTGTGAATGTCACCTCAATTCCCTCTGGTGATAATTCTCGCGCTAGCTCGCGATGATCGGCATCGTCCCGTTCCTCGAAAACAGTTACTGAATAGCCCAATTTCACCAAAGCACGAGCGGTCGCTGCGCCTGTGACTCCGAGTCCGGCAACCAGTAACTGTGATGTCGCCATGATCTAGCCAGAGACCCAAGCGCCGTAAAAGAGACCCAATCCACCAGCTACCAAGATGCCTGCGATGATCCAAAAGCGAATAACTATGGTCACCTCACCCCAGCCAAGTAGCTCGAAATGGTGTTGAAGCGGAGCCATTCGAAAGATGCGTTTCCCGCGCGATAATTTGAAATACGAAACTTGCAGAATGACTGACAAGGTTATAACAGCAAACAGTCCACCGAGGAGCACGAGAAGCAATTGAGTCCGCAAAGTTATGGCTAAGCCTGCAAGTGCGCCGCCTAAGGCAAGTGCGCCGGTATCGCCCATGAAAATTTTCGCCGGGCTAGCGTTCCACCATAAGAAGGCAAAGCACGCGCCACTAAGAGCGGCAGCGAGTACTGCTAAATCAAGTGGATCGCGGACCTCATAACACTTAGCGCCAGCGGCAATCGCACAACTCTGTCCAAACTCCCAAACACCGATGAGAATGAATGAACCAAAACTCATCACGGCCGCACCGGTGGCTAGTCCATCTAAACCATCAGTGAGATTCACGCCATTACTTGTTGCGGTAATCATCAAGAAGACCCAAATGACAACGAGCACTACGCCAAGTTTGATTGATGTGTCACGGACGGTTGAAAGATTGAGTGAAACAGGTGTCAAGCCTCGTTCATCGGGGAAATTCAATCCGGCAACCGCAAAGGCTATTGCCACCACGCTCTGACCCAACATCTTGGTGCGCGCACGAAGTCCTAACGAGCGCTGCTTGGAAACCTTCAGCCAATCGTCGAGAAATCCGACGAGTCCTAATCCGGTCATCAAACCAAGGACAAGTAGGGCAGACATAGTGACTGGTCGTTGGGTGATGAGATGAGTGAGAAAGTAACTTGCGATGACCGAGGCGATGATGACAGTGCCGCCCATCGTGGGGGTACCGCGTTTAGTGTGATGTGAAGTTGGTCCATCGTCACGAATAAATTGGCCATACCCTTTTCGCACTAACAGCTTGATTGCCGCGGGAGTACCAAAGAATGCAAAGAGAAATGCGAGCGCTCCTGCAGAAAGAATTCCTCTCATTGCTGCCCCCCGCTGCTCTCATTCGCCACTGCGCCGTGCTCGCCCGCTGTGCCTGATTCTCCCAGGTCATCCAGACGCGCTGCGATTAACTCGCTCAATTTCTCGAGACCTTCAGCGCGTGATGCTTTGACAAGTATCACATCGCCCGAGGTTACTTCGGAAGAGATTTCTAGCGCCTGTTCGAAACTAGAGACATGATGTAGTTGGGTACCAGAGGTAGGGTTCGTTGATACATATTCGGGAGTCTTGACTGAAATAACGTGATCGATCTCAAGTTCCTCGGCTGAAGTGATGATTCCACTGTGATCGGAATCTGAGTTCGAACCCAGTTCATGCATCCGCCCCAAGAAAGCCCAGGCTCTTCCGCCTCGCTCTTGAGCGAAATAACGGAGCGTTTCCAAAGCGGCTTTCATGCTCTCAGGATTCGCATTGTACGAATCATTAATTAAGAGGACCCCAGCGCGCTCTGAAATTTCCATCCGCCACTTGCTAGCAATCTCAGCAGTTGACAGACCGCTGGCAATCTTCTCGATGGGCACGCTGAGTGCGGTTGCGATTGCAGCGGCGGCTAATGCATTAGGCACTTGATGTCGACCAATCAATCGCAGTGCTACTGGTTCTCGGCCAGCTTTCGTCACCAGGTCAAAATGTGCACAACCTTCGCGGATCTCGACATCTGCAGCGCGCACATCACATGATGTTTTCTCACCGAAAAATAGTGCAGAGGCTGAAGTTCGCTCGACCATTTGAGGCGTTAATTCGTCGTAGGTGCCCAAAATAGCAATTGCATTCGACCCAAGGTTCGAGACAATCTCAGATTTTGTCTCAGCAATTTTCGTGCGCGAACCAAATTCGCCGATATGCGCGGTGCCAACGACGAGCACGACTCCAATATCTGGTCTGGCCATCTTCACGAGGCGAGCGATATCGCCGAGATGTCGCGCCCCCATCTCAAGTATGCAGAAACGAGTATGTTCCGTGGCACGGAGCAAAGTTAAGGGCACTCCTAAATCGTTGTTGAACGATTGCTCGGGAGCAACTGTCTCGCCAACCAAAGAGAGCACATGGCGGGCGATATCTTTCGTGGTTGTCTTACCTTGCGAGCCGGTGATGCCAATGACCTTGAGGTGTGGAAGTCGATTTCGCACTGCAGATGCTAATTTACCGATTGCTACCAAAACATCCGGAACTACGATGCATGAGGCTCCGGTTTTTCTAGTCGTGAGTGCGACTACTGCGCCGCCAGCGAGAGCCTGTGCTACGTAATCGTGGCCGTCTACATGTTCACCTTTTAGGGCTAAGAAAATCCCCCCAGCTACAGGTTTCCGAGAGTCAAAGAATGGTTCTCGAGTGATTATCACTTCGCCATTGCCGGTCAATTCGCCTTCGACTATCTCAGCGACTTCACGGAGCGAGAGCGGAATCATCTATCTTTGCCAATCAGATCGCGCGTGACTTCGCGGTCATCGAATGGATGCACGACACCGTTGATCTCTTGACCTACTTCATGTCCTTTACCAAGAATAAGTAATACATCGCCTTTCATTGCTAACGAGAGTCCACGTTCGATGGCTTTTCGCCGATCAATCTCGACCTCGACATTTTCAAATCGTTCGGGTGCCATCTGCGAGATAATTTCGGTTGCCGATTCACTTCGTGGATTATCACTAGTGAAAATTGCGAGATCACACCCGCGGGCGAGCGCCTCTCCCATCATCGGACGTTTACTTGCATCTCGGTCTCCGCCACAACCCAAGACTCCAATGACTCGTCCAGGAGCATTTGCTTTCACCGCGGCAATCACACGTGTCACTGCATCTGGTGAGTGTGCATAGTCGATAAGCACTGTGACCCCATCGGGATGGTCGATACGTTCCAACCGACCTGGCGCACCATGAGCCGTTGCCAGAGCATCGGCCGCAGCCAATGGATCAATTCCACTATCGACGGCTAACGCGATTGCCATCATCGAATTTGCGATGTTGTATTCACCAACTAATGGCGTGTTCACTTCGAGCAGAACTCCATTCGGTCCGCGAACCGAAAAGTGCATGCCGCGCGCCGACGTAGGCGCGAAATCAACCACATGCCAAGCGGCTTTACGATTGCTAAGCGAGATGTCTAGAGCAGGAATTGAAGCTTCGTCATACAGACGCAATCCCCATTCGGTGTCGGTGTTGATAATGGCATTCTCTGCAAAAGAGAGAGTGAATAAGCGCTTCTTCGCCTTGAAATAGTTATTCATATCACCGTGGAAATCAAGATGATCTTGAGAGAGATTGGTGAATGCGACTGTAGCGAACCTGGTGCCATCGACTCGATGTAGCGCTAATGCGTGGCTCGAGACTTCCATTACGACATGAGAGATGTGTCGTTCGCTATACGTTGCTAGTAGAGATTGCAGATCTGGTGCTTCTAATGTGGTGCGCACACTTGGGTAACAATCACTGCCAATTCGCACTTCGACTGTGCCCATCAATCCGGTTTCACGACGATTCATACGCCAAATATGATCCAAGAGGTAAGTGACTGTTGTCTTGCCATTCGTCCCGGTGACGCCATATAGGCGCAGATCGTGGGAGGGGCTGCCATAGAACCATGAGGCAAGTGGTCCGAGCGCACCACGCACATCCTTGGCCACCACGATGCTCGTACCAGTTACATTCGCTAGCGCCCCTGCATTGTCGGTGAGCACAGCCGCGGCTCCCGACTTGATTGCTTCATGAGCGTATTCAATGCCATGTTTGTTGGCGCCAGGTAATGCGACAAAGAGATCTCCAGGTTGGACCTCTCTCGAATTGAGCGTCAAGCCATGCACTAGGGGGTTAGCTGGAGCATGTGCCGCCTCTAAGAAATCAGCAATTTGATTAAGCGTTCGAGAATATTCGTATTGCAGAAGATTTCGCATCGCTACCTGCTTTCGGTTGTCGCAGGCTTACTGGTTTTCGCCGCTTCGCTAGCATCAAGAGTCGCTTTATCGAGCGGGAATGGAGTGAAGGGAACCCCGGTTGGTGGTACTCGATACTTTTTCAACGCGTAAGAGATTACTTGCTTGAATACTGGTCCACCTAAATATCCGCCCCAATGGATTCCCACGGGATTTTGCACCGTCACGCTCATCACAAATCGCGGTTTATCTGCCGGAGCAAATCCGATGAATGATGAGGTGTAGCCGCGGTAACAACCGCAGCTACCGTCGTATCGCTCTGCAGTGCCAGTCTTTCCCGCAACTCGATACCCGGGAATCGCAGCGCGGGTGGCGGTACCCCCCTCCTGGGTGACGCTCTCCATCATCAGACTTAATTGGGCTGCGACATCCTCTGAGATGACTCGTTCGGACTCAGGTCGAGGCTGCGCTGTGTAGTGGCCCAAAGCATCACTCGTACCAGCGATCAAGGTTGGCGTAATTCGGACGCCTGCATTCGCAATAGTGGCAAACACGCTGGTCGCTTGAATGGTAGTCACGGAATAACTCTGCCCGAATGCAATCGTTGGGAAGGTCGAACGCGACCATTTATCTACTGGGTTGAGAATGCCTGCAGTTTCTGCTGGAAGATTAAGATGAATTCGGTCTCCGATTCCGAATTTCTTTAGATAGGCGTACAGGGTGCGCTCGCTCATCCGCTCGGCGATCTTGATCGTGCCGACATTACTTGATTTCGCGAGGATGCCAGTTGCCGTTAATTTCCACACCGGATGATTGTCGTGATCTTTGAAGAGCTTGTCGGCGCGCTTTATCCGATCCGGTGTCTTGAAGACAGAGGTTGGAGTGACCACCTTCTCTTGGAGTGCTGCCGCCATTGTCATTACTTTTCCGGTTGAACCAGGTTCGTAGATCTCTTGTACTGACGGGACTTTGAGCAAAGATGCTTTCGTGTGTGAGAAGTTGTTGGGATCAAAACCAGGTGCAGTGGCAAGGGCGAGTATCTCTCCAGTTTGCGCATCCATGATCACTGCGCTTACCGATGTCGCCTTGGTCCGCTTCGCTAACTCATTGATGGCGTCTTCTGCAGCCCACTGCAAATCGCGATCGATCGTCAATCGAACAGATTTACCAGGTTGTGGTGGAATCAAAGTCTGTCGAGATGAAGGGATAGAAGGTCCACCACTGCTCTCATAAGTGAATAGGCCATCTTTGCCTGCCAAAGTCTGATTGAGAGAAGCTTCCATGCCTCCGCCGCCGACTCCCGCGGAGTTTACGAAACCAAGAAGTGAGGCGGCGAGGAATTTCTCTGGATAATCACGTCGAAAACCGCGTTCACTGAAAAATCCGCCAATACGTTCAGAGAGTTTTTTGCCGGAATTCTCATTGGTAATCGCCAGCTTGATATTCGCCCATTGCGCTGGCGTGATATCCCGCGCGACATAAACGAACTTTCTTTTCCCAGTTAGTCGTGACTCCACGAATGCCGTGCTCTTGCCGATGATTGGCGCAACCAGTTCGGCTGCTCGTTGCGGGTTATTGATCAAAGTTTGATCGACAACTAAGTCGAGTGATTCGACGCTTCGTGCAAGGACATTGCCATTACGGTCGGTGATCTCACCGCGCGGCGCCTGAAGTTTTGCTGTGGTAGTCAATTCTCGAGTCGCACGATCGGCGTAAGACTTGGCATTCACTGCTTGCACATCAATCAGCCGCAGGAAGAATGCAACAAAAAGCACAGCAATCAGGATGAAGGCGATCCGAAGGCGTCCCTGTGCCATTCGAAGTGGGCTCATGGCTTCTTGGCACCCTGCGGTGTGGTGTTGAGCTCTGGTTGCGGGCGAAGATCCAAGAACTCAGGGGCGCCGCTGGGAACCATTCCGAGTACTCGAGCCCGCTTAGCCAGCATGTGAGGCGCTGAATAACGTGCCACCTGCGCTGTGATTGCCTCTTCTTGGTCTGCGATTGCCTGGGCTTGCGCTTTAAGTCGATGAAGTTTTATCGAATCTTGGTTGAGCGCCATGTTCAATGCCATGACGAGGAAAATGCTCGTGATTAATGCGCCGAAAACCAGTGACACAAACGCGGTAGTCGTGACGGACTTCCCCTCGGATACCCGAAGTTCCTGCACCAGGCGAAGTAACGGCTCCGGAGTGCGCGCGGTGGGAAGGGATTTGGTGAGATTGAGTTTCCGAGCAGCCAAAGCCATTACGCGGCCCTTCTCTCGATCGCTCTGATACGTACTGACTGCGCGCGAGGGTTGCTTGCGATCTCAACTTCAGACGCGCTCTCACTTGCTCGGGTGAGCACATGGAACCGTGCCGGTGTGGGCTCAATCGGCAGACCGTGCGGGACTTCGCTACTACTTACGCGAGCAAAAGCTTGCTTGACGATTCGGTCCTCTAGTGAGTGATATGAGAGAACTACCATCCGACCGTTGATGGCTAATAAGTCGAGTGCGGCTGGAATCGCACGCTCGAGTACTTCTAACTCGTTGTTCACATAAATACGAAGAGCCTGGAAGGTTCGCTTTGCTGGATTTCCCCCAACGCGACGAGTTGCAGCGGGAATGCTCTGCTTCACCAATTCAGCGAGCGCTACTGTTGAGTCAAGCGGTGCAATCTTTCGGGCGTCGATTATCTTGGCCGCAATCCGGCTTGCAAATTTCTCTTCGCCATAAACACGCAATATCCGCGTGATCTCCTCGTGGGAGTATGTATTCACCACTTCGCTTGCACTTACCCCCCGTGATTGATCCATCCGCATATCAAGTGGGGCATCATGGGAGTAGGCAAATCCGCGCTCTGATGTGTCAAGTTGCATCGATGAGACGCCGAGATCAAAGAGGATTCCTTGAACCTCGTCGTAACCGTTTCCGCGTGCAATCTCTGCAATTTCGTCATAAACCGCGTGCACTAGCGTTACTCGATTACCAAACCGCGCCAATCGCAAAGCAGCTTTTTCAAGCGCACTCTTATCGCGATCGATACCGATCACATGTAACCCAGAGAATCTTTCAAGGAGACTTTCGGTATGCCCGCCCAATCCAAGAGTGGCATCTACAACGCATGGTGAATCTCCAGTGAGCGCAGGAGTGAGTAACTCGATTGTGCGCTCCAGTGCAACTGGGATATGTTCATTACTCAACTTCTACTTCACCTTCCCCTCTCCTACCTCACGCTTTTCGCTGGTATCTATCTCGCCCTGACCTTTGGACACCGCCGCCGGACG
>CAZBCF010000005.1:45585-50144 GCA_964490435.1 uncultured Bifidobacterium sp. | reverse complement strand
GTTCGACAGCGCGCAGAGGGATATCCAAAGTTAGATGTTATTCCTGCCGGAGTAGATCTCGCTGGTGCTGAAATCGATTTAGTTGAATTAGAGCGTCGCGAGTTTAAGTTACGTGATGCGATTGGTGAATTAAGAAAAGAGAACAACACAGAGCCTTATGACTACATCATTATCGATTGTCCGCCGAGTTTAGGATTATTAACGCTCAATGCTCTTATTGCAGCAGATGAATTACTCATTCCGATCCAATGTGAATATTACGCACTCGAAGGTTTAACTCAATTGATAAAAATTATTTCATTGGTGACAGAGAATACAAATCCACACTTACATATTGGTGCGATTCTTTTAACGATGTTTGATGGCCGCACGCGATTAGCGCATGATGTTGCTGAGTCTGTTCGTTCGCATTTTCCGAAAGAGGTCCTCACTACAGTTATTCCACGTGCAGTTCGTGTGAGTGAAGCTCCTTCGTATGGACAGAGCGTGATGACGTATGACATGTCATCACCCGGTGCACTTGCATATCTTGCCGCTGCGCGAGAGTTGCATGAGAAAGGGCGAACGTGATGAGCACCCGTAAAGGTGGATTAGGACGGGGGTTGGGCTCACTTATTCCAGCGGGAGAATCAAAACAACTCTCTTCTGTAGTGGCAGGTGTTGCTATAGATGTTGCCAATCTCAATCGTGTTCCCATCAATTCCATTTCACCAAACCCCCGACAACCTCGCACGGTCTTCGATGACGAGAAGATGGCGGAGTTAATTACCTCCATCAAAGAGGTTGGTGTATTGCAACCTCCTGTTGTACGAAATGCGGGTGATGGTCGCTATGAGTTAATCATGGGTGAGCGGCGGTGGCGTGCAGCAAAAGCGGCGGGATTATCGGAGATCCCTGTCATTATTCGCCAGACTCCCGACAATGAGTTGTTACGAGAAGCGCTATTAGAGAATATCCATCGATCTGAGTTAAATGCGCTCGAAGAGGGCGCTGCATATGAACAACTACTCAATGACTTCAATTACACCCATGATGAATTAGCCCAAAAAATCGGACGTTCTAGGCCGCATATCACGAACACGCTCCGCCTGCTTCAACTTCCTCCTAGCGTGCAACGACGAGTGGCAGCGGGCGTTTTATCGGCTGGTCATGCACGCGCGCTACTTGCGTTGGGCGATTCTGGCGCAATGGAGCGATTGGCACATCGAATCGTCACTGAAGGTCTGAGCGTGCGCGCCGTCGAAGAGATCATCTCAGTGGGCGTTAAAGGTGGGAAGAAGAGAGGCGCAACGGGCAAGGGCAAGAGTATCTCTCCAGAATTAGCAGAACTTGCCGAAGAGCTTGGAGATTTTCTCAATACTCGGGTGACAATCGATAAAGCAACGGGCAAGAGTAATGGCAAGATCATCATTGAGTTCGCCTCAGGTGAGGATTTACGTCGCATCATCGAAGAGATAGAAGGATAGTCATGGCACATTACGAAGCAACCCCGATTGCCGGGTCAAAGTCTGGTTTGGGTGAGGGCACGTTGTGGGATGAGAGACGTAAGAGTTTCTTATGGGTGGATGTACTCGATGGCTTCATCAAGGAGTATGACCCGACACGTAAGGAAATTATCCCGCATCGAGTCGGGGATTTCGTCAGCTATGTCGGGAAACGTAAGTCAGGCGGATATGTGATTGCACTAGGAGATCGCCTGGCAACTCTTGATGAGAATTTCTCCATCACACAAGAGATTGATATGCATATTGATCGAAAGGTCGGCCAGACTAACGACGGAGCTGTCGATCCCTGTGGTTGTCTCTGGATTGGCGTCGCTGAGGCAGTTGAGGGTTCGAAAGCGGGAGATTTGCGGCGATTTGATAAGCACTTCACGTCATCCACGCACCGTCAAGGAGTGCAGATATCTAACGGTATCGATTGGTCTCTCGATGGCACCACGATGTATTACATTGATTCAGCGCTGCGAGCGGTCTCGCGTTATCAGTTCGACCCTGCAAAAGGTGAGATTGTCCGTGAGCTTCCAGCAATCGATGTGAGCGATGTGACCGGAGTGCCTGATGGGATGTGTACTGATTCACTGGGGAACTTGTGGGTTGCCTTCTGGGGATGCGGTCAGGTTCGAAATTACTCACCTGATGGTGAAGTGCTCAATATTGTTCAATCCCCTACCGCGTTGACTACATGCCCATCCTTCGGAGGCGCGGATCTTAAAACCCTCTTTATCACCTCGGCCCAAGACCACTATCAACCAGAGTTTGCCTTTGATGCTAACAACGATAGATACGGCGGGATGTGCTTCGAGGTCACGCTCCCAATCGCAGGAAAGCTCGATAACTACTTCATAGGGTAGTTACTTAACGGCTTTTGCTCCTCCGCCACCTCGGCGGGCAATCTCTTCTTTCACGACACTTCCTAGGGCGGCAACGCCTTTGCGAATTCGTTCTGGAGTTGGATGACAGTAAGACAAACGCATCTGCCAACTACCAAATCCATCTGCGTAGAAAGCAGTGCCGGGGACGTATGCGACCTTCGCGGCAATAGCGCGCGGCACTAGCGCTTTGGTATCGATCTCAGGGGGCAGGGTAACCCATACATAGAAGCCGCCCTTTGGTTTAGTCCAGGTCGCGCTCGCCGGGAAGTGTGCATCAAGTGTTTCTAACATCGCATCGCGTCGCTCTTTGTATAGTGAACAAAAAGAGGCAATTTGATCGCGCCACGGTTCATGGGCCAAGTAGCTGGAGATTGTTAACTGTGCGAAATTCGAAGGACACAAGACCGATGATTCATTTGCGATGATTAATTTCTCCTTAACTCCTTGTGGCACGAGCGCCCAACCAACTCGCAGTCCAGGAACGATTGTTTTGGAGAAAGAACCAAGGTAGATGACATTTTCATGGTCTTCAGCGCGCATAGCATTTGGCACAGGACCATCGAAACCAAGTAACCCATAGGGATTATCTTCAACTACAAAAATCTCTGCTTCACGACAAATATCGAGAATCTCGCTTCGTCGCGTTGCCGGCATGGTGACACCAGAAGGATTTTGGAAATTCGGGATGCAATAGAGGAATTTAATTTTGCCACCCGCAAGGCGCACTTTCGTGATTGCCTCAGAGAGTGCACTCGGAATCAAACCTTTGTCATCCATGGCGATATGAACGACTTGAGATTGATATTGTGCAAATACGCCCAACGCGCCAACATACGAAGGCGCTTCAACCAGGATGACATCACCTGGATCGATGAAAATACGGGTGATGAGATCAAGTGCCGCTTGTGAACCGGTAGTGATGACAACATCATCACTTTTGGCGCGGATGCCCTCGAGCGCCATCATCTCGCAAATCTGTTCACGAAGACGTGGGTGACCTTGGCCACTGCCATATTGGAGCGCCTCTTGGCCGTTGTCGAGGATAAGTTTTTTGACAACATCGGCCATCATTTCCATCGGCAGCGCAGAGAGATTGGGCATCCCGCCAGCGAGTGAGACTATTTCAGGTCGAGAGGCAACTGCGAAGAGAGAGCGAATCTCACTCGGCACCATCCGAGCAGCGCGCTCGGCATAACGAGCGGTGAGATTCTCTTCGTGTGGAACCAATTTCGACATAGGTGAACTTTACCCTGCTCAATGAGGGGCTAAGACAAAGGGCTATTGACTCTCGCTACCACTATTTACGTAAGCCAGCTTTACGAAGATCTGCAATAGAGAGCGTGCCAGTCGCGGCATCTTCTTCGACTGCTAGGTAGAGGCGTTGAATCGCAACGACGAGCGCTTCGGCGAGGGTATCGCGGAACGCTGCGCGTGCGAGTTTGGTGGCGTCGGATTCATTGCTCAGGTAACCAAGGTCGACCCGGACTGCAGGCGCCTTAGTTAAACGGAGCAACTCCCACGTTCGAGCATGGGTACGGCAATTGATGAGATCAGTGCGCGCTGATATCTCGCGTTGGATGAGCGTGGCTAGCTTTTCGCCAACGACCGAGTGAACTTCATGAGCCTCGCTGCCATAGTAATAAGTAGCGACCCCTGAAGCGAACGCATTCGGATGATGCTCAAGGTGAAGTGAGATGACTAAATCGGCACCACTCTTATTAGCAAAGTCGATTCGTTCGCTCTCCGAAGGATTAGTTTCTTTGCCGCGAGTAAGAAAGGTGCGTACACCCAGTGCGCTAAGGCGTCCTTCTAATCGTTGAGCGACGTCGAGAACGATTTGCGCTTCGTGTAAACCGAAGGCTTCACATCCCTTCGCGCTACCACCAAAACTTGGGTCAAGAACGACCACTTTTCCGCTGAGCGCTGGCCCGCGTCGACGAACGAGATATTCATCTCGAAGGCTCGATGGTGCACCGCCCTTGACCGTTCCAGTCAATCGAATCAGCGCTTTGTATGTACCAACACCAACGATTCCATCTGCAGAGACTCCCACTTGTCGTTGGAATTCCTTTACCGCAGATTCAGTAAGGGATCCGTAGATGCCATCAATTCGACCACAATCAAATCCCATCTCAGTGAGTCGTTGTTGGAGGGTCGTGACATCATCTCCACGCATCAATGCTCC
>CAZBCF010000005.1:44223-45485 GCA_964490435.1 uncultured Bifidobacterium sp. | reverse complement strand
AAACCTTCGAGTTCCTTCATGATTGCAGGCTTTGGCCGAGCGCCGACGATAGTTTTCACGACTTGGCCGTTGACGAAGAGATTCATCGTGGGGATCGAACTAATCCCATATTTGATGGCAATCGCGCTCTCTTCATCGGTATTTAGCTTAACAATCTTGAGCTTGGCAGAGTGTTCCGAGGCGATTTCCTCAAGGATAGGCGCTACAGCGCGGCAAGGGCCACACCATTCAGCCCAAAAATCAACCAACACCGGAGTGCTGCTCTTCAATACCTCAGCATCGAATGTTGCGGTCGTTACTGCTTTTGTCGCTCCCATATTTTCTCTTTTCTCGTGATCTCTCTTGCAATCTCTCTTGCGAAAACTCTAGTGCCCGGCTAGGAATCGTTCAGCATCTAGTGCAGCTGCGCAACCAGAGCCGGCGGCAGTGATGGCCTGGCGATAAGTGTGGTCCACTAAATCACCACACGCAAAGACTCCCTTGAGATTGGTGGCAGTGCCGGCGCGCCCAGCGCCACCGACAATCACGTACCCCTCGGCATCGAGCTCGACCTGTCCTTTAATCAATTCGCTACGCGGGTCGTGCCCGATGGCAACAAATAAACCTGTTACATCAAGAGAGCTTTCGCTGCCATTAACAGTGTTGCGAAGTTTCAAGCCCGTCACTTTCTCGTCCCCGAGCACGTCAATAACCTCGTTGTTCCATAGGAATTCAATTTTTGGATTGGCCTTTGCTCGATCGGCCATGATCTTAGAAGCGCGCAAAGTATCGCGTCGGTGTATCAGGATGACTTTTTCTGCAAAGCGAGTCAGGAAGTTTGCCTCCTCCATAGCGCTATCACCACCGCCTACTACTGCAATTACTTGATTTCGAAAGAAGAAGCCATCGCATGTGGCACACCACGAGACACCGCGACCAGAAAGTCGCTTTTCGTTTACAAGTCCGATTTCGCGATATGCAGATCCGGTTGCGAGTATTACTGCGCGCGCGCGAATCTCATTGCCAGCGCCATCTTTGAGCACTTTAATATCACCGGTAAGTTGCATGTCAACGATATCGTCGGTGACGATGTCGACATCGAATCGCGCTGCTTGCTTGCGCATCGCATCCATAAGATCAGGCCCCATGATTCCCTCAGGAAAGCCCGGAAAATTCTCAACATCGGTGGTATTCATCAAAGCACCACCGGCGGTAACTGATCCCTCGTAGAGAAGTGGCTGTAATTGCGCTCGTCCCGCGTAGACTCCTGCTGTATATCCAGC